>NZ_CP043420.1:2416412-2718464 GCF_008247605.1 Kushneria phosphatilytica | reverse complement strand
TGACGGCGACGAACCCGGCGACGGACACACCATTCACCCATCATCAGGACACCGGTCAGCAGATAGCTGATCCCGCCATTGTACTGGAGCCAGATATCGCGTGAGCCCCACAGGCCGGTCATCAGCGCCATCAGGGTGTTGAAGACGAAAAATCCGCACCACAGGGCAGTGACCCGACGGGTATAACGGACCCCCGAGGCGGGTAGCTCCGGCTCGCTGCGCCGTGCAATGCGTTCGATCAGGGGCATGCTGCCGGGACGCAGCGAGGCCGCGAAAAGCCCAGCCAGCCCCAGATTGATAAGTACCGGCCAGGCCCGCATGCCTGTTTCGGCATGGCCGAACAGGACCAGTAGCGTCACGATCGTTGCCATGCTCAGATAGCGCCATCGATGCGAGCCGGTGATCGCCTGCCATATCAGAAGGATCAGACCCAGTAAGACCACGGGCAGTGGACCGGTCGTCGGCAGGATCAGCCACCAGGTCATGGGCATGACCAGACCGATCACCAGCGCAGGTAATGTTGTCGAGCGAAAGCGCCAGCGGGGCATGTGACAGTTCAGGTGGTGCGGCGTGCTTCAACCAGCGCGGCCAGATTGCGCAGGCTGGCGAAGTGCGTCTGATTGTCTTCACTGTCGCTGTCCAGGCGGATGCCGTAGTGCTTTTGCAGCGCCAGCCCCAGTTCCAGTGCGTCGATCGAGTCCAGCCCAAGGCCCTCTCCGAACAGAGGCGCTTCGGGATCAATGTCATCGACCGTGATGTCTTCGAGCTCGAGGGTCTCGATGACCATTTCGGCCAGGGAGCGTTCAAGTGGGGTCTGGGCAGTCTCAGCCATGGAACTCTCTTTATAACGGACAGTCTTTGTGTTCATTAACGGGACTTCAGGTCCGGTGTTTCCAGCCACCAGCAACGGGGTGGATGGTGGGTCGTCAGGCTGGTGCGCTGTTGGCAGAGCCAGTCGACCACCATGGGTGGCGTAACCGTTTCGGACATGGCCTGTTTATCGGCCGATTGCTCGCGAAGCTGTCGGCCATCCCGGCAGGAAAATCTCAGCGCCACGGCTGCCGGGGTTTCCGGCGCAATATCGGCGGCACGATAGCGTGTCGGTAGCGGGCTGTCACTGAAGACAGCAATGACTTCCGATTGCCCGTCGGCCAGATAGCCCAGGCTTTCCTCGAGCAGGGCCGCAAACTCGTCTCCAGCGGCAGCGATGGCTGCCATGGGCGCATGGTGTCCACTGGCAATGGAGTGTACCCCAACGATGGCATTGTGTACCGACAGGCTGAAGCGAGCCGGGGATACCCCTTCACCGGAGGCGATGGTGTCGAGCATGTCCAATGGACGGTGGCCATCGCCATGGCGAGAGGCATGCAGCACCGGCAGGGTTTCGGCATCGCTGCCCAGTGCATGGAGCATCACGCACACGGCACGGCCCAGAGGCGTCAGGCGCCGACGCAACATGGCCGGGATATGCTCGGCCTCGGGCCGTTCGCTGGCATCGATGCGCGGGTCGGTAGCAACGGTGCTGCCGGGAAGCCAGGCGCGCCAGTCACGCAGATATAGCCTGGTCTCCGAGACAGGCGGGCAGACGGGCATGGCCGAAGTCCTGAGAATGGGAGTCATGGCGCGATTGTAAGCGCTCGCCGGGTGATCATAAACCGCCTGCCGTAGCCGTGTGGCAAAAGGTAAATACGCCTGTCGAGCGTCACAATGGCATGGCAGGCGGCATCACCGATATGAGATCAAAGCGTCCGGTGGTCTTCATTGAGCAGCGCTCGCGGGAGAAGTCATCAATGCATTTTCCGGAAGTGATCGAGTCAGCAGGAGAACAGTGTAATGTCCATGGGTGAGGATGATCGTAACCGTCGTCGTTTCATGCGACGTGCTCTGACCATGGTGCCCGCAGTAGGCATGGTAGCGGCTGCGGCCCCGAGTCAGGCTGACAGCCGCCGCGAGCGTGACGACGCGCTCGATGCCGAAGCGCTGGAGAACATTCTCTATTGGGGAGCTGACCCCTCCGGGCGGCGCGATAGCTCGGCGGCCTTCGTGCGGGCGGTGCGCTCGCAGCGGATCAAGAATCTCTATATTCCGCCGGGGACCTATGCCATCGGACGTCATGTCGACCTGAAGCGCTGCAATCTGGTGGGCGGTGGTCGCAGCCGGGCAGATCGCTCCGGTGGGGAAGGGGCGCGACTGGTGCCGCATCATACCCTCGGTGATGAGCCGATGTTCAGCAATCATGGTCCGGTGGTGCGCGACCTGGTCTTCGATGGCAAAGGGTTCAAGGGTGAGCTGACCTGTCTGCAGGTCTACGGTTATAACAGCGTGATCGAAAACGTCAGTTTCACCAGTGCGGCCCGGGCGCTGTATGCCGGTGATAACCTGGTCAATTTCAACCTGCTGCGCTGCACCTTTGTCGGTATTGGTACCGGGCTGCTGGTCGATTCCGAAGATAGCGAATCCACCACGGTGCGTCTCATCGGCAACGAATTCAATTATTGCGATGATGCCTTCATTACCCGAGGGCGACTGCATGGCAGCACCTTCCAGGACAATATTTTCGAGAATCTGCGCGGGGACGCCATTCTTGCCCAGTTGATCTACAACTCAAATTTCATCGGTAACTGGTGGGAAGGGCGCGTCGGCGATAAAAAGCCCTGGCCGACGCTACGGACCACGATGAGCCAGCAGATCATGAATTGCTTTGCCGCCGCCAACAAGGCGCATTACGGCTGGGACAACATCTTTGCCAGCGAAAAGAATTCCGGTCGGATGGGTGGCGTGTCTACCGACAATGGCGTGCTGGTGGTACGGGAGTCGACCGCCAAGTCGGTTCGAGTGGAGCCCACCACTATTCGTGCCATGGTGGATGAGTGGGGGCCGGCGACCCCGTTCGTGATTCAGAGCAGCGCCTCTAGCGAAAGTCAGCATACCAATCCGCTGGTCTTCCGGCATTCGGCGGCCAGGGGCAATATCGAGTTCGATACTGCGGAGTCGGCAGGGCAACAGGGCGTCTGGGACGGTAGCCTGCGCTTTGCCAGTCAGGTGGAGGGAAAGGATACCCTGCACTATGACGAGTATCGCATCAATCGGGAGCGTCCGGGCATCCTGGGGCAGACCGCGCTGGTCGATGGAAAAGGCAAGCTGCGCCACGCTCTGACCGGGGTGGCCCAGTTCGTGCGCTGGCATCGCCATGACAGTGATGGCCCGGGTTGTGATTTCTTCGATCGTCACGAGGAGATCGATGATGGTCGGGTTGAGCTTTCATTCCCCGAAGGCGACGTGGAATTTCGCGATCCGGTGATTACGGTGACTGTCGATGACAGCGGGGTAGTATGTGATGGTATCGAGCACATTCCCTCCTATTCGGGTGCTTCGCAGTACCGCGCCTGGAAGGGCTTTGTGTTTCGTTTCATCAAGCGAGACAGTGGTCACCCCCATACGCCGGATGCCTTCAGCGTCCAGCTGTTTCATCCGCAGTGAAATGGCCAGCGCTCAGGCCGGCGGGCCGGGCGTGTCGCAGCTCAGCGCCGTGGGCGTGCGGGCAGGACGAAGTTGTCGGGAGAGGGCGTCCACGGTCAGATTGAGTAGACAGGTGATGATCAACAGGAACAGGGCTGTATCGAAGTGTAGCCAGGCGAAGGCCGAGTCGATCTGAAAACCCAGTGTCGCGACACCCAGAATCCCCAGAATGGCCGTTTCCCGCATGATGACCTCCGCCCGGTAAAATACCAGGGCCAGCAAGCCGGGCATTACCCTCGGCAACAACTCCCAGCAGTAGAGATTGACGCCTCGGACATCGGGTAGCCCGGGGCGCAGCTCATCAGCGTGGCGAGCGACGAGAAAGGCAATCAGCGCGCCGTTATGCAGTGCCAGAGCGATCCAGGCGGGCAGCATCGACGGCCCCGTCAGCAGTAACAGCACAAAGGCGAACAGCACTTCCGGAGTGGAACGCAGGGCAATCAGGACGCCAGCTCCCAGCCAGCGTCGAACAGGGCCGGTGAAATGCCTGCAAACCAGTGGCCAGAGCACCAGAGCCACAATCAGTGCACCACTGGTCCCCATCAATGCAAGCAGCAGAGTGTTTCCGATGGCGGCGCCCAGCGGTGGGAGTTGCGTCCACCACTGTGCAAGCCCCGCAGGATCACCATTGAGCAGCGGCGCCGGCCAGATGTCGTGAGTGACAAAGCGCCATGCCAGCGATGGATCAACATCCGGCCACGGACCGAGTAGCCATGCGCTGATGGGAAGCAATAGCCATAAAAAGCGGCGATCACCCCACCAGCGCAGCGTGCCGATCAAAAGGTAGAATATCAGCAGCTCGGCCCCGGCTTCCTGATAGCGCCCCTGGCGAAACGCGCTCTCCAGATAAAACCCCAGGGTCGGCAGGCCTACGAAACCCAGTAGCAGGCTGCTTCTCAGGGCACATTCGAAGCGATAGCGAACATAGGCCAGCAATTGCCCACGTGCCTGCGGCCACTCGATGTATAAAAAGCGCGACAGACGTCCGATGCCATGGGGCAGGGCATGGGCTGGGGCAGGGTCGAGCTGATCGAGGATTTCGGCAAAGACCTTGGCAAAGATACCGGCAAAGGGGACGGCAATCGCGGCCAGGGCCGTAACGGCAGAAGTGCCGAAGATCTGCAGAAACAGCAATGCCCAGAACAGTTCGTGTACGGCTCGCAGCGCTGCGCAGAACCCCCGAATCCATCGGCAACGATGAAACACCAATGTCAGCGGAATGCCGGCCAGCAGGCCCAGTGCCACACCCCAGAGGGCAAAGGCGACGGTCAGCCCTACCGCTTCGAAAGGGGCGCTCACCCGGGCAAAATCCGGGGTCAGCAGGCCACCTGCCATACGCTGAAGCTCTACCCAGGGATCGCGTACGGTAATCGAGAGATCGGCGGCCGGTAGCAGTATCAGCGTCAGGATGACCAGTCCCAGCGCTACGCGGTTCAGGCGGCCGAGCCGATGGCCAGCGAACAGATCGGCAAATGGTCGCGGGCGTTCAGGAACGGTAGAGCGCATCAAGCTGTTCCAGCGTCAGACTTGAAGTGTCAGCATCCAGCGCAACGCGTCCCCGGGTCAGGCCGATTACCCGGTCGAAGTGGCTCAGGGCGAGTTCACGCTGGTGGAGCGCAATCAGACAGAGACCATGACGCTCGGTAATCAGTGTCAGCAGGCGGTCTCCCTGATGAGGGTCGACACTGGCCACCGGTTCATCACCCAGGAAGTGAGGGCGGGCCTGGTAGAGTGCTCGGGCGATGGCGACTCTCGAACGCTGGCCGCCGGAGAGACTTTCCACCGGCTGGCGGAGTACATCGGCAATGCCGAGCAGGTGGCACAGTTCGGCAATGGCTTGCCAGGCGGTGGGGTCCGGCCGGATCAGGTTGCGCAGATTACGCCAGGTCGAGGAGCGTTCAAGTCGCCCCATGTAGATGTTGTGATAGACCGAGAGGGCGCCGACCAGCCCTTGCTCCTGTGGGCACCAGGCCGCTTTCTCACCCAGTTCGAGACGTATTGCATCCAGCAGCGTGGATTTGCCCACGCCGCTGCGGCCCAGCAGCGCCACCCGTTCACCATCACGGAGTTCGAGCGTGATGTTATCCAGCACTATCTGACGGTGCTTGCCTCGTCCATGCGCGAGCGTGGCATCCTTTAAAGTGACCAGCGGCACGACGCGCTCCGTTCAGCGCAGCAATCCCAGCTGCTTGCCGACTCGTTTGATGGGTTCATAATCGTCGTTGGACACCGGGATGAAGCCTTCTCGCGGGAAGCTTTTGAGCAGCTCCGGGTCGGTCATGTCGAGCAGCGCCTGACGAACGGCAGCCCTGGTTCCCTCGCCGAAGTGCTGATCAACGTCGCCGCGAATGGTCCACTGATAATCGGGATAACGCGGTGACTTCCAGATGACATGCACCTTGTTGGTATCCACCTTGTGCTGACGCACCTCGGCTTGCCAGACCTTGTAATTGACGGCGCCAATGTCATAGGCACCGGATTCGACCAGCGCAATGGTGCGGGTGTGATCACCGGAAAAACCGACCCGGGAAAACAGCTGCTGTGGCGACTGCTCGAAACGCTGGCG
Source organism: Kushneria phosphatilytica (assembly GCF_008247605.1). Classification (NCBI taxonomy): domain Bacteria; kingdom Pseudomonadati; phylum Pseudomonadota; class Gammaproteobacteria; order Oceanospirillales; family Halomonadaceae; genus Kushneria; species Kushneria phosphatilytica. The sequence goes on along the minus strand of NZ_CP043420.1, from coordinate 2,712,379 downwards.
CAGATAGTACTCCGGCATCAGACGTCCCGAGGTCGAGGTCTTGGCGCCGAAGGTGAAACTGTGGCCCCGGATGGCATCCGGCAACTCTTGCTGGTCGGCGGCGATGCCGGTCGATGCATTGGCGATGTAATAGCTGCGAAAGGCAGCGTCTTCCTTGCCCTGAGCGATGGCTTCGGAGTTGGGCACCAGAGATCTGGCCTGTACACCGGTCAGCCCACCGAACCAGGCAAGCTGGACCTGATCATTGCGAAAGGCGCTGACAGCCGCCGGGTAGGATTTGACCGGGACGTATTCGACATCCAGGCCGGTTTGCTGCGACAGATAATCGGCCACCCGGTCGAAACGCGCCACCAGTCTGTCCTCGTTTTCATCGGGGATGGCGGTAAACCGAAAGGTGTCGGCCAGGGCGTTAACACTGATCAGGGTCAACAGTAGAGCAAGCAGCCAGCGCATCAAGGGCTCCCGGGGTGGTCGAGATAAACGGGTAGGCAGTTTATGGGGTTTCGTGCATGTTTGCGAGCTGTGTCATGAAACGACAGGGGCCCTGCATCGCGGCACGATGCAGGGCCCCTGGGCTTGCGCGAACAATCAGGTGCCGATGTCGCGCAGTCGCTTGCCATTCATCAGTTTCTTCTCGATGCTCTCCAGCGAGATGCCCTTGGTTTCAGGGATCAGCATAAGCGTCAGGACGATGAATACCGCATTGAGTCCGGCCAGAATGCCGAAGGTAGCGGTTCCACCGATACCGACGATCATGATGGGGAAGAACTGGCCAACAGCGAAGTTGCCCACCCAGTTCGAGACCGTCGAGGCGCTGATACCGAAGTCACGACCGCGTAGCGGCTGGATTTCGGCGCAGAGGGTCCAGATCAGCGGACCGGCGGACATGGCGAAGCCGGCTACGAAGATCAGCAGTGCGCCCATGGCGGTGTACTGCAGGAAGGCCGTGGACGGGCCGATGCCGAGAATGATGGCCAGCACGGCCATGCTCACTGCCATGATGGTAAAGCCGGCATAGAGGATCGGTTTACGCCCCAGACGATCAATGAAGCCGATGGCAATGAAGGTGGCCAGCACGTTGACCAGCCCGGTAATGACCGTACTCCAAAGCTGAGCGGCGGTACCTTCGAAACCGGACAGCTGAAAGATCTGCGGCGCGAAGTACATGATCGCGTTCATGCCGGTGAACTGTTGCACCAGCTGCAGGGATATCCCCAAAAGGACCGAGCGACGGAAATTGGGATTTTCCTTGAACATGTCCCAGCCGCGGTTCTGCTGCTGGGAATTAATGCTCTCCTGGATTTCCTTCATCTCGTATTCGACTTCGGTCTTCGAGCTGCGCAGACGGTTCAGAACCTCGCGGGCTTCATCAAAGCGATCCCGGGCTGCGAGCCAGCGCGGACTGGTGGGCACCATCAACACGCCCATGAAAAGCATGAACGCCGGGATCATCAGGACACCGAACATCCAGCGCCAGCTTTCGATATAGCTGAAGGCCAGGTTGGAAACGAAGGCGGCCAGAATGCCGATGGTCACCATCAGCTGATAGAAGGAGATGGTCGTGCCGCGAATTCGCTCCGGCGCTACCTCGGAGAGATAGAGCGGTGCCGTGAAGGAGGCGACACCGACCGCCAGCCCCAGCAGGATACGGGCAATGACCAGCACGGTGGTATTGGGCGAGATAACGGCAATCAGCGCGCCGATAAAGAACAGCAGCGAACTGTAAAGCAGTGCCTTTCGGCGACCAAAACGCTGTGAAATGCCCCCGGCCATCAGAGCACCCAGCGCGGCACCCACCATCATCGAGCTCACGATCCAGCCTTCCATGGCTGTCGACACATGGAAGTCCTCCTTGATGAAAGGCAGGGCACCGGAAATAACCCCGATATCCATGCCGAACAACAGGCCTGCCAGTGCTGCCAGCGCGCAGCTGAACCAGACCATGGGGACAATATCGGCGTGCAGTACAGCGTCGGGTTTCTGATCCCGGGCAGCGGTATCGGCGCTGCCTGAGGATTGATCGGACATGAATCATCTCCTGGTTTCGTTTTTCAGCACGCTTTGCGTATTGCGGGTGTGGTGTGCACGCAACACCACACTTGCAAAGGGCAGCCGGAAAATCGGTAAACGCTTATTATGGTCGGTCGCAGTGGGTGCATAAAACGCCCGGGCGACATTTACGACCAAAGTAGAAGGCATTTCACCTCGGGACGTGACCACAATAAGCTCGATTGCCGATGGCTACCCGGCTGGTCCGTTAGTATAACGCGCCTCCGGGAAGCGGAATGTGCCGTGACACAGTTCTGTGGTTCATGAAGGGAACGCGGTCATTCAGGTGCTTCACGTGGCGGAAACTTGGTCGGTAGCAGACTGTCCTTGATTTTCTTGAGGTGGGGCAGGAAATCATCGCCCCGACGCAGGGTGACGCCGGTGGCCAGCACATCGATCAGGGCGAGATGTACCATCCGCGACGTCATCGGCATATAGAATTCGGTATCTTCGACGGGGGTGATACCCAGGCTTTCGGTACACTCTTCGGCCAGTGGTGAATCGGCCACCGTGATCCCCAGTACGACAGCGCCGTTCTCGCGTGCCAGGCGGGCGATTTCGACCATTTCACGAGTCCGCCCGGTGTAGGAGATGGTGACGATGACATCGCCGGTGTGTGCGGCGGCAGCTACCATGCGCTGCATCAGCACATCGTCATAGGCCATTACCGGCAGATTGAAGCGGAAGAACTTGTGCTGGGCATCGAAGGCCACCGCTCCGGAGCCACCGAGGCCGAAGAAACTGATCTGCCGGGCCTGGCTGAGATGATCGACCATGCGTTCGATCCGCTTCGGATCCACCAGTCGCCGTGCCTCATCAAGCGCGGCGATAGTGGCGCCGAAAATCTTGTCGGCATAAGCCCGGGCGTCATCATCATGTTCAACGCTACGGCTGACATAGGGTGTGCCACCGGCGAGACTTTGTGCCAGCTTGATCTTGAAGTCAGGGTAACCACGGGTTTCGAAGTTACGGCAGAATCGATTGACGGTCGGCTCGCTGACCGACGCCGCCTGAGCCAGAGTGGCAATGCTCATGCCAGTCGCCGTGGCAGGATCGTCGAGAATGACCCGGGCCACCTTACGCTCGGAACGATTCAGCGTTTCCAGGCGTTCACGAATTCGGGACAGCAGGTCATAGGCTGCCATGGGTGCTTTTCCATCCAGTGATCATGAGTAAAACTGTTGAGGCGGATCTGCCTTTTACCTGCCGGGTATGCCAGCTGGTCAGACAGCGGGATGCATGAGCGCTTTCCCGATGTCCGGTGGCAGGATTGTAATCCGATAGCGTCAGGCTACCGAGCGTGACACGCAATCCTGCCATGATGAAACTCGAGCGCCAACTTGACAGGAACGCAGACGAATTGCCCTTCGAGTTGGTAAACTTACGCAAACGAGTTGCGAGGATGTAAGCTTGATGGCTAACACTGTCGTGAAATTTACAGGCCGGGAAGGAGCGACGCATGAGTGACGGAACAACGCCCGCCGTCGACGTAGCCCTGTTCGGGGCTCTGGGTGACCTGGCCCTGCGCAAGCTTTATGTGGCGCTTTACCATCTCGATCGTGAAGGGCTGATGCACGAGGATACCCGTATCCTCGGCCTGGCCCGTCAGGAATATGATATCGATGCGTTTCGCGCCCGGGTACGCGATGCGCTCGAGAACCGGGTGCCCAATGAGGAGCGCACGCAAGAGGTACTGACGCGCTTTCTTGATCGACTCGCCTATATCCAGCTTGAGTTCGATGCACCCGAGGGCTACAGGCAGATCAGTCAGTGGCATGGCCGTAATCCCAATCCACTGACCGTTTACCTCTCGGTGCCTGCGCGCCTGTATGGAGACATCTGTTCGAACCTGTCGAAGGCCAACTGCCTGGACAGCGAGTCGCGGGTAGTGGTCGAAAAGCCGCTCGGTTACGACCTGGAGAGCTCGCAGGAGATCAACGATGCGATCGGCGCGGTCTTCGATGAGTCGCGCATCTATCGCATTGACCATTACCTGGGCAAGGAGACCGTGCAGAATCTGCTGGCACTGCGCTTTGCCAATCCGCTGTTCGGCAATCAGTGGAATCAGAATCATGTCTCCCATGTCGAGATCACCGTTGCCGAAACCGTCGGTATTGAAGGTCGCTGGGGCTACTTCGATCAGGCCGGTCAGTTGCGCGACATGGTGCAGAACCACCTCATGCAACTGCTGTGCATGATCGCCATGGACCCGCCGTCCAATCTTGATGCCGACAGTATCCGTGATGAGAAGGTCAAGGTCCTCAAGGCGCTGCGGCCGATCGAGGGCGAACGGCTCAATACCGACGTGGTCCGCGGTCAGTACGTGGCCGGCACCAGCGGTGGCAAGCAGGTGCCGGGCTATCTCGAGGAAGAGGGCGCCAATACCGATTCGCGTACCGAAACCTTCGTGGCCTTCAAGACCGAAGTCTCCAACTGGCGCTGGGCCGGCGTGCCATTTTATCTGCGCACCGGCAAGCGGATGCCGGAAAAGCTCTCCCAGATCGTCATCCACTTCCGGCAGCAGTCGCACTATATCTTTGATCCGGATCAGCGCGGCATGGCCTCCAACAAGCTGATCATCCGCTTGCAGCCCGATGAAGGCATTGCGCTGCAGGTGCTGACCAAGGACAGTGGACTGGACAAGGGGATGCGCCTGCGCACGGGACCGTTGCATCTGGACTTCCACCAGGCCTTTCCGAGCACGCGAATTCCCGATGCCTACGAGCGATTGCTGCTTGAGGTGATGAAAGGGCAGCAGTATCTGTTCGTTCGTCGTGACGAGATCGAGTATGCCTGGCGCTGGGTCGACACGCTCATTGCCGGCTGGGAAGCCAGGGATATGCCGCCCAAGCGTTATCCGGCGGGGTCCTGGGGCCCGGTCTCCTCGATTGCCATGATCACTCAGGATGGAAGGTCCTGGTATGAAGACTACTGAGATGCAGGATGAACGCACCCGGCTGGCACAGGCGCTGGCCGAAGCTGTAGCCGAAGCATTGCGCGAGGACCTGGCACAGCAGTCGCGTGCGCTGCTGGTGGTGTCCGGCGGTTCGACACCGGTGCCTTTTTTCGAGGCACTGGCCGGGCGCGAACTCGACTGGTCACGCGTGGATATCACACTGGCCGATGAGCGTTGGGTGGCTTCCGATCACAAGGACAGCAACGAACAGCTGGTGCGCAAGCATTTGCTGACCGGTCCGGCGGCGGCGGCCAGTTATCATACCCTGACGACCGCAGACGACGCGCCCGAAGCAGGTGTTCATGAAGTCAGTGAGCGCATTGCAGCCCTGAGCTGGCCGGCCAGTGCCGTCATCCTTGGTATGGGGGGTGATGGTCATACGGCCTCGCTGTTCCCCGACAGCCCGCAGCTGGAAGAAGGGCTGACCACCGAAGCGGTGGCACTGGCTGTACACGCGCCGAGTGTCTCGCAAGGGCGCATTTCGCTCTCCCGGCATCGTCTCATACAGGCGCGTCGCCACTTTCTGCACATCGCCGGCGATGACAAGCGTGCCATGTTTGCGCGAGCCTTTGGCGGTGAAGATGCCCGTGAGCTACCGATTCGGGCCTTTCTGGGCGAGGCGATCGCCCTCTACTGGGCGCCCTGAGGGAAATCCCCGGGCGTAAGGAGGCTGCCAATGACCACGGATAGACAACTGCCGGCCACGCGAACCAGTGAGATCGATAGCATCTGCTATCGGGTGCCGCTGATTCCGGTGCTGACCATTCACAATCTGGAAGACGCCGTACCCCTGTGTCGGGCGCTTTATGAAGGCGGGCTGACCACGCTCGAAGTCACCCTGCGGACCGACTGCGCCCTGCAGGCCCTGCATCGCCTGCGTGATGCCCTGCCGGAGGCCAGCATCGGCGCCGGTACTGTCATTACGCTCGGGCAGTACCGTCAGGCTGAAGAGGCCGGGGTCGATTTCGTGGTTACGCCGGGCACCACCGAGCAGCTCTATGAATACGGTACGCGTAGTCCGGTACCTCTGCTTCCCGGCATTGCCACCATGACCGAGGCGCTGACCGGCTGGCAGTATGGCTATCGACGCTTCAAGTTCTTTCCGGCTGAAGCCTGTGGTGGCGTAGCCGCCCTCAAGGCATTCGCAGGACCACTGCGGGATGCACAGTTCTGTCCCACTGGTGGGATTACACCGGATAATGCGGCCAATTATCTGAAGTTGCGCAACGTGATGTGTGTAGGTGGTTCATGGGTCATGCCCGCCGAACTGATCGAGCGTGCGGACTGGGGCGCCATTCGTGCGCTGGCCGAAGAAACCATGCGAGATATCGGCGGCTGAACCCGTCGACGGTCGTCATTCGGTGACGATCGCCCTCTCTCTCTCGACAGCCCAGGCTGTTGACTTTGCCCATCCTGTCGGATGGGCTTTTTTTGGCTTCAGGCCCGGGCAGGGCAGGAGGGCGTCAGGGCACCCGACAGGCGCGGGCGGCTTCCAGCAGGGCAAACCACTCGGTACGCGTCAGCTCCAGTCCGGCATCGTCATGCATGGCACGCAGTCGCGAAGGTCGTAGTGTGCCCACGACCGGGACAGGGCCATGCGGAATGCGTCGGAGCCAGGCAAGGGCCACACCAGCCGGCGTAGCGCCGTAATCGTTGGCCATTTGACCGAGCAGATGACCGAGCTGATTTTCGAACAGGCGACCACCACATAGTGGCGACCAGGCCATGCCAGGCAGGTTATCGAGGCGCATGGCATCCCACAGGCCATCGAACAGCAGCTGTGAACGGGCAATCGATAGTTCGATCTGATGGCCAGCCAGCGGGTGACGCAGAGCGGCTTGCAAACGACGCCACTGGGCCGGCATGTGATTGGCCACGCCCACGTTACCAAGACGTCCATCCTCAATGGCGCCGTCGAGCGTTGCGGCAACGGCATCGATATCGCTCAGCGGATCGGGACGATGCAGCAGCAGCAGGTCGATATGGTCAACGTTGAGTCGTTTCAGGGCGGCATCGATCGAGTATTCGAGATAGGGGGGATCGGTTGCGTAGTGTTTGACCTGCCACGGGGAATCATCGATATGCGCCGGCACGATACCGATCTTGGTGATGATGCGCACCCGAGAGGCCAGCGCCGGACGCTGGGCAAGTGCCTCACCAAACAGGCGTTCCCCTGCACGATCACCACCGCGAGTGGCGCCATAGATATCGGCATGATCGAACCAGCAAAGGCCCTCGTCGAGACGAGCCTCGATCCAGTCAGCAAGATGGCGGGGCGAGTTGAGCCGGTCATTGCCGGGCAGATTTCTCATGCCCATGATCAGGGGCGCATCAAACACACTCATGGCGCACTCACTCGTCAGCCAGGGAGACATGCAGGGAGAGGCGGTGCTGGGCACCCGGTGCCAGCCAGACAGGATCGAGGTGTGTGCAGGCGGCTTCGACACACAAAAAGCGATCAAGCTCCTCGGCAGCGACATCACCGGGCGGCGGCGTTCCCGGATGCCAGACTACGCTGGAGTCGCTGCCATTTTTCGCGATACGCAGGCGCCTTTGACCGTCATCGAGCACCAGCGGGCGGCTGGAATGGTAGATGCGATCGAGTGCGCCACGAATCCCGAGTTCTCCCACCTGGTCATGCTCGGTGAAACCATCGAGCTTATCGATATAGCGCGCTCCCGATAGCCCTTCGACGCGACAGGCATACGTATCGGCAACATCAAAATAACTGTGCAATGCCTGGGTCAGACGCGTCGGTGTTTCACCATCATGCTCGGTCATCAGTTCCAGCGCCAGTCGGCGTGCATTGGCGTGAATCACCAGACGTGGTGAGAGTTGCTCATCGAGGCGCTGTTCGGGGAAGAGATGTATTTCGACACCATCCTCGGCGTCATCCACCGCTTCGATCTGCCACTCGGCGGTACGGGCAGTGCCGTGTGCCGGCCCCTGACCGTCTTCCGGATCCCCGAACCAGGGCCAGCACAACGGAATGCCGCCGCGAATGGCACCAGGTGGCGCCTTGGGTATGGAACCGGTCCATAGCCAATCGCGCTGGTCTCGCGGTGCAAAATGCAGCAGATGGCCCCCATGGCGTGAGAGGGCCAGCTCTCCCCATGACTCGTTGATCAGCAGGACGCTGCGATCGGCCCAACGGGCATCACGGCGACCACGGGTTTCATCGAGCGCCTGACGCAGAGCTTCGGGGATCATGATACCTCCTCGTTGTGCAGGGCCTCGGCGGCCCCCAGCAGACCGGTCCATTCGGCAGTCACCACCCAGGTGGCGATGGAAGCATTGTAGTGCTCCATGCGTCCCTTGTTGGTAAAGGCCTTGCGGAAATCGCTGTGCTGCAGGAATTCAAGATTCTTGGGCAGAATGCCGCCGCAGAGGTAGACGCCGCCGCGAGCGCCCAGGGTCAGGGTCACATCGCCGGTCACATCGCCCAGCATCTTGCAAAATCGCATGATGGCACGATGAGCGTTTTTATCGCCCTGACCGGCCGCTTCGGAGACGGCTGAAGGGGTCTCCAGCACGGCCTTTTCGTCCTCGAATTCGCATAGCGCCTGATAGGTGTCGAGCAGTCCCTGACCGCAAAGCATGCGCTCGATCGAAACGCGACCATAACGCTTTTGAAACCATTTGAGCAGGTGAATCTCGGTGTCGTCGGTCGGCGCAAAGCTGGCATGCCCACCCTCGGCGGAAAGGGGGATCCAGAAACGCTGACTGGGCGCAAGGCCAGCGAGACCAAGGCCGGTACCGGGGCCGATGACCAGTCGGGCGCGTCCGGCTTCGCTGCCGCCTTCACCAATCTTGACCAGATCGTCTTCGGCAATATGCGGCAAGCCCAGCGCCATGGCGGTAAAGTCGTTGATGGCCTTGAAATTGTTCAGACCGAGCGTCTTTTTCATGGTCGACTTGCGAAAATGCCAGGGGTTGTTGGTCATTTTCACTTCATCTTCATGCACCGGGCAGGCGAAAGCCAGGCAGGCTTCTTTGGGTGCCTTGCTACCAACCTTGTCGAGGTAGGCGCGGACCGCTTCGTCGAGATTGGAGAAATCGGCGCACGGCAGGGTCTCGATGTCGTGCAGGTCGAATTCTCCGGGTGTCACCAGCGCGAAACGGGCATTGGTGCCACCGATATCGCCGACCAGAGCGGGTCGTGTCATTGGGTTGATCTCCTGACGTTGGTCATGCTTGTACTGAGTGCGCGACGGGCCGCAGCGAACGGGCCATGAGCATAGCGTGCCGAATGGCAGGCGCTGTGCCTCGTTGATTACCGGGACCCGAAACGGGCAAAGGGGCCGTGTTGCAGACCACGCAGGTCGGCGCATGGTCGATATCATGCATACTTTAGCGGAGAAGGTTGCCGGGCGTCACGATATGGGAACGGGCGTTCGGGACTGGCGAGGTGGCCGCGAAACGACCAGACTGGGGCAACAGGGTTCGAAGGGGGTCTGCAGCAGGAGGAAACCGTCGGCCGAAGCGGCTGTCTCAGGGGTGGGCGCGTTAATTATCGGTACGACCCCTGGATTCGGCCGGTATCGACGTCCAGGATGTAGTAATCTTCCATCATCGTCCCCATGTCATTGGCAGAACCGGTTTTCCGACAGACCCGGGATGACTCCCGAACATGTCCTTTTCCATCCAGTCGCAGGAGGAAACAGCAATGACCTTACGTGTTGCCATCAACGGTTTCGGCCGCATCGGTCGGAATACCTTCCGTGCTCTCTACGAAAACGGCTATCGCGATCGCATGGAAGTGGTGGCCATCAATGATCTGGGCGATCCGGCCCTCAATGCGCATCTGCTGGAACATGACAGCACACACGGGCACTTCAATTTTCCCGTCAGCCATGACAACGACAGTCTGAGTGTCGATGGTGACAGGATCCGTATCCTGGCCGAAAAGGATCCGGCTCAGTTGCCCTGGAAAGAGCTGAACGTTGATCTGGTCATGGAGTGCACCGGTATCTTTACCTCGCGTGAAGGTGCTGCCAAACACATCGAGGCAGGTGCCGGCCGGGTATTGATTTCTGCACCCAGTGGCGATGCCGATGCCACCATCGTATATGGCGTCAACGAGCAGGATCTCACCAGTGACCATACCGTGGTGTCCAACGGCTCCTGCACCACCAATTGCCTGGCGCCGCTGGCCAAGGCGCTGCATGAAGGTGTCGGGATCGAGACCGGTCTGATGACCACGGTACACGCCTACACCAACGACCAGAACCTGGCTGACGTCTATCACAAGGATCCGTTCCGGGCGCGCAGTGCTACCCAGTCAATGATTCCGACGAAAACCGGTGCGGCTTCTGCCGTGGCAAAAGTGCTGCCGGATCTGACCGGCAAGCTTGATGGTTTTGCCATCCGTGTGCCGGTGCTCAACGTCTCGGTGGTGGATCTGACCTTCACCGCAGGTCGTGAGACCTCGAAGGAAGAAATCAATCGGCTGGTCACCGAGGCGGCACAGAAGTCGCCGGTCATGGATGTCAACGAGAAGCCGCTGGTTTCGATTGATTTCAACCACAATGCGCACTCGTCGATCTTCGACAGCAACCACACGCGTGTCTCCGGCAAGCTCGTCAAGGTGCTGGCCTGGTATGACAATGAGTGGGGCTTTTCCAATCGTATGCTGGATACAGCCCTGGCAATGTCGAAAACCATGAAGTAAGGCACGCCGATTCATTCGGTAGCCGAAGGGCGTCTCCCGCTGGGGAGGCGCCCTTTGTGTTCCATGGGCCCGGCCAAATCATCATTCTTCTACGCTGAAGTCGGATTTCCCATGCAATGGAGGGCTTTCATGTCCGAGACCACACTTGCCTTTGATGTCTATGGCACCCTGATTGATCCCTATGCACTTGCCGATGAGCTGCGACCTCAGCTGGGCGAACGGGCCGAAACGGTAGCAGCGGCCTGGCGAGCGAGTCAGTTGCAGCTCTCCTTCAGACGGGGGCTGATGGGGCGGTACGACGATTTCAGCGTCTGCACTCGTCATGGTCTGGATGTGGCACTGGCAGCGCATGCCCCGGAGATTGATGAATCAACTCGTGAGGCATGGATGGCCGCCTATGCGCGTCTGCCAGCCTTTGACGAAGTTGCCGGTGCGCTGGTCGAGCTGCGCCAACAGGGCTACCGGCGGGTAGCCTTCTCCAATGGCAGCCATGACGCGATGCGCACCGTGCTCGGTAATGCCGGGTTACTCGACCATTTCGACGACCTGGTCAGCGTCGATGAGGTCAAGCGCTTCAAGCCCGATCCAGCGGTCTATCACCATCTCGCCCGCCGGATGCAGGCCGCACACGATCGCCTTTGGCTGATCTCCAGCAATAACTGGGATGTGCAGGGGGCTCGTCATGTCGGCCTCAATGCGGCCTGGGTGCAGCGCGATCCCACTGCATTGATCGAGGATTCGGCACTGGAGCCGAATTTCCGCATTGATTCGCTGAGCGAGTTGCCAAAGATGCTGGAGAAACCCGGCGTTTAGCGGTGGCGTTCGTTCATGCCCCAGCACTGCTGGGGCTGAGCCACCGGAGATATCGTTTGTCGCCGACCGCTCTGACCCCCCAATCTGACTACACTGAGTTCACCAACAATCAACAGGCGGGGGAGCCGGCATGACACAACCCAATATTCTGGTACTGATGGCCGATCAGGTGAACGGTACGCTGTTCGAGGATGGCCCGGCCGATTTTCTGCATATGCCTCATCTCAAGGCTCTGGCAGAGCGGTCGGTGCGCTTCAGGAATGCCTACACGCCCAGTTATCTCTGTGCCCCCGGACGTGCGGCTTTCATGTCCGGTCAGCTTCCCTCGCGTACCGGTGTCTATGACAATGCCGCCGAATTTCCTTCCAGTGTGCCGACCTGGGCGCACCATCTGCGTCGCGCCGGGTATGCCACCTGCCTTTCCGGCAAGATGCATTTTGTCGGGCCTGATCAGCTGCATGGCTTCGAGTCCCGCCTGACCACCGATGTCTATCCACCCGACTTTGGCTGGACGCCGGATTATCGGCGCCCCGGTGAACGTATCGACTGGTGGTATCACAACCTGGGGTCGGTGACCGGCGCAGGCGTGGCCGAGATCAGTAACCAGATGGAATATGATGATGAGGTGGCCTTTCACGCCGAGCAGAAGCTGTTTGATCTGTCGCGTGGTCACGATGAACGACCCTGGGCGCTGTGTGTCAGTTTTACCCACCCCCATGATCCCTATGTGGCCCGGCGGCAATTCTGGGATCTGTACAATGACTGCGAGCATCTTGAGCCGAAACTGGGTGCCGTGCCCTACGCGCAGCAGGATCCGCACTCCCAGCGCCTCTATGAAGCGAACGATTACACCAAATTCGATATTCAGCCGGAAAATGTACGTCGGGCGCGACAGGGGTATTTTGCCAACCTCTCCTACATTGATGACAAGATCGGCGGCATCCTGGATGTGCTCGAGCGTACCCGTATGAAGGACAACACCATTGTGCTGTTCGTCTCCGATCATGGCGATATGCTCGGTGAGCGCGGATTATGGTTCAAGATGAGTCCGTTCGAAGGGTCTTCTCGCGTACCGCTGATGATCAGTGCGCCGGGCCTTGAACCAAAACGGGTGGATACACCGGTCTCCTCGATCGATGTCAATGCCACCCTGGCCGATCTGGTAGGCATCGATCTGGGTGAAATCGAACCCTGGACCGATGGCCAGTCGCTGTTACCGCTGGCACATGGTGAAAAGCGCGAGGCCCCGGTCTACATGGAGTATGCCGCCGAGGGCAGCTATGCGCCGCTGGTGACGATTCGGCAGGGCAAGTGGAAGTTCAACCATTGTGAGATCGATCCTCCCCAGCTGTTCAATCTGGAGGAGGATCCCGACGAGAAGCACAATCTGGCCGAGGATCCTGACCACCATGCCATCCTGACCGAGTTTGCCCGTCAGATGATGGATCGCTGGGATATGGCGCGCTTCGATGCCGACGTGCGCGAGAGTCAGGCTCGCCGCCTGATCGTCTATGAGGCGTTGCGTAATGGCGCCTATTTCCCCTGGGATCATCAGCCGCTACAGGTGGCTTCGGAGCGCTATATGCGCAATCACATGGATCTTAACGTGCTGGAAGAATCGCAGCGTTTCCCGCGCGGCGAATAACTGCCTCCACCGGGCTCGCAGGCCTCGGCTGTTTTCGTGGTGTTGCCAATCGGCGACAAAATGATTGACAGCTCGGGGCCTGTTATGGTTGTTGTAGCGGTGTTACACTGCGCTCCGTGATCCATTGACGGTAGTTCACTGCCTGCTATTTCAGGGTTGCCGATCATTCATTCCGGTGCGGTGGCCATCGAGGCTCGGCTCATGCAGAAAATGACGAATAAAGAGTGTGTTCAGGGAGTTCACCTCCTGATTGGTTCGACCCTGCGAGATGGGCGTCGCGATCGGACAGGCAGGATCGTCGGTATCGATCAGACGCGTGACCATCCGGTCGTGGATATTGTCTGGCAGGGCCAGCGCCGTGCCGAACGGATTATCGTGACCTGCGATCAGCTGCGTGATCTGGTTGAGGCATGCCGTCGTCAGGAACTGAAGGCCCGGACCGATGAGTCACCCGCCGAGAGCCCCGTGGTAGAAGCGCCTGTCGCGATGACCGAACAGCGTCGACTGGCCTGAATCGACCACCCGATTATGCTTTCTGCGGCTGCGCAAGGTAGCTGCACCCTCAATTAACGCCTTTCCCGGACTTTAAGCCTGCTTTCCGCCCGTTATACTGTCTCTGGTATCCATCAATGGTCCCGGTGACCATTTGCAAGGGACGGGAGGAATCATGAGAGCCATGGTTTTCGGCTTCGGCATGCTGATGGCAAGCGTCAGTACCTATGGTGCCGAACAGGGACAGGGCATGCCCGGTGACATCGGGCCGGATGTGCAGGGACAGCAGGTGACCTATACCGTTGATAATCACCAGTACAACGGTTACCTGGCCCGGGATGTCAGTGCGCAGGGCAAGCGTCCCGGTGTACTGATCGTACACGAATGGTGGGGACAGACCGATTATATTCGCCAGCGGGCGCAAAAGCTGGCCGCATTGGGCTACGTTGCCTTTGCCGTGGATATGTATGGCGAGGGACGCACCGCCACTCATCCGGAGGATGCCGGTACATTTTCATCGAATGTGATGCAGGACTGGCCCGCCGCGGAGCGCAATCTCGAGGTGGCCATGGCCACGCTCAAGTCCCAGGACGGCGTTGACCCCGACCGTCTGGCGGCCATTGGCTATTGCTTTGGTGGTGCAGTAGTGCTCAACGCAGCACTGGCCGGTATGCCATTTGATGCCGTGGTCAGCTTCCATGGCAGCCCGGCGCAGGTGGTGGAAACGCCAAAGCACTTTGATGGCCGCGTGCTGATCCAGAACGGGCAGGATGACCAGATGGTCAAGCCGGAAGCTCTGCAGTCACTGGTCGATGCCTTCAAAAAGGTCGATACCAGTGTCACGGTCATTCAGTATCCGCATGCCAAACACGCCTTCACCAACCCCTATGTCGATGCCAAAGCGTCGCAGTTCGATCTGCCGCTGGCCTACAACCCGGCAGCCGATGCCGCGTCATGGCAGGTCATGCTGAACCTGTTTGATCAGGTGTTTGCTCGTCCCTCGACTGGCGGCAAGACACAGTAGCTGGCATGAATAGCCGGGGCGGTGAGTCAGGAGCATCGTCCCCGGTGATCGTTCATTCGGGCAGCGACAGATTGCGTCTTGCCAGCTGGATCATCTCCGGATCACCCGTGTTCTTGGCTCGGATATCGGACAGCTTGACCACCGGCACCCATTGACGTCCTTCGGGTCGCGTATCGGTCATCTTGACCACCATGTTCAGCGGTTTCAGACCAACATCGTTGGTAAAGTTGGTCCCGATACCGAAGGACATGCCGATACGACCGCTGCAGAAACGGGCAATGCGATCGACCTTTTCCGTGTCCAGAGCATCGGAGAAGATGATGGTTTTGCTACGCGGATCGATACCGAAACGCTCGTAATGGGCGATGGTACGCTGGGCGAATTCAACCGGGTCGCCGCTGTCGTGGCGCACGCCGTCAAAGAGCTTGGTAAACATCTTGTCGAAGCTCTCGAAGAAGACCTGGGTCGTGAAGGTATCCGACAGCGCAATGCCCAGATCTCCCCGGTAGACTCTGACCCAATGCTCCAGCGCCAGGATATTGGCCATCTTGAAGCCAAAACGGGCAGCGTGAAACATGAACCATTCGTGCGCGTGCGTGCCCAGAGGCTTGACGTCATGGCGGTGGGCCAGGTGGACATTACTGGAGCCGGTGAAGCTGTTGCCGCCATACTTCTTGAGTGCCGCCACCACCTGATCGTGCACCTCGTAAGAGTACCGACGACGCGTACCGAATTCGGCTACGCGTACACCCAGCTCATGGTAGTGCTCGATCTTTTCGCGTGTACGTTTCAGCACTTTCTCATTGCTGTCCCGATCCTCGCCAAGCATCTCGAACCAGAGCTGACTGATCAGTGTCATCAGCGGGACTTCCCACAGGATGGTGCGATACCAGAGTCCTTCGACAGTGACGGACAGCTCCTCGCCATGCTGTTCGATGGTGACTTCGGCCGGGTTATAGCGAAAGCCCTGAAGGAAGTCATGGTAGGTCGGATCGAGGTAGGGGCAGGTCTCTTCGAGGAAGCGTCGCTCTTCGCCGCTCAGGCGCAGCGCGGCCATTTCATCGACGAGTACGCGCAGGCGCTGGCCAAAGCCGGGAGGAAAGCGATGCTCCCCCCGATTGATGAAGGCATAGCGCGCCATGGCGTTGGGAAACAGTTTCACCACGGCATTCTGCATGGTGAACTTGTAGAAGTCGTTATCGAGGATCGAGTGCAGCATCGATGGGGTGTTGTCCCTGATGGATAGTCCGGGGAGAGACAGGATAGCGTAGCTGACCACCTGACTCCATGGAGCAGGATATCAGTTCAGCGACGCAGTCGGAGCGGGGAGTCTACACTGATCGCCATCAGGCTCGACCATCGCATGTACTGTTGACAGATGGTCGATCGATTCCCGATACCCGGCACGGAGGTGTGATGACGCTGGAACTCCGCGAGATCGGCGCCATGGCCGATATCGACCGAGCGCAATGGAACGCTCTGACCGGCCTCGATTACCCGTTTCTGCGCCATGAATTTCTCGAAGCCCTTGAAAGCAGCGGCGCTGCCACTGCCGAAACCGGCTGGATCCCCCGTCATCTGACCCTTTGGCAGTCGGATCGACTGGTCGGGGTATTACCGCACTACGACAAGGACCATTCCTTCGGCGAGTACATTTTTGACTGGCAGTGGGCGGATGCCTGGGAGCGAGCTGGCGGCAGCTACTACCCCAAGCAACTCAGCGCCATCCCCTTTACGCCCTGCCAGGGACCACGGCTGCATCTGGCGGATGAGGTCGCTGCCGATCAGGCCATCCGACTGCTGGTGGAACATCTGGAGCGACAACGTCCCGAAACCTGGCATCTGCTTTTTCCGGAGACGCGCGAAGCCGGCGAATGGCAGTCGGTCTGGTCAACCCTGCTTGAGCGCCATGGCATGCAGTATCACTGGTTCAATCGTGCGTACGACGATTTTGATACTTTCCTGGCTACCATGACTTCCAAGCGTCGCAAGGAGCTCCGGCGTGAGCGGCGCAAGGTAGCGGAGCAGGGGCTTTGCATGCGTCGTCTGCAGGGTAGTGAGATCAGCGAAGCCGATCTGGCGGCCTTTTATCGCTGCTATCAGATGACCTACCTCGAGCATGGCCAGCGTGGTTATCTCAATTACGAGTTTTTCAGTCGGGTGCTCGAAACCATGCCGGAGGCGCTGGTTCTTGTTCAGGCAATGTACGGTGAACAACCCGTCGCTGCAGCGCTCTGCTTTCAGGGCAGGGATACGCTTTACGGCCGTTACTGGGGCAGTGAAGTGGAAGCCGATTGTCTGCACTTCGAAACCTGCTACTACCAGGGCATCGAACACTGCATCCTGCAGGGACTGCATCGTTTCGACCCTGGCACCCAGGGCGAGCATAAGGTGCCGCGTGGTTTCGAGCCGATTGTCACCCGATCATTGCACTGGATAAGACATCCACGGTTTCGTGACGCGATCGGCGACTTTCTCTCCAGGGAGCGACCAATGGTCGCAGAGCGTATGCAGGAAGCGCGTGAACTGCTGCCATTCAAAGTGATCGAAAACGAGTAACGGGGTCGATGACATTGACGCCGACGATATGAGCAGAGTCACGTGAGTGTGACGAAACGCAGAGGGGAACAGGATTTGATGATCAAACGATCAATAACACTCACCAGTCTGGTGCTGGCGCTGAGTGCCACCAGTCTATCGGCGCAGGCCGCTTCTGCCGGGGATGCATCATCCCCGTCGCTCGGTCAACAGCAGGCCCGGCATCAGCAGCGCCACCAGAGCGTACGCGATCAGGCGCAATACGATTCACTGCTTCAGGCACTGAAGGCGAAGGGAGATTTTTCTCGATTGCTGGATGCCTTTGATCGAGCCGGGCTGACCGATCTGCTAAGCGGAGATGGGCCGCATACCCTGTTTGCGCCCACCGATGAGGCCTTCGCACAAATGCCGGAGGCACAGCGCCAAATCCTGAATTCCGATGATACCGAGCGCCTGCGCAAGCTGCTTCGCTACCATCTGATGCCCGGCCTGATGCCGCAGGAGGCCCTTGGAGTGGTCGAGCACCCTCAGGCTCTGACCGGACAGCTCAAGATTCAGCAGCAGCAGGGGAGGGCTACGGTCAATGGTGCCGACATCGCGCCATCGCAGATTGTGACCCGCAACGGTATCATTCATCCCATCAATCAGGTGCTGATGCCCTACTACGAAAACTGAGTGTGTTGATCAGGCAGGGGCATCATGCCGGCAGGGGAGAAAGCGGATGAGCATGTGGTCGGTTAGGCGACACTATTGCCGGGGCGCCTGGCTTTTCGGTCTGCTGCTGAGCATGCTCATGCTGCTCCCCGGCCAGGCTGAGGCGCAATCATTGCTGGATGCGGCGCGCGCTGACGGGCACTATCACTGGTTTTTGCGAGCAGTGCGCGAAACGGAACTGGAAAAGGCGCTCTCTCAATTGTCCGCCGTCACCCTGCTGGCGCCGACCGATGCCGCTTTCGAGGCGATGGATGAGGAAGAGCGAAGCAAGCTGTTCTCCCTGCGTAACCGCGATCGACTGCTGGATGTGCTCAATCTTCACATTATCGAGCGCGATCTGTCACTGAATCAGGCATTACAGATCGGCATGGTCGGCTCGCGCCAGGGCCAGGCGCTGCATTTCGAGACGCGTGGAGATTCGGTCACGGTCAATGGCGCAAAGGTGGACGGCGCGATTGCTCATACGGCTCAGGGACGTCTCTACGGGCTGAACCAGGTATTGCTGCCCAGCCTCTAGGTCCTGATTGAAAAGGGCCTGCGCTTGTTCATGCGGTGGTCAAAGTCCGGCTCGGAACATTCATTCACCTCTCCAGGCCGGCGTGCCAGCCCGGTCCCTGTCTTCACCGTTTTTTGCCTTGGCTGGCTTATCGCTCGATAACTTTTCCAGCCGGGTCTCAGGCTTGAAAGCCATGGCGCTGATCTGCTGAATGCCCGAAGCGGGTTTTGATACTTCGCCACCCATTGGTTCTGAATGTCGGTGGCGATGAGCTCTCCTGCATCAGTCCGCAATCCTACCAGGCGCGATAGGGCAGGAATTTCCCATTGAGCGTGATGACGACCCGGTCGCCGGCCGGATCCTGCTGGCGATGTACGTCCATCTCGAAATCGATGGCCGACATGATACCGTCGCCGAATTCTTCCTGAATGACATCCTTCGTGGCTTCACCGTACACGCCCATGATCTCGTAGAAGCGGTAGATCAGTGGGTCGGTGGGAACAGTCTGCTCCCAGCGTTTGGTGGGATAAGCGCTCAGTGCCCGGGTAGTTTCCTCGTCAAGTTCGAGCACTTCGGCAATGGCCTGCGCCTTTTCAGGGGGCGCACTGTTGTTGCCATAGGCCACCGAAGCGACCCAGATCGGAGACATGCCGATCTGCTCGCCGATTTGCGCCCAGGTCAACCCCTTCTCCTGTTTGGCTTCCAGCAGAACCTCGGTCAGTGGGGCATGCATGTGGTCCATCTGGAGCCTCCATCAGTATCAGTCGTGATGACCATTGCCAGGGTCAATGAGTGATGACAATGGGCGTCGATGCTCCTGAAAGGTTGGTCATATTCTGATCTGCGTCAATGTCGTTCCAGGGCGTGTCATTTTAAATGGAAATGACTGACATACCCGAGACATGGCTGCATGACAGTCAATGGTCTCAGAGCAAAATGTCGCACAGGCGAAGAAGCACCGGGCGGATTCGCCACCCAATTGATATTGCTGAAGTTTATTGGCCCGATTGAGCAATGTTAATTGCAACGTATTGTAAGTACATTAAACGCCCATTGACGGCGGTAAGCAGGCTTGTCTATATCCAAGTAACATGCCCGTCAGAGGCTGATCGGAGTATGCAGGGAAGCGATAACTCCGCTTGCGGTTGGCCGTGTTGGTGAGGTCGGTAATACAAAAGGGGCGTCACCGGCCCCGATCAGGGCTGCTGTTCGGTCATGTCACGGGTGTTTCTCGGTGAGTGACCATCGAAATCGCCGACCGTTGATCCCGACTCTGTTCGGTTCAGTTCTGCCAAAGACGAGCCGAATGTGTCGGATTCAACTCCGGTGCATTCTGCATAAGCGAGGGAGTGCGCATCATGGTAGTTCTGGCGTCGCGAAATACTGCTGAAAACCTGTCCGAAATCCAGGCCGGCAATGATGCCGAGCGCCGTGATCCAGGCGATCGATCACCCGGGTCACGTGTCCTGTTTGTGACCTCTGAAATTGCCGATTTTGTCAAGGTCGGCGGCCTGGGTGATGTCTCGGCGGCATTGCCTCGAGCCTTGCAGGTCCATCACGATGTTCGAGTACTGGTGCCCGGTTATCCGCAGGTGACTCAGAGCGAATGGCCGATCGAGGTCGTTGCCGAGCTGCCCGGGCTGATGGATATACCTCCTTGCCAGCTGGGGCGAATCGAACTCACCGAAGGGTTGATCGTTTACACCCTCCTGTGCCCGGAACTCTACGATCGGGCAGGCTCTCCCTATCTCGACCCGGAAGGGCGCGACTGGAGCGATAATGACATTCGCTTCGCCAGACTGTCGCTGGCCGCCGCCCAGCTATGTGTCGGCTATCCTCGACATGAGACAACGGCACTGGAGTGGCAGGCCGATCTACTGCATCTACACGACTGGCAGGCGGGTCTGGCAGCTGGCTATCTGCGCTGGAATCATGTTGATACGCCCTGTGTCTATACCATTCACAATCTTGCCTATCAGGGGCTGTTTCCGCGTCATCATGCCGCCAGACTGGGCGTGCCGGAATCGGCGTTTGATGAGGGAAAGGTCGAGTTCTTTGATCAGCTTTCATTCATGAAGGCCGGGCTGGTCTACAGCGATCACATCACTACTGTCAGTACCACCTACGCTCGTGAAATCACGACGCCCGCATTCGGTTGCGGCCTTGATGGTCTGCTCGCCACGCTGGCAGAGGAAGGCCGCCTGACCGGCATCGTCAACGGTATCGATGACAGCTGGAACCCGCGTACCGATACCTACCTGGCCCGCTCGTTTGCGACCAGTGACTGGGCCGGTAAACGGGCCAATACCGAATACGTCAGACGCAGTTTCCGGCTCGCCGTCAGCCATGGGCCGCTGTTTGCCGTGGTCTCCCGTCTGGTGCATCAGAAGGGGCTGGATCTGACCATTGCCGTGGCAGAATCGATCGTGCGGGCTGGCGGTCAGATCGTAGTGATTGGCTGTGGTGAACCGCCGATCGAGAATGCACTGCGCAATCTGGCTGCACGCTTTCCCGGTGCGATCGGCGTCAGCATCGGCTTTAGCGAACGCGAGGCACGCTGTCTGTTTGCCGGTAGCGATTTCCTGTTGATGCCGTCGCGTTTCGAACCCTGTGGCCTTTCCCAGATGTATGCACAGCGTTTCGGCTCACTGCCGATTGCGCATCGCACCGGGGGGCTGGCAGATACCATCGAGGATGGGGTTACCGGCTTTCTGTTCGACGAAATGAGCCCCGATGGTTTCCAGGAGGCCATACGGCGAGCTTTCCGCGTCTTCGGGGCCACTGATCTGTTCTATGCCATGCGTCGTGCAGCCATGGCCATTCACTATCAGTGGCGGCTTTCGGTGCGTCCATATGCGGATCTCTATTCGAACCTGGTGGCACCGAATGAGTCTGTCGCTCGGTTGGGCAGGCGTGCATGAGTATATCGGAGCACTCGATCATGACGATGAGTCGCGCAGAGCGAGCGGCCATCGACGCCCTGGCGGCGGGTGTCCATGGCGATCCGGGCCTGTGGCTGGGGCCGCATGATAACGGAGACGGCGTGGTTATCCGCACGCTGTTTCCGGGCGCCCGGGCGGTGGAGGCCATTGATCCTGCGGGAAAGTTTCTGGCGGATTTCGAACCGGTTCATGAAACCGGTGTCTTCCGTGCTCACCTGAAACGTCATCAGCCCTACCGACTACGCATTCACTGGTCGGATGAGAGCATTCAGGAGAGCGAGGATCCTTACGCTTTCGGCCTGCGGCTGGGCGATCTTGATCTGCACCTGTTCAACGAAGGACGGCACTTCGAGCTTTATCGTCTTTTCGGTGCTCAGCCGGTTCATCATGAGGGTGTCAGTGGTGTTCATTTTGCCGTCTGGGCGCCCAACGCCCGGCGGGTTTCCGTAGTGGGCGATTTCAATGGCTGGGACGGCCGGCGTCATCCGATGCGCTATCACGCTACAGCAGGGGTCTGGGAGTTGTTCGTGCCCCGTCTGGGTGTTGGTGAGCTCTACAAGTTCGAGTTGATCGGTCGGAATGGGGGCCCGCCGGAGCTGCGAGCCGATCCCATGGCTCGCTTCTGCGAGCAGGCGCCGGGCAGTGCTTCGATCGTGGTCGATAATGCGCCGCTGACCTGGCAGGACGCTCACTGGTTGCAGCGTCGCCGCGAAATGGACTGGCACCATGCACCGCTTTCCATTTATGAGCTGCATGTCGGTTCCTGGCGGCGTGGCGAGCACGGTGAGGTGTTGGACTGGGATAAACTGGCAGCACGACTGATTCCCTGGGTAGCCGATCTGGGCTTTACCCATGTCGAGCTCTTGCCCATTACCGAACATCCCTTCGGCGGCTCCTGGGGCTATCAGCCACTGGGCATGTTTGCCCCCAGCTCGCGCTATGGGTCACCGGCGGCTTTCGCCCGCTTTGTCGATGCCTGTCACAACGCAGGTCTGGGCGTGATTCTCGACTGGGTACCCGCGCATTTTCCTGCGGATGCTCATGGTCTGGCGCAATTTGACGGTACGGCGCTTTATGAATACGCCGACCCGCGCGAAGGTGTTCATCGTGACTGGAATACGCTGATCTACAACTTCGGACGCCATGAGGTGCGCGGTTTTCTGATTGCCAGCGCCCTGTACTGGATCGAACGTTTTCATATCGATGGCCTGCGGGTCGATGCCGTCGCCTCGATGCTTTATCGCGATTACAGCCGTCCCGACGGCGAATGGGTGCCCAATGTTCATGGCGGCCGTGAAAACCTCGAGGCGGTCGCTTTCCTGCGCGAACTCAACAAGGTCATTGGCGAGCGCTGCAGTGGTGTCATGACCATTGCCGAAGAGTCCACGGCATGGCCGGGAGTGACGGCTCCGGTAGCAGTGGGCGGGCTTGGTTTTACCTTCAAGTGGAACATGGGCTGGATGCACGACACCCTGCACTATGTCAGCCGTGATCCGCTCTATCGCCGCTACCACCATCACGATATTGCCTTCGGGCTGCATTATGCCTTCTCCGAGCACTACGTACTGCCGCTTTCCCACGATGAGGTGGTGCATGGCAAAGGCGCCCTGCTGACGAAGATGCCTGGTGACGAGTGGCAGCAATTCGCCGGATTGCGCGCCTACCTGGCTTTCATGTGGGCCCATCCCGGCAAGAAGCTCCTGTTCATGGGGGCCGAAATCGGTCAGCGCCACGAGTGGCAGCACGATAGTGAGCTCGACTGGTATCGCCTCGATGAGCAGGGGCCGCGCGGCCTGGCACGGGCTCTGGCTGATCTCAATCGTATCTATAACGAAGAACCTGCGCTGCATGTGGGAGATGGCAATCCCGAGAGCTTCACCTGGGTGGTCAGCGATGACGCGGATAACAGCGTGTTTGCCTTTCTGCGTTCGGGCGAGGCAGGTACGGCGCCGCTGCTGGTAATTGTCAACTTCACGCCCTGTGCCCGCTACAACTATCGCGTCGGTGTGCCGGCGCTGAGTTCGTGGTGGGAAATCTTCAACAGCGACAGTCGTTTTTATGCCGGCTCGGATCTCGGCAATGGCAGTGCGCTGCACGCCCGGCCGACCCCCAGCCACGGCTACACGGCTTCGCTCGAGCTGACCCTGCCCCCGCTGGGAACGCTCTATCTGCGTCAGGGAGACTGGCCGATATGAGTACACATGACATGGACGATACTGCCTGTATCGATCGTTTTCAGTTCATGACGGCCTACGGTGCCACGTTGATTGATGCCGGGCGTACCCGGTTCGATCTCTGGGCGCCCTCGCTGGAGGCGGTTGACCTGGAGCTGGAAGATGCGGGCAGTGAGCCACAGCGTCTGGCCATGACCGATGAGGGAGAAGGGCACTTCAGCATCGAGGCGCGTTGCGGACGCGATGCCGCTTATCGTTT
The DNA here is from genome assembly GCF_008247605.1 of Kushneria phosphatilytica. NCBI lineage: Bacteria > Pseudomonadati > Pseudomonadota > Gammaproteobacteria > Oceanospirillales > Halomonadaceae > Kushneria > Kushneria phosphatilytica. Next base: position 2,688,606 of record NZ_CP043420.1, on the reverse strand, counting down.
TCGCATTCGCGATGATCTGGCAGTCCCCGACCCGGCTGCCCGCGCGCAGCATGGCGATGTTCAGGGGGCCAGCCGCGTGGTGGATCCGCGTGCCTTTCGCTGGCGTCACACGGAGTGGATGGGGCGTCCCTGGCATGAGGCCGTAATTCTGGAAGTGCATGTTGGAACGCTGGGTGGTTTTGCAGGGGCGGCCGAGCGGTTGCCGCAGTGGGCCGAGCAGGGCATTACGGCCATTGAGCTGATGCCGATCAACGAATTCCCCGGTGCCCGCAACTGGGGGTATGACGGCGTGCTGCCCTACGCTGTCGAGGCTTCCTATGGCAGCCCGGAAGATCTCAAGGCATTGATCGATACTGCTCATGGCCTGGGGCTGATGGTGCTGCTGGATGTGGTTTATAACCACTTCGGGCCGGATGGCAACTATCTGCCTGAATATGCCGGCGCGTTCTTTCGCAGTGATGTTGCGACGCCATGGGGCGATGCCATCGATTTCCGCCATCCCCGGGTGCAGCGATTCTTCATCGATAACGCCCTGATGTGGTTGATGGAGTATCGCTTTGACGGGCTGCGGCTGGATGCCGTACATGCCATTGATGATGATGAATTCCTCGGACAGCTCAGCGACGAGATCGGCAATACCGTCGAACTGGGTCGTTACGTCCACCTGGTGCTGGAGGATGAACGCAACTCGGCAGCCCTGCTGGAATCAGCCTTTACTGCGCAGTGGAATGATGACTTTCACAATGTCATGCACGTTTTGCTCACCGATGAACAGCATGGCTATTACAGCGACTACAGCGAACAGCCTACCGAGGGATTGGCACGGGTGCTGGGAGAGGGGTTCCTTTATCAGGGCCAGCCGAATGGTCGGGGAGAGCCCCGTGGCGCTCCGAGCGTCTACCTGCCGCCTACCCGGTTCGTCAATTTCCTGCAGAATCATGACCAGATCGGCAACCGGGCCTTCGGTGAGCGCCTGATCGAGCTTGCCGACCGCGCGCGACTGGAAGCAGCGACTGTACTGCTGCTGCTCTCGCCTCCCATTCCGCTACTATTCATGGGCGAGCAATGGGGCGAAACGCGGCCTTTCCTGTTCTTTACCGATCACCGCCCGGAACTGGCCGAGGCCGTGCGGGAAGGTCGGCGTAGCGAGTTCGCGGCTTTTCCCGCCTTTGCCGATTCGGAGGTGCGCGCCACCATCCCCGATCCCAACGCCGAGGCCAGTTTTTCCACCTCCGTGTCCGAATGGCGCGATGGTGACGAGCATCAGCAGCACTGGTTCGATCTGTATACCCGATTGCTTGAGTTGCGCCATGCCGAAATCGTGCCACGGCTCGAAGGCGCTGAAACCCTTGATGCTGAAGTACTGGGAGACAAGGCGGTTCATGCGCGCTGGAAGATGGGAGATGACAGCGTGTTATCGCTGGCGGTGAATCTCGGCGATACCTCGGTGATGCAGCCGGTATTGCGAGGTCATCAGTTATTCGAATGGGGCACGGGGGAACAGGTCACCGAGCTGCCCGGAGGCGCTATTCGCGTCTGGCTGCTGGAGGCCGGAGTATGAGTGAAGTGACGTCATCGCTTCATCGCCTGGCGCAGGCGGCAGGTATTGCCATCGACTGGGTGGATAACTCGGATACTCCCCACCGCGTCAGCGATCCCGTGCTGAGCTCGTTATTGGCGGGGTTGGGACTGCCTGCCGATGATGCGCAGCAGGTTGCCGAGAGTCAGCGGCATCTCGATCAGTTGCATCACCCCGAAGAGCCTGGCCAGTGGCCGCCGTTGCTGACCGCACAGGCCAGTCAGCCGGTCGCGCTGCCATCATCACTGCCCGCAGGCAGTCGCTGGCGACTGACCGATGAGAGCGGTGGTGTGCGTGAGGGTGATATCGAAGGTACCGGGGCGCTGTTGGCCCCGGAGCAACCGGGTTATTACCAGATGGAAGTCATGCAGGCTGACGGTGCGACTGACCAGCAAAGCGATCTGGCCGTGGTCTATCACGGCACGCTGGCAGTGGCCCCCGAGCGCGCCTTTACCCTGGATGATATTGATGTCGCCTCCCTGCCGCGTGAGCGGCGCTACGGGCTGACGGTGCCTGTCTATGGCCTGCGTCGTCAGGGGGATGGCGGGCTGGGTGATACGGCTGCCCTCGAGCAACTGGTCAGAAATGCCGCTGCCGCTGGCGTGGACAGTGTGGCGATCAGTCCGGTGCATGCCCTGTTTGCGCATGATGCCGAACGGATCAGCCCTTACGCGCCTTCCAGCCGACTGGTCTATAACGCCCTGCATGCCGCGCCCGATCAACTGATGGGGGAGGCCTTGACCCGGGAGGCCTTCGAGCTGGATCGGGTAAGACTCGAAGCCCTGGAATTGATCGACTATCCAGCCGTGGCTGCAGCGCGCTGGCGCTGGTTGCGTCGCGTCTTCGAGCGCTTCAGTCATGCCCGGGGCGCTGCCGAGGATCATGGGCTGAAAGCCGATTTTGCGCGTTTCCGTCGCAGCCGCGGCCGGATACTAGAAGAGCACTGCTGTTTCGAGGCGCTATGTGCCGCTTTCGGTGACCCGGGCAGCTGGCCTGAAGGGTACGATCATATCGAGCGGCCACTGGTGCAGGAGTTCATGCGTCGTCAGCGCGAAGATGTTGCCTTTCATGCCTTCACTCAATGGCTGATCGACCGGGGCCTGGCTCGAGCGCAGCGCACGGCGGTTGACGCCGGTATGGCGATTGGAGTGATCGCCGATATTGCCGTGGGTGTATCTCCCCAGGGCAGTCAGGCGTGGAGTCGCCCCGAAGAAACCCTGACCACGCTGGATGTCGGCGCGCCGCCGGACGATTTCAATCCGAATGGGCAGAACTGGGGGGTTGCCGGATTTTCGCCCCAGGGGCTGGTACGCGAAGGGTTTACCACCTTTATTGAAACCCTGCGTGCCGGATTTCGCCATGCCGGTGGTGTACGGCTTGATCACATCATGGGGTTATCGCGGCTCTGGCTGATCCCACAGGGCGATGCGCCTACCGAAGGCGCCTATGTCAGTTATCCGGAAGAGGCGTTGCTGAGACTGGTCGCGCTGGAGTCCTGGCGGCATCGTGCCATTGTGATCGGCGAGGATCTGGGAACGGTCGATCCCGATTTTCGTCAGCGTCTTGACGAACGGAGCATCTACGGCATGCGAGTGCTGTGGTTCGAGCGTGAGGAAACAGGCGCATTCAGTTCGCCTGCAAGCTATACCCGCGATGCCGTGGCCATGACCAGTACCCACGACCTGCCCACCGTGGCAGGCTGGTGGCAATCGCGTGATATCGACTGGCGTGAACGCCTGGCGCTGATCGACGACCCCGAGGCCGAGCGGGTGCAGCGTGACGAGGAGCGTGAGCATCTTGCCGAGGCACTGGGCATTGAGCCGACCGCTCCGACCGCTTCGGTCGTCGATGGCGCTATCCGGCTGATCGCCCGCACTGCCAGTCGTCTGGCACTGATTCCGATCGAGGATCTGATGGGCGAAGTCGAGCAGGCCAATCTGCCCGGCACCGTGGATGGCCACCCCAACTGGTGCCGGCGGCAGCCGCCTGAAGCGACTACTCTCTCCTGTGCCGCTGCCCAGACCCGCCTGGAGATCCTGCGTCATGCCCGTGCACCCTGCATGGACAGTGCCACGCTCGAGCGGGCCTACCACATCACCGACCCCGACAACGGTCCGGAGCAGTCTTCATGACCTCGTTACGTGCCACGCTGCGTCTGCAGTTTCATCCGGGATTTACTCTGGATGACGCCTGCGAGCTGGTCGACTACTGCAGTGCATTGGGTATCAGTCACCTCTATGCCTCCCCGCTGCTGAAATCGCGCACCGACTCTACCCATGGCTACGATGGTGTCGATCCGACCCGGATCGATCCCCAGCTGGGGGGAGAAGAGGCACTGGCACGGCTGGTCGAGCGCCTCCACGCGCGGGACATGGGGCTGATCATGGATATTGTGCCCAATCATCTGGCCATCGGTCATGAGAATCCCTGGTGGCAGGATGTCCTGCAGATGGGGCAGCAGAGTGCCCATGCCCACTTCTTTGATATCGATTGGCACTCGCCTGACCCAGCGTTGCAGGGACGGATGCTGTTACCGCTGCTGGGTGACACTTATGGCTCGGTGTTGCGTTCCGGGGAGCTGCAACCGGGATTCGACGCTGAGCTCGGTGAGCTGCAGGTAAGCTATCACGAGCATCGTTTTCCGCTGGCCATGCACTCGCTGGGTCCGCTGCTTGAGTCGGCAGGTGCTTCGTCGCTGGCAGCGCTTGCCAACGCACTGCCGCTGACAGTAGACGAGGCCGAATCGGCACGTGCTGGCGTGGCAGAATTGCGAACGGCGTTGCAGCAATGGCTGACCCAGTCATCGGCACGTGACGCACTGGCGCGGGTACTTGCGGATCATGACGGCAGTACACCCGAGAGGGCCGAGCGACTGCATGCACTGCTGGAGCGTCAGTGGTATCGGCTGGCCTGGTGGCGTGCGGGTAATGATGAACTCAATTGGCGACGCTTTTTCGATGTCACCGAGCTGGCTGGTGTGCGAGTCGAGCTACCGGATGTCTTTGAAGCCGTGCATGCCCGGGTATTCGATTTGATCGAACGGGGCTGGGTGGATGGTGTTCGTATCGATCATGTCGATGGCCTCGCCGATCCGAGGGGCTACTGTCTTCAACTGCGGACGCGGCTTGATGAGCTGGCCGCCAGGCGCCCGGTCACGACACGGACCAGTGCACCGGATCGGCTACCGATACTGGTGGAAAAGATCCTGGCCGAGGATGAACAGCTGCATGATGACTGGGGTGTGGATGGCGATACCGGCTACGCCTTCATGAACAGTGTCAATGCGCTACAGCATCGACCCGATGGAGAAGCGCCCCTGGCCGCACTGTGGTCCTCACTGTCCGGGCGGACTGCAGATTTCAGTGAAGAGACGGTGCGATCGCGGCGGCTGATGCTCAAGAGTCTGCTGGCGAGCGAATTCGAGGGCACGGTGCGGGCCCTGCGGGCAGTAGCCTGCAGTCATCCCGATCATCGTGATCTGACCACAGGGATGATTCGACGTGCGCTGCGTGAACTGGTTGTGCAGTTCGGTATCTATCGGACCTATGCTGATGACCATGGCCGACCGGTACAGGACGAGCCGCATTTTCAACGAGCGCTGAAAGTCGCGCGATACTGCGTTGAGCCGCCCGGGCAGCAGGTGCTGGATGCGCTGGAGTGCTGGCTGGGCAGCGAGGCGCCCGTCAACTTCCCGGAGCCCGAGCGGACGGCTCGATTGCGCGCCATTACCCGCTTCCAGCAGCTGACCTCGCCAGTGGCCGCCAAGGCCGTCGAAGATACTGCCGGCTACCGCTGTGCGGTACTGCTGTCGCGCAGCGATGTCGGTTTCGAAGCCGACACCTTTTCGATGTCGGTTGAACGCTTCCATGCGGCCAACCAGGACCGACATGCCCGCTTTCCACACGCCATGCTGACCACCGCAACGCACGATCACAAGCGTGGTGAGGATGTGCGAGCTCGCCTGGCGGCGCTGTCGGAATGGGCCAGCGTTTACACCGAGGCGGTGCGTCAGTGGTTCGTTGATGCCAGTGCCCTGCGCGGCCGAACAGCCTCGACCGGCGGTGTCACCGTGATGCCCGCTGATGAGCTGATGCTCTATCAGATTCTGGTAGGCGCGTGGCCGCTGGATCTGCTGCCTGATGACGAGGCCGGCATGACGGCCTTTGCCGAGCGGATCGAGGCCTGGCAGCAGAAGGCCCTGCGTGAGGCCAAGCTGAACAGTCACTGGCTCTATACCAATGAGCCTTATGAGCAGGCCTGTCGCGATTTCACCCGCGGGCTGCTGACTTCTCCCGAGATGCATGAGCTGCGTCATTCGATTCATGGCATGGCGATGCGTATTGCGCCAACAGGGGCCATCAATTCACTGGTGCAGACCCTGCTGCGGATGACGGCGCCGGGTATGCCGGATCTCTATCAGGGAACGGAATACTGGGATTTCTCGCTGGTCGACCCTGATAACCGACGCCCGGTCGATTTCGAAGCTCGTCAGCGTACGCTGGCCAGCTCGGACTCGCTGGTCGAATTGCAAACGCACTGGCAGGACGGCCGCATCAAGCAGGCATTGATTCATGGAGTGCTGATGTTGCGTCAGCGCTATCCGGTGCTGTTTGCAGAAGGTGAGTATCTGCCGCTGTCCGTTGAGGGTGAGGGGGCCGATCAGGTGGTGGCCTTCCAGCGACGCCATGGCCAGCAGCAGCTCGTTGTGGTGGCTGCCCGGCATGCAGGCACCATGTCTGGTGAGGGGTTGCAAATTGATCCGGAATGCTGGGGGAGAACCCGCATCCGCTGGTTTGACGAGAGCAATATGCAGGTCTGTCGCATGCCATGGAAGGATTGGCTGACAGGACGCACCATTGTCCTGCACTGCGCCGAATCCTCACTGGGTCGGTGCATGGAACAGAGCGTGACACTTGGTCGATTGCTGGCCGAGTTGCCGTTTTGCCTGCTCGTGCGTGACGATGCAGGTGATCCCTGAGGAGGGGTAACGATGGACGAACAACTGCGTATCAGATTGTTGGCCTACCGTATCTGGGAGTCGGAAGGCTGTCCGGAAGGGCAGGCCGAGCGGCACTGGCATATGGCCACTCGACTGGTCGAGGCCGAGCATCGCACCGAGGCTCATGCACCGATGCCGGAAACGGGGGTCAGGGAGTCGGTTGATACTGTGGCGCCGCCGTCAACGCCCGAGCCGGCACCAGCGCCAGAGTCGCCCCAGCCGGAGCCGGAAGTGGATCCGACACGCCCCGATGAGCCCGAAATCGAGCAGCCACCCGAGCCGCCTGAAGACGTACCACCGCCGCCGGGTGTTCCCGAGACAGGCCCCGACCCTGATGTGCCACCCGAAACACCGGTCCCCGACAAGCCACGCAGCCGCAGCCGGCGCGCACGCAACGGGGATTCGGGTACCACCGGCAGCCGAGCGACAAGACGTCCTCGTAAATCATGATCCGTGACCGATGCTGTTGTGGCAGAGGTACGGTCGGTGATATTCGCCGAAGTGCAATGGAATTCCCCGTCGGAGCTCTGATTGATGAATGACCACACCATGTACGGTGACAGTGACGATCCTGCTCGGGGTACCGAGCACGGTGTCAGCCATGATGAGACAGCCATGCCTCCGGGCGGCTGGGATGTGCCCGATGAAGGGGAAATTAAACAGCCTGACGAGATGATGCAGGGGGTACAGCGTTCGCGAGTACGCGAAGGGTTGCCATGGCCCCTGGGGGCGACCTGGGATGGTCTGGGCGTCAATTTTGCGCTGTTTTCCGCCCATGCCACGAAGGTTGAGCTCTGCCTGTTCAATGCCGATGGCAGTGAGGAGCTCGAGCGCATCGAGCTGCCCGAATATACCGACGAGGTGTGGCATGGTTATCTGCCCGATGCGCGCCCCGGTACGATCTACGGGTATCGGGTGCACGGCCCCTATGAGCCGGAACAGGGACATCGTTTCAATCCCAACAAGCTGCTGATCGATCCTTATGCCAAGCAGCTGGTGGGTGAGCTTCAGTGGGACGATGCCCTCTATGGCTACACCATCGGTCACGAAGATGGCGATCTCAGTTTCGATGAACGGGACAGCGCCCCCTTCATGCCAAAATGCCGGGTCATCGATCCGGCCTTTACCTGGGGGCGTTCCCGGGAGATTCATATTCCCTGGGACGATACGGTCATCTATGAAACGCATGTGCGTGGCTACACCATGCGTCATCCGGAAGTACCGGAATCGTTGCGTGGCACTTTCTCGGGGCTGGGGGTGCCGGCCATTACCGATTATCTGCGGACCCTGGGCATTTCATCGGTTGAGCTGATGCCGATTCATGCCTTCGCCGATGATCGCCATCTGCAGGAAAACGGGCTGCACAATTACTGGGGCTATAACACTCTGGCCTTTTTTGCCCCGCATCCGAAATACATGGCTACCGAGACCGTCAACGAGTTCAAGGAGATGGTGGCGCGGTTACATTCGGTCGGTCTCGAGGTACTGCTCGATGTGGTGTACAACCATACCGCCGAAGGCAATGAAATGGGCCCGACGCTGTCGCATCGCGGCATTGATAACGCGACCTACTACCGGCTGATGCCGGAAGAACCGCGCTATTACATCAACGATACGGGCACCGGCAACACCCTCAACCTGTCTCACCAGCGCGTGCTGCAGATGGTCACGGATTCGCTGCGCTACTGGGCCGAGGAGATGCGGGTGGATGGCTTCCGCTTCGACCTGGCCACCATTCTCGGGCGAGAACCGCACGGTTTTGATGAGGGCGGTGGCTTTCTTGATGCCTGCCGTCAGGATCCGCTGCTATCGCAGTGCAAGCTGATCGCCGAGCCCTGGGATTGTGGCCCCGGCGGCTATCAGGTCGGAAAGTTCCCTCCCGGCTGGGCGGAGTGGAACGATCGTTTTCGTGACACCATGCGCTGCTTCTGGAAAGGCGATGAAGGTCAGCTGGCGGAATTCGCCACACGCATGACCGGCTCTGCTGACCTGTTTGCCCATCGTGGTCGCAAGCCCTACGCCTCGATCAATTTCATCACCGCGCACGATGGTTTCACGCTACGTGACCTGGTGACCTACAACGATAAGCACAACGAAGCCAACGGCGAGGACAACAACGACGGTCACGATGACAACCACTCCTGGAATTACGGTGTGGAAGGAGAGACCGACGATCCTGATATTCGCGCAGTGCGGCTTTTGCAGATGCGTAATCTGCTGACCACATTACTTTTCTCCCAGGGCACGCCGATGCTGCTGGCAGGCGATGAATTCGCTCGCACCCAGGCAGGGAATAACAACGCCTACTGCCAGGACAGCGAGATCGGCTGGGTTGACTGGAATCTTTCTGATGAAGGGCGGATGCAGCTGGCCTTTACCCAGCGTCTGATTGCCCTGCGCCGACACTTTCCGGTACTGCATCGATCGCGCTTTCTGACCGGTGAATACAATGAAGAACTCGATGTCCGCGATGTCACCTGGATGACGCCAGCGGGTGAAGGCATGACCATCGATGACTGGGAAGACCCCGAAGCCCGGGCGATTGCGGTACTGCTTGATGGACGGGCTCAGCCAACAGGTATTCGCCAGCGAGGTAGCGCCAGCACGCTGATGCTGCTGATCAATACCCATTCGGATGAGGTTGAATTCCGACTGCCTGCCGTGGATAGCGGTGAAGGCTGGCATTTCCGATTGCATACCGCTGAACCGGAGCGACACAGCCTGCCCATGCTTGAGGGGGAGGAGAGCTACAGGGTGACTGGTCGATCGCTGGTGTTGCTGGAGCTGGTCCAGGGGCACGAGAGTGATGGACTCGGTTGGTAGCGCGGTCACATCTGCTATCGACCGGGTCAGTACAGGGCTACAGGACACGCCAGTGGCGGTCAGGGAGGGACCATGAAAAAGTCGGTACAGGGTGGCGCGTCGCGTGCGAAGAAGGCGCCAGTGGAACAGGTCGATGATCGTTCGGCCATCACTGGCCAGGTCGGCACGGAGTCGAGTACAGCGGCTGATGCAGCATCGCAGGCTGTAAAGCCCGCTCGCCACTCGCTTGCGGAAATGATGCAGGCGCCGCGGTTGGCGATCGAATCGGTCATGCCCAGCGTGGATGACGGCCGTTTCGCTGCAAAAGCGATCATCGGTGAACCGTTACGGGTCACGGCCGTGATCCTCTGCGATGGCCATGACACGCTGGCAGCCCGGGTGCACTGGCGATCGGTGCAGGCCGGGCAGGCCGATACTGCTGCCGGCTGGCACAGTGCACCAATGAGCCTGGTGCAGCCACCGGGTAATGATCTGTGGGAAGGGGTTATCACGCCACAGTCACTGGGTCGCTGCGAATTCGTCATTGAAGCCTGGCGTGACGCCTTTGCGACCTGGCGCAATGAGCTGGTCAAGAAACACGCGGCTGGCGTGCCGATTACACTGGAGCTCGAAGAGGGGCGCCGGCTGGTGGCCGATGGCCTGGAGCGTTTGGTGGCCGACGATCAGACCACCAATGATCCGGCGGTAAAACACCTTCGCCAGGTGATGGACGGACTTGATCAGGCATCGACCGAAACAGCCGAACGTGTCGATCTCCTGCTGAGCCCGGATACTCAGCTTGCGATGCAGCAGGCCGATGCCTTCGAACACCTTACCTGCAGTGACCGTTACTATCCGCTGGAGGTGGACCGCGAACGCGCCGTCTTTGCCAGCTGGTATGAACTCTTTCCCCGTTCACAGACCGATGATCCCGGGCGTCATGGCACCTTCGCCGATGTTCACCAGCGGCTGCCGATGATTCGCGACATGGGCTTTGATGTGCTCTATTTCCCGCCCATTCATCCCATTGGTCACACCCATCGCAAGGGACGCAATAACACTCTGACGCCGGCGCCGGATGATCCCGGTAGTCCTTACGCGATCGGCAATGAAGCTGGCGGACATGATGCCATTCATCCCGAACTCGGCAGCTTCGAGGACTTTCGTGCGCTGGTGCGCGCTGCGCATGAGCATGATCTGGAAATCGCGCTGGATTTTGCCATCCAGTGTTCACCGGATCATCCGTGGCTGGCGGCGCATCCCGGCTGGTTCGACTGGCGGCCTGACGGCACCATTCGCTACGCGGAAAATCCGCCCAAGAAATATGAGGACATCGTCAACGTCGACTTCTACGCCGGGGATGCTCGACCGGCGCTGTGGGAGGCGCTGCGTGATGTGGTGCAGCTTTGGGTAGACGAGGGAGTGAAAATCTTCCGCGTCGATAACCCTCATACCAAACCCTTTCCGTTCTGGGAGTGGCTGATCGCCGATATTCGCAGTCGCGATCCCGAGGTGCTGTTCTTTGCCGAAGCCTTCACTCGGCCGGCCATCATGGCCAGGCTGGGCAAGATCGGCTTCAACATGAGCTACACCTACTTCACCTGGCGCAATACCAAGGCCGAGCTGAGCGAATACCTCACTCAGCTCAATGAGTCACCGCTGCGCGAGTGCTATCGGCCCAATTTCTTCGTCAATACGCCTGATATCAATCCGATCTTTCTGCAGTCCTCCGGCCGCCCCGGATTTCTCATTCGTGCCGCGCTGGCCACCATGGGATCGGGACTCTGGGGCATGTATTCCGGCTTCGAGCTGTGTGAATCGGCGCCGATTCATGGCAAGGAGGAGTATCTCGACGCCGAGAAGTACGAAATCCGTCCGCGCAATTATTTTGCACCTGGCAACATCAATTGGGAGATCGCTCAGCTCAACTGGATTCGACGCGATAATCCGGCGCTGCAACGCCATACAGGGGTGACCTTCCTGCACATCGACAACGACCGAATCCTCTATTTCGCCAAGGCCACCCCGGATCTGGAAAACGTGGTGCTGATTGCCATCAGTCTCGATCCACACAGTGCTCAGGAAGGGCATTTCGAGTTGCCATTATGGTGGTTCGGGCTCGATGACGACGCCGAACTTTATGGTGAGGATCTGATGAACGGCCACCGCTGGAGCTGGTTCGGCAAGTGGCAATGGACGCATCTGACCCCGGAGATGCCATTCGGCATCTGGCGCGTTAGCCCGCCCGGTCGGGGCTGGCATGGGGCTGCATGAAGAATAGTGGCGATGAAGTCAGGGATGAGGGGGCAGGATCATGATCAATGTCAACGGCAGGGTCGTTCAAACCTCCCTGCAGTCGGTCGAGAGTGCTGCAGCAAGATCCGGGGAGGCGGCCGAGCGCTTTATCGAAGATCCCTTGTGGTACAAGGATGCCGTCATCTATCAGGTGCACGTCAAATCGTTTTTCGATGCCAATAATGATGGTATCGGCGATTTTGCGGGGCTGATCGAGAAGCTCGATTACATTCAGTCGCTGGGGGTCAATACCGTCTGGCTGCTGCCGTTTTACCCATCGCCGCGCCGGGATGACGGCTACGATATCGCTGATTACTACGATGTCAGCCCGGACTACGGCACCCTGGCGGATGCCCAGCGTTTCATCAGCGAGGCACATGCCCGTGGTTTGCGGGTGATTACCGAGCTGGTCATCAACCATACGTCCGACCAGCACCCCTGGTTTCAGCGTGCTCGCCAGGCACCCCGCGGCTCCTCGGAGCGCAACTTCTATGTCTGGTCGGACAGCGATCAGGCCTACAGTGGCACGCGCATCATCTTTCTGGACACCGAGCACTCCAACTGGACCTGGGATCCGGTCGCCGGGCAGTACTTCTGGCACCGTTTCTACTCTCACCAGCCGGATCTCAATTTCGATCATCCGCCGGTCATGGAAGAAGTGCTTCGAGTATTGCACTACTGGCTGGCGATGGGCGTCGACGGCTTGCGGCTGGATGCCATTCCGTATCTGATCGAGCGGGAGGGCACCAACAACGAGAACCTGCCCGAGACTCATACCGTGCTCAAGCGGATTCGGGCGGAGATTGATCGCCACTATCCCGACCGCATGCTGCTGGCCGAAGCCAATCAGTGGCCCGAGGATACACAACCCTATTTCGGCGGTGATGAAAGTGGTCATGGTGATGAGTGTCACATGGCCTTCCATTTCCCGCTGATGCCGCGCATGTATATGGCATTGGCTCAGGAAGATCGCTTTCCGATCACTGACATTCTGCGCCAGACACCGTCCATTCCCGACAATTGCCAGTGGGCGATCTTCCTGCGTAACCATGATGAACTGACGCTGGAGATGGTCACCGATCGTGAGCGTGACTATCTGTGGGAACACTACGCAGCCGATCGGCGTGCTCGCATCAACCTGGGTATTCGCCGACGGCTGGCACCGCTGATGGAGCGGGATCGGCGCCGGGTGGAACTGCTCAACAGCCTGCTGCTGTCGATGCCGGGTACGCCGGTGTTGTATTACGGCGACGAGATCGGCATGGGGGATAACATTCATCTCGGTGACCGGGATGGCGTGCGTACCCCCATGCAGTGGTCCATGGATCGTAATGGCGGCTTCTCCCGGGCTGATCCGGCGAGTCTGGTGCTGCCGCCGATCATGGATCCGCTCTACGGTTTTCAGACCATCAATGTCGAGGCGCAGGCGCGCGATGCCCATTCGTCACTGAACTGGACACGTCGGTTGCTGGCAGTCCGCAATCGTCATCGCGCCTTTGGTCGCGGCACGTTACGTATGCTCACGCCGGCCAATCGGCGCATTCTGGCTTATCTGCGCGAATATACCCCGGAGAATGGCGAGACTGACGTGATTCTCTGCGTGGCCAATGTCTCGCGTACTGCTCAGGCGGTAGCGCTCGACCTGTCGGCGTTCGAGGGGCTGGTGCCGGTGGAAATGATCGGTGGCAGTGCCTTTCCGCCGATCGTGCGCGCACCCTATCAGATGACGCTGCCGCCCTATGGCTTCTACTGGTTCACGCTTGCCGGCGAGGCACGGCTGCCGGCCTGGCATACGCCGGCACACAGCGTCATGCCCGATCTGCTGACCCTGATTATCAAGCGCGGCATCGAGGATATCCTGCAACCCCCGGCTCGGCGTCAGCTGGAGCGGGATATTCTGCCCATCTATCTGGCCCAGCGGCGCTGGTTCGGTGCCAAGCAGGCCGCGCGGATCGAGGTCGAGATCGGACACACCACCATTCTGACGCCGCCCCCCGGCGATGAAGTACCCAGCGTGCTGTTGTGTGAAACCCGAACAGAGACTTCGGAAGAAGGACCGGCGCAGCACTATTTGCTGGCACTGACGCATGTGGATGAACAGCATCCTTCGGCGCTGGTGGAGAGTCTGGCCCTGGCCCGGGTGAGACGTGGGCGTGAAGTGGGCTATCTCACCGATGCCTTTGCCATGCCTGCCGTGATTCTGCGCCTGATGGAATCCCTCAGGGCAGGACAGCGTCTGCCGCTGGAGCATGGAGAGCTGCAGTTTGTCCCCAGTGACCGATTGGCACCGCTGTGGGCGGAGATGATGCCGCAGGAGCAGGATGTCCGCTATCCCGGTGTCGAGCAATCCAACAGCTCGGTCATCATCGATGAGCGCATCGTGCTCAAGCTGATTCGCAAGATCGAACCCGGGCAGCATCCCGAAGCCGAAATGGGCCGCTATCTGACAACGCGTGGCTTCGAGCATATTGCGCCCATGCTGGGAGAGATTGTGCGTGTCGATGAGGCCGGTGTGCCTCATGTCCTGATGGTGGCTCAGGGATATGTCGCCAATCAGGGCGATGGCTGGCTGTGGACGCTCAATACGCTGGATCGTGCAATGCGTGAAGCCAGCGAAGAGAAGGTTCAGGAAGGCCTGAAGGAAGAGGGTGGCAGCAGCGAACCGCCTCTCGGCGAAGGATTCGGGGCCATGTCCACGCTGACCACTTTCGCTTCACTGCTCGGTAGACGACTGGCCGAAATGCATCAGGTACTGGCCAGCCCCACCGAAGACCCCGATTTTGCGCCGCAGGTCATTGATACTGATGAGGCTCATGCCTGGGTTGAACGTGTTCGTGCGCGGGTGGCCGAGGCCATGGCTGTACTGGGTCATCGCCAGACGGATCTGCCTGAAGTGAGTCGGGAGCGTGCGGCTGTGCTGCTGAGCAGTCGGGATCGCATCGAGCAGTGGTTGCAGGCAGTGGAGCCGCAACTGCAAGGGGCGCTGCGTACCCGCATTCATGGCGATCTGCATCTTGGCCAGGTGCTGGTAGCTCAGGAAGATGCCTGGCTGATCGATTTCGAGGGCGAACCGGCTCGACCGCTGACTGAGCGACGTGCCAAACACAGTCCGCTACGCGATGTGGCCGGTATTCTGCGGTCCTTCGATTATGCCGCCGCCATGGCGCTGGAAAATGCCCAGAGCAGCGAGCGTGATGAGGCCACTCTGCAGCAGGATCGTCGGGTGGCAGAGCAGTACTACCGTGAGGCCAATGCCGCCTTTTTGTCCACCTATCGTGAAGTCGCCGGATATTCGGCGAGCAACGCTGAACAGGGAGAAATCTTTACCAGTATTCTGAGCCTGTGTCTGCTGGAGAAAGCCGCTTATGAGCTGACCTATGAAGCGGCCAATCGTCCCGACTGGCTGAAGGTGCCGTTGTTCGGTCTGGCTGCTCTGGCAGAAGCCATGCAGCGTTCGGACGACCACGGCTTTCACGAACGCCGCTACCCCGGGAGAACGTCATGAGTGATAACCGCCGTGCCGAATCGGCTACCACGCAAGCCACTACCCTCGACAGGGAAATTGACGATCATGTGGCGCAGGCATTGGGCGAAGGGCGCCATGGCGATCCTTTTGCAGTGCTGGGACCGCATGAACAGCCTGATGGCAGTGTCATCCTGCGCACCTGGCTGCCCGGGGCAATCGGAGTCGAGGTACGGCCCCGTGAGGCTCCGGATCGTTTGCTGGCTCGGCTGGAGCGTAGTCGGCTACCCGGCCTGTTCGTGGCGCATCTGGATTATATAGAACCCTATGTACTGCATGTGCGCTGGCCATGGGGAGAGGAGGTGGTCGAGGATCCCTACAGCTTTGACCTGTTGCTCGGCGAGCTTGACCTCTATCTGATCGGTGAGGGGACGCACCGCCGGCTGGGAGGGTGCCTCGGCGCTCATGCCATGAGCGTCGAAGGCATCCCGGGTGTGCGTTTTGCGGTGTGGGCACCCAACGCTCAGCGTGTCTCGGTCATCGGGGATTTCAATCAATGGGACGGCCGTCGTCATCTGATGCGCAGGCGTCATCCCTCCGGGGTCTGGGAGCTGTTCATCCCCCGCCTTGCGCCCGGCGCGATCTATCAGTTTGATCTGATCGGCGCGGATGGCCAGTGGCTGCGCAAGGCGGATCCGGTGGCCCTGGCCACACAGCCACCGCCGCTGACAGGCTCCGTGGTGGCCGATCCAGCCTCCATCGAATGGCATGATGCCGACTGGCTGGCGACACGCAGCAAGCGTCAGTCCACCGAGGCACCCGTTGCAATCTATGAGCTGCATGTGGGTTCATGGCGTCGCCATGGCGGTGATGATGGGGAGAGCTATAACTGGCAGGAGCTGGCGGAATCGCTGATCCCCTACGTCAGTGAAATGGGGTTCACGCATATCGAACTGCTGCCGATCATGGAACACCCCTTTGGTGGTTCCTGGGGCTATCAGCCGCTATCGCAGTTCGCACCCAGTGGACGCTTCGGCTCACCGCAGGCGTTCGCGGCCTTCGTCGATGCATGCCATGTGGCCGGCATTGGTGTCATTCTCGACTGGGTTCCGGCGCACTTTCCTACCGATCCACACGGACTGGCCCGCTTCGATGGCACTGCACTCTATGAGTACAGCCATCCTTACGAAGGGTTTCACCAGGACTGGAATACCTATATCTATAACCTCGGTCGGCGTGAGGTACATGGCTTCCTGCTTTCATCGGCACTGCACTGGCTGCGCGAGTTTCATATCGATGGCCTGCGCGTGGATGCCGTGGCCTCCATGCTGTATCGCAACTACTCCCGTCGCGACGGGGAGTGGATACCCAATCGCTACGGTGGCCAGGAGAATCTCGAGACGATCGATTTTCTCCGCCACCTCAACGAGGTCGTTCATGAAGAGGTGCCCGGTGCGCTGATGATTGCCGAGGAATCCACGGCCTGGCCGGGAGTGACAGCGCCGGTAAGCGAAGGCGGGCTGGGCTTCGACTGGAAATGGAACATGGGGTGGATGCACGACACCCTGAGCTACATGCAGCAGGATCCGCTCTATCGCAGTTACCATCATCATCAGATGACCTTTTCGATGGTTTACGCCTATTCCGAGCGTTTTGTGCTGCCGATTTCCCACGATGAAGTGGTTCACGGCAAGGGGTCGCTGATTGCCCGGATGCCGGGAGATCGCTGGCAGCAGTTTGCCAATCTGCGTGCTTATCTGACGGCCATGTGGACACACCCCGGGCGCAAGCTGCTGTTCATGGGTTGCGAATTCGGCCAATGGCAGGAGTGGAGTCATGATCGTGAGATCGACTGGTGGCTGCTGAGTGAGGCGGGCCATGCGGGGTTGCAGCGGCTGGTGCGCGAACTCAATCTGCTCTATCGCACGCTCCCGGCGCTGCATGAACAGGATGATCGACCACACGGCTTCGAATGGATTGTAGGGGACGATGCCCAAAACAGCGTGCTGGCCTGGCTACGCTGGAGCCATGAGGAAGGCGTGGCGCTGGTCGTGGTCAACTTCACGCCGCGTGTGCTTGAAGACTATACCCTTGGGGTCCCCAGAGAAGGGCGCTGGAGCGAACGCTTCAACAGTGACAGTGAGCTTTATGGTGGCAGTAATATCGGTAATGGTGGCGGGGTAGTGGCATCGCAGACCGCTTCGCACGGTCATCCCTGCTCGTTGAAACTGACGCTTCCACCGCTGGGTGCGGTGATTCTGATGCCGGAGTAGGGCTTTTCCGCAAACCACCGACCGCTGGCACCCAGCGGTCGGTGACGAGCGACATTACTGCTCGGGGCTGATGGCGTCGCTGGCTTTTTCCAGCAGGCTGGAAGTGGCCTCACGGGTGCTCTGCCAGGCGCTGGAGGCACTCTCGCGAGTATTTTCCCAGGCTTTTGCAGCGTCGCGTTTGGCGTTCTGCCACCAGTCATTGGTGTACTGCGCCTGTTTGGCCACCTGGGCTTCGTCCATGTTGACGGTGACCCGATAGCGGAGTTCATCGAGATTATCGTCGTTGGTGGTCTGGACGGTGAAATGACCCTTTTCGATCACATACTCGTGATCGCCCAACTGGCTGTCATCGTCGGTTTCGATCACCAGGGCCTGAACGCCCATGTTTTCGCCCAGCAGGATATCCTCGACTTCACCGATACTTTGCTGATCCTGTCCCTGAAGATAGACATCGGCATCCATCAGCTCGCTCGAGGAGTAGAGCCCCTGGGGTGCGGCAAAGGCCGAGGAGGCTCCCAACAGGCCGGCCGTGACCAGAATTGTGCCTGCCAGACGCTGAACCGGTTGCATCATGTACACTCCCTTTCGTTGATTGCCGAATCTCCCTTGCCCGGTGCCACAAGCGGTACAAACCGTTTGGTGACAACGGTTCACGAAAGCGCGCTTACACGCCCTCGATCAGATCGACTATAGAAAAAAACACTGTTTTTTCAACTCGGGTGCCGGTGTGGCGTCCGGGAATGACCTCAGGCAATCGAACGTCTCAGCGGGCGGTCGGGCGATCATCAACGGGTGGCATCGAAGGAACCTTGCTGGTGCGGGTCGCCCCTCGCATCGGCTCGTCTACAGCCGTATCGATCTTCTCATCAGTGTTGAACATGTGCCGTGCCCGCCATGGCAGACGATCCCGTTGGGTATAACGCTTGAAAAGCTTCATGTGTCGGCTCCTTGCCGGTTCTTGACCTACTGGCTATCGCCTTATCATGCACATGAAGTTTTCGGGTGACGATTGGGCGTTGGTCCTGTATCCATCGAGCGGCTTCAGCGCCGCTCATGGGCATCATCCGCCACGGTGTCTGCTGCCCAGGCGCCTCGCTGTCCCATGGGTCTGGGATGGCCGATGGTCGTATCCCGCGCCGTCTGACGTTCAAGCTCACAGTTGAGTGTGGCGCCCAGCAGTACGATGAAGGCAGACAACCAGAACCACATCAGCAGAATCACGACCGCGCCGATGGCCCCATAGGTTTCATTGTAGCTGGCAAAGTTGCGAACATAGATTGAAAAGCCGATTGATCCCACCAGCCATAACAGGGTGGCGGCGATCGATCCGGTACTGATCCAGCCGAGCCGGGGTGGGCGCCGGCTGGGGCCGAAGCGATAGAGAATCGTCAGCGCCATCATGACCAGCGCCAGCAGCAATGGCCAGCGGACATAAATCAACAGGGCATTGAGCATCCCGCCGAACGGTAATCGAGCGATCAGGGCCGGCAGCAGGGTAATGGTCCCCAGGGTGACAATGGTCATCAGAATCAGCCCGGCTGTCAGCACCCAGGTGATCAGGGTGCGTTTGATCAATCCACGCTCTTCACGTTCGTTGTACATGATATTGAGCCCGGCCATGAACCCTCGAACACCCTTGGAAGCGCTGACCAGGGTCAGGAGCAGACCACCGATGGCGGTGGCCCCCAGACCACTACCGGGCTGGGTAGTCACGGCAAGGGCTTGCTGTTCAATCAGGGTGGCGGCTTCACTGGGTAGTACACTGCTGAGCATGTTGATCTGTGCCTGCACCTGGTCAGGATCGAAGATCATGCCCCACAGTGAAATGAAAGCGGCAATGGCCGGAAACAGTGCGAGCAGGCCATAGAAGGCGATACTGGCCGCGATCAGGTTGGCATGGTTGTCATTGATTTCGGCACGGACACGAAGCAATGTCTGCCACCAGCCGCGTGCCGGAATGGCCATTGGCGTGTCGGCTTCACGTCCGATGGTATGGTCGGAGGAAGAGGGGGGCGCCGAAGCAGGCCTGTGAGTCATGACATTACGCTTCCTGCAGTCAATGGGATGGCGTCCGGCCATCAATGAGTCCGGCGTGTCAACGCCGGCTCCGAGATGAAGTCTAGATGGTTTGGCACCATTGTGGCAGGCGTTGCGTTCGGGGTGTAAGAAGCAGCTTCCATGTTTTTCCTGCGAGAATGATTCCGATGGGCAGAGCGACATGAAGGTATGGCTGGAACGATTACAAAGGCGCTTGAAGCCCACCAGGGGCCCTGTCGGCCATGGCGTGATTATCTGCGGCATCGAAGCGGTGCACTATCGATTACAACAACAGCTTGTTGCCTCGTCAGGGCTGCGCCTGGAGGCGCTGGTCAGTGATGCGCCCTGGCAGCACGCGACCCGGATTGCAGGTGTGCGCGTCTTTTATCCGAGCGAAATTCCGGCGTTGATCGAGCGGACGGGCGCTCGCGCGCTGATCTACTGTCGGGAAGCGGATCTGACAATGTTTGATACAGCCTCGAGACGGTCACTTGACCATCAGCCGGTGCAGCTGATCGCGCTTGATCCGGACCGGGTCGCCGATCCGGCGGCCTGGCTGGCGGACCTGTTGGCGGGGAAAGAGAGCAAAGGCACAAGCCAATAGGAGGCAGGCAGCACCATGATCAGTGCCGAACGCAGGGATGGTTTCAAGCTGCGCCTGACCCGGGTACTGCGTGAATCCACGCCTCATCAACTGGATCTCTATCTGTTTGTTCCCGGCGAGCTGGGGCTCAACGCCCGATACATGTCGGAGGAGAGCTTCTATCATCAGGCCTTCCATGTTCGGCGCATGTATTACAGCAGCCATTACCGGCTGCCCCGGCGTGAAGACGGCGCGGATGATGAAGAGCGTGCCAGTGGTCAGGGGTACCGGGTACGGCTGAGCCTGTATGCCTGGCAGTATGTGGTAGCACTGGAGCACACCGTCCAGCAGTTGATCGAAGACGCTGACGACATCACGGCGGTTCGACTCGATGAGCTGGCCAGTCAGTGTCGGGATGTTCTAAAGCGAGTGCGCCAGACCACCCCCCGGCTCGACAAGCATCAGCGTTACTATCGCAGTATCGATAACTACCTCTCATGGTTCAGCGAGCAGCAACTGCTGCGGCTGGTGGCCCATCTGCCGTCGGGTGACCATCTGACGGCGGCGAGCGAGCGTCTGTTGGCATTCTGCCGGGATGAGGATGCCCATCGCGAGCAGCAGGCCTATAACTCGGCACGGGTAACCGCCGATCCATCACGCATCTCCAACAAGATGCGCCGTCTGCGGCGGTTGATCGAGTATCCCCTCACCCTCAGGCAGACAACCCAGGAACTTGGCGCCAATGAAGGACGCATGGTGCGAGCGCTGGCCGCCGGACTGATCATGATCGTGATGTCTGCATTGCTGCTGGAAGCTCGTCATGTCATGAGCAACCTGACGCTGCAATTTGTACTGGTACTGGCGCTGCTGTATGCCATGCGCGAGGTCTTCAAGGAGGATCTGCGTCATACCCTGCTGCGCTGGCTGCGCAAGGGGCGCCCTCGCTGGCGCCGACGCTACTTCGATGTTGATAGTGGTGATACGGTCGGACGTCAGCTCGAGTGGCTTGACTATACGCGCTATCGTCATCTGGATGCTGCGATTCAGGCCGCACGCAAGGGCAGTCTGGGGCAGCGCGAAGAAGTCATCCTGCACTATCGCAGTCGGTCACGCATGTCACCCGGCCGTTTCCTCGGCGGTTACGAGAAAATGCGTGAAACCATTCTGCTGGATCTCCAGCCCCTGTCGCGCCTGATGGACCGTGAAACCCACCATGTGTATCGACTCAAGGATAATGAGGTGGTGCGTGATGAAGTCGAAAAACGCCATCAGCTCAATTTGCTGACCCGCTCCAGTGAGGGCCAGCGGGTGGTCCATCAGCGCTGGAAGGTCACCATGAATCGATCGGAAATCGTGGATATCGAGGAAGTGACGGTCCCGGCATCGCTTAATGAGCCTGCCGCCGAAGAGACGGATCGATAACGCTCATTCGAGTGTCAGAATTTGGCAAGTCAGTGATCGCCAGCCACATTAAGAGAAGAGAGTGAATGGTAAGGGTGCCTGTCATGGCCCTTGTCACGGTTGAAACAACGCCCCTGTGAGCGGGCAAGGGAGGGAATTGAATGACTCAGGAGTTGGTGCTTTATCAGTTTCCGGCATGCCCGTTCTGTCAACGGGTGCTGCGCCAGATTGAACAACTCGATCTCGATATCGAACTGCGTGATACGCGTCGCGATCCTGAAGCCCGCCAGGAATTACAGCAGGGGGGCGGGCGTACCATGGTGCCCTGTCTAAGGATCACGAAGGATGATGGCAGTGTGGAGTGGATGTACGAATCCGAGGATATCAATCGCTTCCTGGTCAGCCGTTATGGCAACCGGGGGTGAGAAAAACGCGATGATATGAGTGTCCGCACATCAAAAAGGGAGCAGAGCATGCTCCCTTTTCCTGTTCTGTCTGAAACACACGCTTGAGGCGTCAGACCAGATCGGAATAGCCGTTGGAATGATGAGCGCCATGATGATCCGATTTTTGGCTGCGCTTTTGCTCATTGAGCATTTTTCGCGCCCCAATCATGGCGATCAGGCCAAGCGGAAAGAAGATCAGTGAACCGATCGATACCAGTGTCGAGCCTGCACGGCGGGTAACCGGACTGAGACAGAGCAGCGCGCCCACAACAGAAATACCCCACAGGCCGAGTGCCAGGTAGAATACGTCCTGAAGTGCCGGGTCCATGTAATAACTACTGGTAAAGCTGGACCAGAGTGCCAGAATCCCCAGCAGATTCAGCACTACACCGATTATCATCGTGAGCATGTCGCGATGTACTCCCTTGTAGTGACTCCACAAAAGTATATCAAAGCGCCAGCAGGACGATGTCGGCGTTATGTGCGCTTTTGTAACTGTAGACAGTCGTAAGACTATTGTTTTGTGCCTCTGGTGGTATCGTAATGTCAGAGTTCGAGAGGCTTTGTAGCATGTTGCATACTGTTACAAACAAGACTGGCATTCATCGTAAATTGAACCATGCTGAAGTCAGGTGACGGCATGGGCATGTCGTCATTTGCCGAGGGTCAATCGACCCGACATGCCAGCAAGGAGGTAGGTGTCATGGCAAAGGATTCAAAGGCAGACAAGGCCGAAGGCGCAATCGACAAGGCTGCCGGCAAGCTCAAGGAAGGGGTTGGCAAGGCAACCGATAATCATCACACCGAAGCCGAAGGCAAGGCCCAGCAGGCAAAAGGCCATGGCAAGTCGGCCCGGGGTGAGACCAAGGACGCCCTGAAAGACCGCAAGTAACACATCTGTCCCTGTAGGTGAATGATTGCCGTGGCAGTTGACTGCCACGGCAATTTCGTTTCAGGGGCCAGCTTTTCATGCGTGCCATGGCAGATCGATGTCCGAAAAATGTGAGTGATGCCTGCCGCCATGGCAAGATGTCGCCCCATCGCGCGTCTCATCACTTGCTGGCCGAGTGGTGATGTCGTGTCCCGTACTTTTTCATCATCCTCGGAGGCGACGATGAAGACCTGGCTCAAGGCGCTGCCCAAGGCAGAGCTGCACCTGCATATTGAAGGCACTCTGGAACCGGAGCTGATGTTCGAACTGGCGGCACGCAATGGCGTGACCCTGCCCTATGCGAGTATCGACGAGGTGCGGGCAGCCTACGAGTTCAGCAATCTGCAATCGTTTCTTGATCTCTACTATCAGGGCATGGCGGTACTGCATACCGAGCAGGACTTCTTCGAACTTGCCATGGCCTATTTCGATCGTGCCCACGCCGATGGCGTGGTGCATGTCGAACTCTCCTTTGATCCTCAGCCACATCTGTTGCGAGGTCTTGAACCGAGTGTGCCTTTCGAGGGGCTTGAACGGGCCATGCGGGAAGCCGAGCAACGCTACGACATTTCCAGTGCGCTGATCATGAGTTTTGTGCGCGATCGCTCTGCCGAGGAGGCGATGACGGTGCTTGAACAGACGCGTGCCTGGCATCATCGCCTGGCGGCGATCGGACTCGATAGTGCCGAGCTGGGTAATCCCCCGGAGAAGTTCGCTGCCGTTTTCGAACGCGCCCGTGAGCTGGGTATCCCCCGGCTGGCTCATGCAGGTGAGGAAGGCCCGGCCACCTATATCAGTGGCGCGATGGATGCACTCGGCGTTTGCCGGATTGACCACGGCGTGCGCTGTCTCGAGGATCCGGCACTGGTTGAGCGCCTGAAAAGTGAACAGATGCCGCTGACCGTTTGCCCGCTCTCCAATGTCTATCTCAAGGTGGTTGAGCGGCTCGAGAATCATCCACTGCCCGGGTTGCTTGAGCAGGGGCTGAAGGTGACGCTGAATTCCGACGATCCGGCCTATTTTGGTGGCGGCATGCTCAACAACTTTATCGCGTGTCACGACGCTTTCGGCTGGGATCAGGCGACTTTCAGGCAGCTGGCCCGCAACGCACTGGAAGAAGCCTTCATGAACGACGAACGACGCAGTCGGCTCTTGTCGGCAGTGGCCAACTGCTGAAGCTGACCGTCGCAGGAAGACCAGACAACCGGGAGTAATATCATGGGTATCGTGGCTCGCACTTTCTTCAGGGGCGTTCGGCGGGCGTTGGGGCCGGTCATGATCGCCAACGAGCGACTCACCCGGCCGCAGCCGGTCGCACGCGGCATCGAGGCGCAGGCCGAAGTGGATCAGGCCTGCCAATCCCTGGCGCTCTATCAGTACCGTACCTGTCCGTTCTGCATCCGGGTGCGCAAGGAGATGCACCGACTAGCCCTACCGATCGAGCTGCGCGATATCCGCCAGCATGAGCGCGATCGACAGGCGCTCGAAGCCGGTGGCGGGCGGGTGAAAGTGCCTTGTCTGCGTATTGCCGACGAGACCGGTGAAGATGAGTGGATGTATGAATCCGAGGAGATCAAGCGCTACCTGCAGCAGCGCTTTGAACCGGCTACCGGCTGAACGACTGCCGACTTGCGATACCTGGTGCTATCAACCGCTACCAGCGATGGCACGCGCCATCGCTGGCAGGGGACGGCAAAATCAGACCGTGTTGTCACCATCGTAGATACGGCGGTCCAGCTCGCCTTCGCTCTTGCCGACCAGGGTGGTCACCATCAGATCGCCAGCCACGTTGACGCTGGTACGCGCCATATCGAGGATGCGATCGACGCCGGCCACCACGCCAATGGCTTCCAGCGGTAGTCCCACCTGGGACATCACGATCGACAGCATGATCAGTCCGGCGCCGGGAACACCCGCCGTGCCGATCGAGGCCAGGGTGCCGGTAACGATGATCATGCCGTAATCGGTCATCGACAGGTCCACACCCAGCAACTGGGCAATAAAGATCGCCACGACGCCCTGATAGATGGCGGTACCATCCATGTTGATGGTCGCGCCGACCGGCAACACGAAACTCGAAACACCTTCCGAGACTCCGAGATTCTTTTGCGCGCAGCGCAATGATACCGGCAGTGTGCCGGAGGAAGAGGCCGAGGAGTAGGCGACCACCAGGGCATTGACGATACCGCGCAGGAATTTCAGCGGATTGAGCCGCCCCAGCAGCGAGATCAGTCCGCTGTAGACGATCAGCACATGCAGGAGGCTGGCGAGATACGCCACACCGATCATCTTTGCCAGCGGCAACAGGACTTCCAGCCCATATTGACCTGAGACGTTGGCGATCAGCCCGAAGACCCCGAACGGGGCAAACGCCATGACGATTTCGGTGAGCTTGTACATCGCTTCAGCGAAGCTCTCGAAGACGCGCACTACCGGCTCACCCTTCTCGCCGATCAGGGTCAGCGAAATGCCCAGTCCAATGGCGAAGACAATGATCTGCAGGATATTGCCATTGGCCAGTGCATCGACCGGGTTGCCCGGTACCAGCCCGGTCAGAATGCTGACCAGTGAGGGCGCTTCCTTTGCCTCCACCGCCCCCTGATCAAAGCTCAAATCCAACCCGACACCGGGCTGGAAGAGCAGGGAGGCGCCAAGGCCAATGGCAATCGCAAAGGCGGTAGTCAGCAGATAGAGCGCGATGGTGCGCAGACCGATACGGCCCATCTTTTGCGGGTCGCGCATCCCGGAAATGCCGACGATCAGGGTCGAGAAGACCAGCGGCACAATCAGCATCTTGATCGCACTGATGAACAGATCGCCCAGCGGCTTGAACATGCTGGCCTGTTCGCCCATCAGGGCGCCAACCAGAGCCCCCAGCACCAGACCAGCCAGGATCTTCTGCCAGAGAGGAATGCGACGCCAGAGATTGGGGTGTTCGGCTTGCGGTTGATTCATGGCGACTCCGGTCGGGAAAACGAGCTGTTCAGAGAGCGCGCATTGTACAGAACCGGGGCCGGAGAACGGGCGCCGTGACTGGCACGGCGTCCTTCAACTTTGGTCTCAACTCGGTTCAGATTTCCTGATAAAGCTGTCCCCCTTCGGCGTTAAAGCGCTCGGCCTGCTCCCGGAGCCCGGCCCTGCGTTCCTCCTCAACCCGTTGGCTGGTTTGGCCGAAGCGATCGCGCACTTCCTGACTGATCTTCATCGAGCAGAATTTCGGCCCGCACATGGAGCAGAAGTGCGCCACCTTGGCTGAATCCTTCGGCAGGGTTTCGTCGTGATAGGCCCGCGCGGTATCCGGGTCCAGCCCCAGATTGAACTGATCCTCCCAGCGGAACTCGAAGCGCGCCTTCGAGAGGGCGTTGTCGCGACGCTGAGCCCCGGGGTGCCCCTTGGCCAGGTCTGCTGCGTGGGCGGCGATCTTGTAGGTGATGATGCCGGTTTTGACGTCATCCCTGTTGGGCAGGCCCAGATGTTCCTTGGGGGTGACATAGCAAAGCATGGCGCAGCCATACCAGCCGATCATTGCGGCACCGATGCCGGAGGTAATGTGATCATGCCCCGGGGCGATATCGGTGGTCAGTGGCCCCAGAGTATAGAAGGGGGCTTCATCGCAGCATTCAAGCTGCCTGTCCATGTTCTCCCGGATCAGGTGCATGGGGACATGTCCGGGCCCTTCAATCATGACCTGCACGTCGTGGCGCCAGGCCACCCGGGTCAGCTCACCGAGTGTTTCGAGTTCGGCGAACTGGGCCTCATCGTTGGCATCGGCAATCGAGCCGGGGCGGAGGCCGTCGCCCAGCGAGAACGAGACATCATAGGCCTTCATGATCTCGCAGATCTCTTCGAAGTGAGTATAGAGGAAGCTCTCCTCATGATGTGCCAGACACCATTTGGCCATGATCGAGCCGCCCCGTGAGACAATGCCGGTCGTACGATTGGCGGTCATCGGCACATGGTGCAGGCGTACGCCAGCGTGAATGGTGAAATAATCCACGCCCTGTTCGGCCTGCTCGATGAGTGTGTCGCGGAAGATCTCCCAGCTGAGCCGCTCGGCGGCGCCATCCACTTTTTCAAGCGCCTGATAAAGCGGCACTGTGCCGATCGGTACCGGTGCATTGCGAATGATCCATTCGCGGGTTTCATGAATATTCCGGCCTGTAGAGAGATCCATGATGGTATCGGCCCCCCAGCGGATCCCCCAGGTCATCTTGTCGACTTCTTCCTCGATGGAGGACGTCACGGCCGAGTTGCCCAGGTTGCCGTTGATCTTCACCAGAAAATTGCGCCCGATGATCATCGGTTCGCTCTCCGGGTGATTGATATTGGCTGGAATGATGGCGCGTCCCTCGGCGACCTCACGGCGTACAAATTCGGGAGTGATGTCCTCCGGCAGTCGGGCACCAAAGCCCTGGCCGGGGTGCTGGTGGCCGAGAATGCGTTCGACCTCATCACTCCCCAGTGCCTGGCGTCGCTGATTTTCGCGGATGGCGATAAATGCCATCTCGGGGGTGACAATCCCCTGGCGGGCATAGTGCAGTTGGGTCACGTTGCAACCGGCCCTGGCACGGCGTGGCGTGCGTTTCAGTTCGAAGCGCAGCTCGGCCAGCCGCGGATCGTCGGCACGGCGGCGGCCATATTCCGAGGTTGGGCCGTCGAGGAACTCGGTATCATCACGCTCGTCGATCCAGCGGCGGCGCAGATCGGGCAGCCCCCGCCGGATGTCGATATTGGCATCGGGATCGGTATAAGGGCCGGAGGTGTCATAGACCAGCAGTGGCGGATTCTCTTCGTGCTCGCCGTGCGTCGTGGTCGGGGATTGTCGAATTTCGCGCATCGGGACACGAACATCGGGACGCCAACCCTCGACATATACCTTGCGTGAGCCGGGCAGTGGGGCGATGGCGGCACTGTCGACCCGGGCTGAATCAGCGAGAAAGCGGGCCCTGCCGAGTGCAGGTTCTATCGTGCGGGAATCAGTCATGGTGTGCTCCAGAGCGTGACATCAGTCAGCCGGCGCACAGCGTAGGTCGGGAAGGTGTGAAGATCAGCGGGAGGTGTCCCGCACACGACCTTCCCCGGGAGGAAGTGCCGACAGCAGCACTGAATGGAAAAATGCCCTCGGGGCGAGCGCTCATTCAGGCCTTCAGCCGGTATGCCTTGAGTCCCTACGCCGGTACTAGCCGGATCAGGTTCATCGGGATCCGTCGTGGCGCCAGGTTCTGGCGCAGAACGATCTCAGCCGGTTCCACCGGCACCCCGTCAAGCAACAGCAGGAGAAATTACCTGCTGCCGGAGCAGTCTGTTCCCGTAGGCGTGGTGGGTCAAGATGACCGGACAGCATTCAGGCCCATCTGCCAGAAATCGATCTCCAGTCGTGTGGCATCGCGAAAGATCGCGGCGAGCTGCTCGAAACGCTCGGTGGAGACGTCACTCAATGCTCGGTCGAGCCATTCGATCTCATCACGCATGGCACTCTGGAAATCCTCGCCGGCATACATTTCGATCCACTCCCTGTAGGGGTTGTGCTCGAGCACCGTGGTCGGTTGCTCAAGCAGGCGGGTGGCAATCTCGCCATAGCCGATCAGGCAGGGCGCCAGCGCTACGTGCAGATCGAGCAGATCCCCGCGGTGGCCACAGTCGAGAACGAAGCGGGTATAGGCCAGAGTCTCGCGTTCCTCCTCGAGTTCGGCCAACTCCCGCTCACTGATGCCCCACTGTCGACAGAAGCCGACATGCAGATCCAGTTCGGTATCAACAATCGCCTTCAGGGCCTCGAAGGCACGGCGCAGCTCGAAGAGATCGGGACTCTTGTAGACGGCCAAACCCCAGGCGCGGGCGAAGTGGATCAGAAAGCGGTAGTCCTGTTGCAGATAGTGCCGGAAGCAGGATTCGGGCAGCGAGGTATCAGCAAGGCGGCGCACGAACTCGTGATCGATATAAGTCTGCCAGATGGCCTCGTGGCGCTGTGTGAGATCGGCAAGAGTGTAATGGGGACTGTCGGACGAGGGCATGCGGGCTCCGGGTCGGTCAACGGGCGGGTAACTGGCCTGAGTGTTGTGACCCGGGCGCTGATCAGTCAAGTTGGCGGAGATTGGCTGCTCCTGATCATTTGGCAAACAGCTGATCGATGTCCCTGAAGGCCTTGAATTCCAGTGCGTTGCCGCAGGGGTCAAGTAAAAACATGGTGGCCTGTTCGCCGGGTTCACCCTGAAAGCGAATATAGGGCTCGATTACGAACTCGGTATCGCATGCGCGTAGCCGCTCGGCGAGTGCTTCCCACTGTGCCCACTCCAGCACCACGCCGAAGTGCGGCACCGGGACATCGTGGCCATCAACCGGGTTGGTATGCGCCTTCTCCTGGGAGGGCGTTTTCGGATGCTCATGAATGACCAGCTGGTGTCCGAAAAAGTCGAAATCGACCCATTGTTCACTCGAACGCCCCTCATTGAGACCGAAGGTTTCGCCGTAAAAGGCTCGGGCAGCCGGCAGGTCGTGAACCGGGATGGCAAGATGAAAGGGGGAAAGGGCCATGAAAACTCCTGCTCCTGTGGGGTGAGTCATGTACGACATCTTCACTGAAACTATAAGGCCATGGTAGCAACCGGACACTTATCCTCTCGGTGAAGAGTGCCATCGTGGCATGATGAGCCTCTTCACTTTTGCCACGGATGTGTTTCATGACCCAGTCTGCCCATCGCACCGTTCGCCGCCAGCATGCCGCGGTACGGGACGACATTGGCGAACTCATCACCCGCCGGCCACTGCCGGGGACAACGCTTGAACAACTCGATCCCTTCCTGTTTCTCAACCACCACGGGCCCCAGCATTATCCGCCAAACAATCGCGGCCTGCCGTTTGGTCCGCACCCTCACCGCGGTTTCGAGACGGTCACTTTCATTCTGGAAGGCTCGCTGGCACATGCCGATAGCGGTGACCATCAGAGCGTGATCGAGACCGGCGGTGTGCAGTGGATGACAGCCGGCAGCGGGCTGGTACACGCCGAAGTGTCTCCGGAGGCCTTTAAACGTGACGGTGGGGCACTGGAGATTCTGCAGTTGTGGATCAATCTGCCGGCGCGATTGAAGATGGTCGAGCCCGCCTATACCGGCCTGCAACGTGATGATATTCCAAAAGTCGAGCTGGATGAGGGGCGTGCTCGCCTGGCCCTGATTGCCGGTGCCCTCGGAGGCGAAACCGGACCGATCCAATCGCTGACCGATGTCTTCATGTCGACCCTTGCGCTGAGTGCCGGTGCACGGATTGCACTACCTGTGCCGCGGGAGCGGACCGTCTTTCTCTATGTGGTCGATGGAGAAGTCAGCGTGGGCGGTACGGCAGTAAACCCGCATCATCTGATCGAGCTCGAAGCCGATGGTGATGAAGTGCTGATCGAAGCCGAACTCGATGCCCGGTTACTGTTCGGTCATGCGTCAGCGCTCAATGAACCGATGGTCTCCTACGGGCCGTTCGTGATGAATACCCGTGAGGAGATCCAGCAGGCGGTCGAGGATTACCAGGCCGGTCGGTTCGGCGGGTTGGAGATCTGACCGGGTGCCAGGGGGCTATTGATAACCGGTCATTTCCAGATAGCCCTCGCCAGCGCGGTCACCGCTGACTTCGACCGCGCCTTCCCAGTAGGGAAAAGCGGTGTCCATCCACTGATCAGCATAGTCGGCCTTGACGGTTAGCCTGAGCTGGCGCTCCGGCAGGGTAATGCGCCACTTCAGTGGCAGCTTTCGGCCTGCCACCCGGGTCGTGCTCAGTGGCTTCAGCGAGAGCTGATTGCCGTCCAGCGGTGTGACTGTGCCGTCGGGGGCGATCCAGCTGCCGGAGATGAAATCCCGTTGGCCGCGCAGCCGAAAGGCCATCAGCCTGTTGCCATCCTCCAGATGCAGCGAGAACCAGTCCCAGCCATTCTGATCGCCGCCCAGTAACTGGCTGCTCCACTCACGATCAAGCCAGGCCCGGCCCTGCACAGCCACATTTTGCCCATCAATGCGCAGATAGCCGCTGGCCGTTAGAAACGGCTGGCTGTAGTAGTACGATCCCTGGCCATCGGGCGATTTGCGACTGAAGCCGTGATCGCCCTGGAGTATCAGCGGCCCATGGGCGTCGAGCTGCAATTGGTAACCCAGCTCATGACCGGCACGGGTCGTGCCGGCGGCCTGCACCTGCAGCGGCGTAAAACCCTGTCCGGTGGCGCTCAGCTGCCAGTCGTCCAGCCAGCCGCTGAACGGCTCGGCGGTAACACCGGCCTGATCGGTCCCCCCGCGCGCGAAACGTTCGAGCGCAAAGTGGCCCTGCGGTGAGGAGATGGCGACATCGGCCATCCACATCTGATCACTCTGCCAGACTTCATCCCTTGCTTTTGATGGCGCGTTATCCGGCGGGGCCAGTGCCTGGCGAAACAGTGTCCACTGCACACCGTAACGGTTGCCGTGGTCATCATGCAGGTTGGCAGTGAGATACCACCACTCGATGCGATAACCGGGATGCGGCCCATGATCGCGTGGAAACTGCAGCGTCGTGCCGAGGCGGGCGTGACGATAACCGGTTGCCGCACTGCCCAGGTCGGCAAAGCCACGCGCCTTCCCGTCGGAGGTATCCTGCCCACTGCCACAGGCACTGAGCAGGATGCAAAGCAACAGGGGGAGCAAATTGCCGGGACGCCAACGCTTGCACATCATGAGCGAAACTCTTCCAGCAGCTGACGCGGGGGCATGCGCCAGAGTCGAATGGCAGTCAGCGTGCCGCCCAGCACTGCTACCAGCAGAGCCACCATGACGCTGCCCAATAGCTGCAGTGGAAAAACATGTAGCGGCAGCCGCCAGCCGAACGCTTCTACATTGATCAGGGCCACCAGGGCCTGGTTCAGGGCCACCCCCAGGGGTAATGCCAGCAGTGCAGTCAGCAGGGAGAGCAGCAATATCTGGCCTGCGCTGGCCAGTGCCAGCCAGCGGCGGGTGAGGCCCATGGCCCACAGCGGTGCCAGCTGAGCGCGTCGCCAGCGGCCGAGCGCCAACAGCGAGGAGAGCAGTGCCAGTGCAGCAACGCCCAGGGTCAGCGCATTGAGCGCGCGAGTAATCGCAAAGGTGCGCTCGAAGACCTGTTGCGCCCGATGTCGAAGGGACGGCTGATCGATCATGCGCTCTTCACTCAACCCGAAGCGCTGTTGAAGCGTATGGGCGATGTCCTGGCGGTGATCCGTCACGCCATAGAGCATCAGTGACGTTGTGCCTGTGTCTGTCGGCCACCACTGATCGGCCTGAGCCAGTGCCAGTGTCACTTCACCGCGCGGGTTGCCATAGTCGGCATAGAGGCCGGCGATAAGTACATGCTGGCGGCCTTTCGGGGTAGTCAGTGTCAGCGAGTCGCCGGGGGCCTTGCGCAACTGACGGGCAAGCTGTTCGTTGATCAAAAGGCTGCCCTGTTCAAGATGTTGCCAGGGTACCGCAATGGTTTCCAAAAGGGGCCAGCGCCGTTGGGTCAGTGTATCGATTGGCAGGGCACGAACGCCGACCGGTCGGTCCCCTGCCTT
Source organism: Kushneria phosphatilytica (assembly GCF_008247605.1). Lineage (NCBI taxonomy): Bacteria > Pseudomonadati > Pseudomonadota > Gammaproteobacteria > Oceanospirillales > Halomonadaceae > Kushneria > Kushneria phosphatilytica. The sequence goes on along the minus strand of NZ_CP043420.1, from coordinate 2,656,256 downwards.
GCTGTCGAGCTGTCGCACGCGCTGGACGGTGGCCGACTTTTCCTGGCTATCGAGCCAGCGCTGGATATCGACGACGCTCGCAGCGGGTGGGTGCACATAGAGATCGGCGGCCAGGCGCTGGTCGAGCCAATCGAGGAAGGTCATCCGAAAACCGCCCACCATGCCACTGACCCCGAGATTGGCGGAGAGGGCCAGTAACAGGGCCGCCAGTGCCAGACTCAAACGTGGCAACTGGGTGCGGGTATCTGCCAGTAGCCACTGCAGAGCCGCGGCGCGTTCGGCGCCGAACCGGGCAGCTGGTCGGATGAGGAGCGTTATCGCACCATCCAGCAAGGCCGGGAGCAGCAGGGCACTGCCGATCAGCAGTCCGGCCACCACGATGAAGGCAGCGATCAGGCGATGGCCGGCGAGAAAGTCGCCAGGGGGCCCGTTCAGAGCCCACCACAGCAGTAATGCGCCGAGTATCATCATGATTCCGAGCAAGGCCAGTTGCCGGCGCCGTTTTATGCCCCCTCGGGCTTCGAAGGCTGTGTGCGCGGGCGCCAGCACATTGACGCCGGCCGCATGACGCAGGGTGGTCAGTCCGGCCGTCAGAGTGCCCAGCAGGGTCATGCCCAGCCCACTGGCAATGGCGTGCGGGGTGAGGATAACGGCGCCGGCAACACGTTCGTCATAGAGTGACGACAGGGTACGGGCGACCCCCGGCATCAACAGATCGGCCAGTGCGACGCCCCCTGCCAGGCCGAGCACGGCACCGATGAGGCCGAGTCCCAGCAGCTCGATCAGTACGCCTGTCACCAGCGCCCGCCGCGAGACACCAATGGCCCTCAGTACGGCGAAGCTCTCCAGCCGCTGACTGAGAGCCAGCCCCATGGCGCTGTGCACGATAAACAGCCCCACCACCAATGATAGAAGACCCATGGCGGTCAGGTTGAGTCGGAAGCTGGCCGAGAGTTCGCCCGGTGCCAGCCCCTGTTCGGCATTGATGCGTTGGTAGCCCCCGGCAACAGTGGGTGGCAGCTCGGCTGAATGGGGCAGCAGCAGGGCATCGATGCGATGGCCCCGGTCGAGCAGGGCAGCCGCTGCCGCAATATCGGTAACGGCGGTTTCGGGTGCCAGGTGAGACTGGATGACTACCGGGGGTAATCGGCGTCCGTCGGCCAGCCGTGGGCGATCTTTCTCATGCCATCCCAGCGCTTGTGCGCTGTCCGGTGCCAGCCGCAGTTGCCAGGGCGGCTGCATGAAACTGCCACCGAGCGTTCCGGTTTCGTTGGCGACCCCGGCATCGGGCTGCATGGCCGGTGGCAGGGTGGGTAGATCGAGCCCCAGCAGGGTCAATGAATGACCATCGGCCAGCGTGATCTCTCCGCGCACCAGGGGCGAGACGGGGACGCCGGCGCGACGCAGCCGCACGAAATCGTCCTGATCAAGCTGTTGACCCGTGGCAGGTTGCAGTCGATCCACCTGCTGACCGCCCAGCATCGACTCGGCGCGGGCAAAACTGTCACGTGCCTGCGTGTTGATGGTCTGTACACCGCTATAGAGCGCTCCGGCCAGAATGATGCCCAGTAGCGTCATGGCCAGCTGACCGGGGTGGCGACGGTAGTGCGCCAGCAGCGTACGGCAAAGGGGGAAGCGGGCCGTCATGTCTCCTCGGCCAGCCGACCGTGGGTGAGCCTGTAGCGACGCCTCAGAGGAGCAGCCACGGCCGGGCTATGGGTAATCATCATCAACGCGCAACCATGCTCATCGGCCAGCGCCATCAGCAGTTCGAGTACGGTTTCAGCGGCGCGCTCATCCAGGTTGCCGGTCGGCTCGTCGGCCAGCAGCAGGTCGGGCCGAACCGCCAGCGCCCGCCCGATCGCCAGTCGCTGCTGCTGCCCACCGGAGAGCTGCTCGGGGTAGCGTCCGGTCAGCTCGGTCAGCCCCAGCCGCTCCAGCAGATGATCACACCAGGCGTCATCGAACCGACCGGCGAGCCGAGCCTGCAGGGCGAGATTGGCCCGGACGTCGAGACTCGGGACCAGATGAAACTGCTGGAAGATCAGACCGATCCGTTCCCGTCGCAATCGCGCCTGAGCGGTTTCGGAAAGCTGGCCGAGTTCGCGACCGTTGAACCGCAGGCTGCCGCTGTCGAAATCATCGAGTCCGGCAATCAGATGCATCAGGGTGGACTTGCCGCTGCCCGATTCGCCCATCAACGCCAGACTGTCGCCATGATCCAGCTCGAGGTTGATTCCGTCGAGCACGGTCAGCGACCCCTGCGGCGTGGCAAAGGATTTGGTCAGGCCGCGACAGGCAAGCAGCGGTGTTTCTTCGGATACAGCCAATCTACCACCACCAATTCAGCAGAGGCTGGGGCGCACTACGACGTTCCAGCTCTCGCCAGCCGCGAATGCAGCGCACGATGATCCACGCATAGACCAGGCCGTAAAGCAGAAAGCCGACACCGACGACCAGCAACAGGGTCGCCAGCGTGAACCATAAAAGCCCGATCCAGAAGGTGCGGATCTGGAAGCGATAGTGTGCGTAGAGCCAGGGCGGGGCGTCGCGACGGCAGAACCACGCGATAAGCAGTCCGGCCACTGCCGTGATACCTACCGCGAGGCTGATCAGATAGAGGATGTAAACCACTCGCGCCAGAGTGGGATCGGCATCATCACGGCTATAGCCGGTCGTCATGTCCGAGGTCATGAGCAGCTCCCATCAGGATATGCCCTCGTCACTATAGACGTCCCGGGCCCGGCAGTGCCTGAAGATGGCCGATCCTGTCAGGCAGGGGTTAGCGCACCAGCCCCAGTTCATCGGAGAGCGAGCGGATATCACTGATCTGCTGATGAACAAAGTCGGTCAACGCCGGCCCCGACTTGTGGAAGGGCTGCAGGCCGTTATTTTCCATCACCTTCTGCCAGGCCGGGGTATCGTAAAGCTGATCCAGGGTCGTGACCCACGCCTGATAATCACTGTCGGAAACGCCACCGGGCAGATAGAAGCCGCGCCAGTTGGGTGCTACGACATCAATACCCTGCTCCCGAGCGGTGGGAATATCGTGGAACTCGCCGGGCAGGCGGTCTTCGGAGAAAATGGCCAGCAGCCGGATGTCACCACTGTCCAGAAAGCCGCGGGTCTCACTGAGATCGCCGGTAAAGGCGTCAACGTGATGACCGATCAGCTGAGTCAGCGCTACCGAACCCGAGTCGAAGGCCAGATATTTGATCTGGCGAAGCTTTTGAATACCCGCCTTGCGGGCGGCCATCAATACCTTGAGATGATCGAAGCCGCCGGCCACATCTCCGCCGGCAAAGCTGACCGAGGCCGGATTCTCTTTCATGGCGTCGAACAGATCACCGAGCGAGTGCCAGGGGGAGTCCGCAGGCACGGCGATTACCCCGTAATCGGCGCCCAGACTGGCGACCCAGCGGACCTGATCGGCACTGCCACCGTTGTAGCGACGCTGGGCCAACCGGGTCGTGGTGGCCGTTGAAGCGGCAATCAGCACATGGCTGTCACCCTGACGCTTGGCGCGGACATGGCTGAAGGCGACCCCGCCACTGGCTCCGGGGATGTTGATGGTCTGCATGGCGCCATCAATCAGTTGGGTCTGCTCCAGGGTGCGGGCGACGCTACGGCAGGTGAAATCCCACCCGCCACCGGGTTTGGCCGGCGCGATACATTCGAGCTTGCCGTCGGGCGCGGCATGAGCAGTGCTCACCACTGTCATGAGTGCAAGGCAGGATAACAGCAGGGCACGGCCGAAGCCGCGAAGTGGGGAGAGAAGCAGTGGGCGCATCGACATTCCGAATTCCGGCAAGGCGTTATCGTGATGACCGATCACACGGCTCACGCCGTTTGATCGGGGCAGTAAAAGGCCGGCGGAAGGAAAGCATCCGGCCGATCGCTCAGTCTAGTCGCTGAAAGGGGGAAGTCGATTCGACCTCGGTCGAGGCAGGGGGGGGGTTACCACAGCCAGCTATCGATGGCCTCCGGCGAGCGGCGTCGCTCCAGGCTGATCCAGCCTCGGATGGCGCGTACGGCAAACCACAGAAACAGTGCCAGACCCGCGAGCAGGTTGAAGGGCGGAATCAGACTGATGACTACCGACGCCAGGGTGTAGAGCGCGCCAATCCAGAACGTACGGATCTGAAAGCGGTAATGGTCATCCAGCCACTGTTCGCGACACTGACGACGATACCACCACGCCATGGCCGCACCGATGACGCCAGTAATCAGCGCTACCAGACTGATCAGATAAAGCAGATAGACAATGCGTGCCATGACCCGCTGATGGGCCTGCTCGGGCGTATCACCGTGGGATTGGGCGCTGTTGTGTTCGAAGGTCTCGGGCATGGGGCCTCCCGAAGTATGGGTTCTCAATGATGCATACATGTGGGCGAGCAGCCGATGCTGCAAGCAGCCGATGCGTTGATCAGTGATTCCGTCGCGTTCGAAAGCCACTATAATCGCCCTCTTTTCGCCAACAACCGGTAACTGCCATGCCCTCCTTCGATATCGTTTCCGAATTTGACAGCCACGAGGCGACCAATGCGGTCGATCAGGCCAATCGTGAGCTTCAGACCCGCTTTGACTTTCGCGGCGTCAAGGCGAGCTTCGAACTCGAGGGGGAGACCGTCTCGCTCGAGGCCGATGCCGATTTTCAGCTGCGACAGATGCTGGATGTACTGCGTGCGAAGCTGATTGCCCGGGGCATTGATGCACGCTGCATGGATATTCAGGAGCCGGTACTTACCGGCGTGCGGGCCCGTCAGCAGGTAGTGCTCAAACAGGGCCTCGAGCAGAGCGACTGCAAGCGTATCGTTGCCCAGCTCAAGGTCTCGAAACTCAAGGTACAGGCGGCCATTCAGGGCGACAAGGTCCGCGTGACCGGCAAGAAGCGGGATGATCTGCAACAGGCAATCGCCCTGCTCAAGGGCGAAGAGGGGCCTGATCTGCCGCTGCAGTTCAATAATTTTCGCGATTGAGCGTTTGGCTGGTACCGAGCGCTGTCAGCGATGGCGCCGATTGTACAGCTTGCGCTCGCGCCAGCCGGGTTCATCGGTCTCTTCGCCGGGGGTCTTGCGCCAGCGCTTGTACTCCCACTGATACTGCGCCGGATCAAGCGCAATGGCGGCTTCCACGCAGGCGTTGACGCCGGCGGCAGATACCGCTTCATCAGGGTCGTAGACGCGTTCGTCGGCGGCCAGAAAATGCAGGTCGAACCCTTCACCGTTTGGCAGTCGACGGGTAAAGCCGGTTACGACCCGAGCCTGGGTGCGGGCTACCAGCCCCGGTAGCAGGGTGCCGGTATAGGCGGGGTGACCGAAGAAATCGGCAAAGACGCCGCTGCCCCAGTCGGGTACCTGGTCGGGCAGAATGCCGACGACCTCGCTACGGCGCAGTGCGCGCAACAGTGACGCGACGCCGCGTGAGGTGGTGGGCACCAGAGTGGCGCCATTACGCTCTCGCCCCTGGCGAATCAGTGGGCCGAGTGCTGCCATCTTGGGAGGCTCGTACATCGCCGTGATGGGGAAGTGGCCTGACAGCCAGAAATTCAGCAGCTCCCAGTTACCGAAGTGAGGCCCCAACACGATAACGCCGCGTCCTTCGGCGCGGGCCTCATCCAGCAGTTCACGGCCATGGACCCGATGAATGGCATTCGAGACACGCTGGGGCTCGGCGTACCAGGCAAACCCCAGTTCAAGGATCATGGCGACACTGTGGCGCAGGCTCTGGCGGGCCAGAGGCCGGAGCTCGGTGTCGGTCAGCTCGGGCCAGGCCCGGCGCAGGTTGATCCGGGTCACACGCCGTTCACGTCTGGCCAGCAACGTATAGAGTGGGGCCAGGATACCGGCGATACGCCACAGGGTGCGGGTCGAGCAGCTTCCCATCAGCCGCCACAAGGCAGTAATGGTACGAGACTGAAGTCGTTCGATCAGGGTCATGAGCACATCGTGGTTGGTCAGGCAGCGCCCGAGTATACCGAAGCCGCAGGGCCGTGCCATGGGGCGATCATGAAGGGCAGCATTCAGAGCTGGAGCACCTCGGTTCATGCCAGGCGCCAGCCCCCGCCGGACGGGCATTTCAGGCATTGACGAAAAAGCCTTCGAGTGCTCGTAATAACAGATGCTTTTTGTTTGGCGCAGGCGTATATTGCCGCCGCTTCACCGCGCATCAGGCGAGTATTTGCGCCATTCCAGTGCGCTAATACCGGTTTGAGGTCATCATGGCACGTCAGCTGCTGGCACTGGTTCTGGCCCCCCTTTTGGGCCTGTTCATTCTTGCCCTGGGCAATGGTTTCCTGTCCACCCTGGTAACCCTGCGCCTGAACATGGCCGGGGTATCGATCAATACCATCGGTTGGGTGTCGGCGGCGTACTATATCGGTCTGGCCATCGGCGCACTGCTCAATGATCGCTTGCTGCTGCGTATCGGCCATATTCGCGCCTATGCCTGTTTTGCCTCGCTGGTCGCGGTCTCGGCACTGGCCCAGTCGTTGTGGCTGCAGCCCTGGGCCTGGTTTGCACTGCGACTGGTGGGCGGCTGGGCGACGGTAGGGGTCTATCTCGTTATCGAAAGCTGGCTTTTGACCAGCGGCGATCGCAGTGTCCGCGGGCGGGTGCTGGCCTTTTACATGATCGCGCTTTACGGGGCCCTGGCGCTGGGCCAGCTGCTGCTCGGGATGTTTGAAAGCGCACCGGTAAGCACGCCTTATGTGCTGATCGGTATGCTGGCAACCCTGTCGATTCTGCCACTGGCCATTATTCCGCGGGTCAGCCCATTGCTTGAACAGGCCGAACCGATTTCACCGCTGAAGCTGGCACGCATTACCCCAACCGGTGTGACCGGCGCCTTCGGCTCGGGCGTGATCGTGGCGGCGCTCTATTCACTGCTCCCGCTTTATCTGCAGCAACAGAATTACATGGTAGAGCAGATCGGCCAGTTGATGGCGGTCATGATCGTAGGTGGCATGGCGCTGCAGTATCCCATTGGCCGCTGGTCCGATCGTCATGATCGGCAGATCGTACTGATCGTACTCGGTGGTGCCCTGGTTGTGCTGGCGTTGTTATTACCGCTGGCGGTCAGTCATTTCTGGTGGCTGGCCGGAGCCCTGTTCCTGTTCGGCGGCGGGGCCTTTTCGTTCTATCCCGTTGCTGTCGGACACGCAGCCGATCGGGCACCCGCCGGAGCACTGGTCGGCATGAGTCAGGGGCTTTTGCTGATCAATGCGGTTGGCTGCACACTCAGTGCCCCGGTACTGACCTCGGTCATGAACATGCTGGGAGAAGGTGGGCTGTTCTACGGTTTTGCCATGGCAGCATTGGCGCTGGCGCTGTTCTTTGCCTGGCGGCGCAGTGTGCGGCCTGCCCCCCAGCCGGTGGCACCTTTCGTGGCCACGCCGATGCAATCGGTGGTGGGCGCCGAGCTGGAAGTGACCGAGGCATTGGTCAATGGTGCCGAGGAAGCCCGCCTGCGGGATGAAGAAGAGGGAGCTTCCGAGCGTGTTAGCGACGAGGATGAGACCGTCATGGCGAAAAGACACTCTAACACCACGGTCTGAGACGAACGGCACCCGATGCAAACCCTGAGGGCTTGATCGGGTGCCGCTCACCGGCGAGGCTAGCCGGCCAGTTCAGGACGCTCGGCCAGCAGTGTTGCGGCTGTTGGGGCCAGCGGCAGGCGAGGGAAGAGGGTGGCCTGGTAGGCATGATAAATGTCGGGCTTGCCTGACCACACACTGGCTGATGGCTGATTGTGCTCATCGAGCTCGTGATGCCAGCTGCCTCGCTCGCGATCGATCAGGTAGAGATCGATATAATCCCACCACTGGCGGTAGCAGTGCTCGAAGCGGACCTGACCGGTCCGTGCCAGCAGCGCCGCCGCTGCCGCCACACCTTCACCGATAACCCAGTGCATGCGGGCCCGTACCACCGGCTGCTGCTGCCAGTCGACGGTGTACACGAAGCCCGGCGCGCCATCGGCCGCCCAGCCCGTGGTGACAGCGGCATCAAACAGCCCGATGGCATCGTGAAGCAGCCAGTCGGGTGCCTGTTCGCCATGACGCAACAAGCCGGCCTCGAGATTGACCAGCAGTCGTGACCACTCCAGGGCATGGCCCGGTGTCAGGCCATAGGGACGAAACTGATCGCCTGGCTGGTCGCGATTGTAATCACGCCACTCCTGCCACTGTTCATCGAAGTGTTCGACCACCAGATAGCCGGCCTGCACAGCATGCTCGTGAATCAGATAACCGGCAATCGATAGCGCTCGCTGACGCCATACCGGTGCTTCCAGCACGTCTGCAAGTGCCAGAAAGGCTTCTACCGAATGCATGTTGCTGTTGGCGCCACGGTAGGCCTCGCCCTGCTGCCAGTCACGCGAGAAGCTTTCGCGCATGCGGCCTTCCTCATCCGACCAGAAGTGCCGTTCGATGACCTCGACGGCGCGATCGAGCAGCACCCGGGCGCCGGGTCGACCTGCTGCCGTGGCGGATGCAGCGGCAAGGGCCACGAACGCGTGCAGATAGGCCTGTTTGGTGGTGTCGATGCCCGAAGCGTCCTCATCATCGGGCATTTCGGCAAACCAGCCGCCATGACGGTCATCGTGAAACAGGCTGGTGAGGGCACTGATGCCGTGATCGACCAGCGCGCCGGCGCCGGGGATACCCTGCAGGGCGGCCAGCGCAAAGGTATGAGTCATGCGTGCGGCAATCAGGGTCTGCGGGCGCTGGGCCGGAATGGGGTGGCCCCATTCATCGAGTGTGGCGAAACCGCCCTCGGGACGACGCGACGCCTTACCGAAGGCGATCAGTGACTCTCCCTGGTCGATCAGCCAGCGGCGATGAGCGGGGCGATTCAGCCAGCTCTCTTCGGTAGTGGCAATAAAGGGATGGCAGGCGGCCATGAGGGCTCCATGTGACAGGGTGGCATGGGGTGACGCGTCAAACCGCAGTTCCGGTTCGCTCGCAAGCCTGCCCGGCCGGTTGCGGCGGGACAATCCGACCTTGGTCAGCCTGTCAAAGGGCCGGGTCGATCAGATTACCCAGCGAGCTGTTGCGACGGAACCAGCCTGCGATGCTGGCGCGAGGCAAGCGGGCCGGGAGCACTTCGTGCGGCATTTCTTCCGAGAGAAAGCAGACAAAGGTGCCGGCGCGTGGCACTACACGCCCCAGTTCACGCGTCTCGTCTTCGGGAGCATAGACCACCATTTCGCCGCCGCCATCATCCGGCCAGTCGGCATTGAGATAGCTGACACTGGAGATGATGCGGTTGGCCCGGCCGCGGAAGCTGTCGACATGGCGTTGATAGAAAGCTCCGATGGGATAGCGTGCAAAGTGTGCCTCGAATTCGAACAGGCCAAGGAACAGCGACCGATTGATGGCATCACGCAGGGCTGCCATGGACATCAGATAGTGGCGCTGGGCCGGATGATCCGGGGTCAGCCAGCGGATCGAATCACCGCGGATGTCGGGGCGGTGCTGATATTCGCGGCCACGGCCGATACCGGCCTCGGCCAGTGCGCCGTTGTCTTCGAGCGCTTGAAGTTCATGACTGAGTGCGTGGGTCAGATCATGGTCGAGAAAGTCTTCGGCGACCGCCCAGCCATGTTCAACCAGATCATCGATCAGGGCCTCCATGCGTTGGGTATCCAGCGCCGGCCAGGCGGCCGCTACGGGGTGCACCGGTGAGGTCATGGCGACTGCCTTCCATTGACGGGATAACGAAGTGGGGCGTGTGGATGCGCCTGATCGAGACTGATATCGACGTCGAAGGCCACCGCCAGCAGCTCGACGACCATCATCGCCGAAAGCCCCCACAGGATATGCTCGCCAAAAGTGTAGCTGGGTACAAACAGCCGGCCACGGGCATCATCGATGACATCGGTATGCTGGCGCGGGTCGGTGATCAGGGTGGTCAGGGGCACTTCGAAAATGGCGGCGATCTCATCGGCACTGGGATGAAACTCGAGGCCCTCCGGGATAATGCCGACAAACGGGGTGACGATCAGCCCATGGCGCGATCGCCGGTCGCTGAGCCGGCCGACGATATCCACCTGCGCGGGAGGCAGGCCGATCTCTTCGCTGGCTTCCCGCAGGGCGCAACTGACAAGATCGGGGTCCGTGGCATCGCGTTTGCCACCGGGAAAAGCGACCTGTCCGGCATGCTGACTGAGATGCCCGGCGCGCCGTGTCAGCAGCAGCCTCGGCGATGTGGCATCGATCAGCGGGATCAGGACCGCGGCATGGGCACGTTCATCGCCCAGGGTCCGAGGTGTCCAGGCTTGCAGCCGGGTTCGCGCTTTCTCTAACATGACTCTCCATCCTGTCCGTTAACCCGTCCCGCGCGTGCCCGGCGGCCTATACGGTCGTGTCAGGCGCCATTATTGTCTGGAACGCCATGAATTTCTGTAGCCACTGCGGCGCCCCGGTTCGCCTGGCCATTCCGGCGGGAGACGACCGACTGCGCTATCTCTGTGATCGCTGCGGTACGATTCACTATCAGAATCCCCGTATCGTTGCCGGCACACTGCCTTTGATCGATGATCGGGTACTGCTGTGTCGTCGTGCCATTTCCCCCCGTGATGGGTACTGGACGCTGCCCGCAGGGTTCATGGAGAACGGTGAGACCACCGAACAGGCGGCAAGGCGTGAAACCCGGGAAGAAGCCGGTGCCGAGCTGACCGAGCTGTCGCTCTACACGCTGATTGATCTACCACACATCCATCAGGTCTACATGATCTTTATCGGACGTTTGGCAGGCGATTTCTCCGCAGGTCCGGAAAGCCGGGAAGTCCGGCTGTTCGAAGAGTCGGCCATCCCCTGGGAGTCGCTGGCCTTTCCCACCATCGAACGCACCCTCAGGCACTTTTTCGATGATCGACGCCGTGAACTGCCCCCTGGCGCCGAACGCTTTTCTCTCCATGTGGGCAGCTTCGAGCGCTGGCAGGCGCCTGCACGTCCCGATTGAGCCATGCCCGGCCCCTGTGCAAGTGCGCTGATGATGGCATAATCGCGCTCCTGATGGATCGATTCAATGAGCGCCCGTGCACCGGGCGCCCGCATACGGCTGACCCTTGATGTTCAAATGGATTTCGCTGGTGCTGGTGGCACTGCTGGCGCTGCTTCAATACCACCTCTGGATGGGCGATGGCGGTCTGCTGGAACTGCAGCGAGTAGAGGCACGGGCTGATCTGCTGGCGGCCGATAATCAGGAGCTCGACGAACGCAACGATCGGCTGGCGGCTGAAGTGGTCGATCTCAAGAACGGGCTGGATGCCATCGAGGAGCGGGCCCGCAACGATCTCGGCATGGTCCGCCAGGACGAGCAGTTCATCTGGGTGCCCGGTGCCACGGTGCAGGCCACTCCGGAGATACCGCAATGAGAGCAGATGCCGCTCCCTGGCTGATTGTGCCAGCGGCCGGTCGTGGCACCCGGATGGGGTCCGATCGTCCCAAGCAGTACCTGCCTCTGGGCGAGCGAAGCGTCATGACCCAGACGCTCTCAAGACTGCACAGCGTCTGGCCCGAGGCGACCCTTATGCTGTGTCTCGATCCCGATGATGAGTGGTTTGAAGACACGATGGTGCCTTTTAGCCACTGGCAACGGGTTGATGGCGGCGAGGCCCGCTGGCAGTCAGTGCTGGCAGCGTTGCATGCCATGGCCGGTCAGGCCGATGAGGAAGATTGGGTGCTGGTGCACGACGTGGCTCGCCCCTGTGTCACGGCCAGTGATCTGAAGCATCTGCTGGCGGCCCTGCGACGCGATCGGGTAGGGGGCCTGCTGGCCTCGCCGGTGACCGATACGCTTAAACGTCAGGATGATGGACAACGGGTGGCAACGACGCCTTCCCGGGATGGCTTGTGGCGAGCCATGACGCCACAGGGCTTCCGATTCGGTGTGCTTCGCCGGGCACTTGAACACGCTCGTGATGGCGGGGTCGCCGTTACCGACGAAGCGTCCGCGATCGAAGCGCTGGGATTGGCACCGTTACTGGTGACCGGACGCAGCGATAATATCAAGATCACTCATCCCGAGGATCTGCGCTTTGCCGCCATGATCCTCGAGTCACAGCGAGAACCTACATGAACGAGCAGGCCATGATGCCATCGTTGCGCATCGGACACGGCTTCGATGTCCATCGTTTCGGTCCGGGCGATCATCTTGTCATCGGAGGCGTCAGCATCCCGTTCGAACAGGGGTTCGTCGCGCACAGTGACGGCGATGTTCTGCTGCATGCCATCAGTGATGCCCTGCTGGGGGCCTGCGCGCTGGGAGATATCGGTCACCACTTTCCCGATAACAGTGATGAGTGGGCCGGGGCCAACAGCCGCGTTCTGCTGCGTCATGTGATGACGCTGGTGCATGAAGCCGGCTACGTCGTCGGCAATGTCGATGCCACCCTGATCGCCCAGGCGCCGAAGATGGCGCGCCATATCGAGGCCATGCGCTATTGCATTGCCGAAGACCTGGGTATCGGTGTTGATCGGGTCAGCGTCAAGGCAACGACCAGTGAGCGACTGGGCTTTACCGGACGCGGCGAAGGTATTGCTGCCGAGGCGGTGGCGCTGCTGGCCGGACAGCCATCGCGATGACTGCGTCTGCCTTGCCGGACTGGTCGCGTCTGCATGGTGCGCCGCTTGGCCACGCCCGGTTTCGTGTAACGCCCGAGGATTTTCAGGTCGAGGAGATCATGCCTTTCACCCCGGAGGGTGAGGGGGAGCATCTCTGGCTATGGCTGGAAAAGCGCGCCATGAGTACGCCGGTGCTGGTACGCCATGTGGCGCGACGGCTGGAAGTGGCGCCGCGGGATATCGGTATCAGCGGCCTCAAGGATCACGGGGCAGTAACCCGTCAGTGGCTGTCGGTCTGGCTGCCGGGGCGAGAGACGCCGGAGCGGTTGGCAGCGCTGCTGGCACTGGAAGATGGCGCTACCCGGGTAGCGCTGCTCGATCATGCTCGTCACCCCCGCAAGCTCAAGCGCGGTGTGCACCTTGCCAATCGCTTTCGGATTGAGCTGCGAGAACCCGAGGCGAGTGAATCGGCTCTGGATGACCGCTGGCAACAACTGGTGACGCAGGGGGTGCCCAACTATTTCGGTCCCCAGCGCTTTGGGGTCGGGGGTGATAACATCTCGAGAGCCTTGCGACTGTTCGAGCGTGGCTGGCGACGGCGCGATGATCGTGAGGGTCTGCTGCTATCCACCGCACGCAGTTATCTGTTCAACGCCGTGCTGGCTGAACGCATCGATCAGGACTGTTGGTTGACGCCACTGGCAGGGGAGGTATTCAACCTGGCCGGCAGTGCCAGTCACTTTACTGCCGAGTCACCCGATGCCGAGTTGTCCGAGCGGCTGGCCAGTGGTGATATTCACCCCACCGGCCCGCTCTGGGGGCGCGGAGAGACCGCTGCGTGTGGGGTTGCTGCAGAGCTGGAACAGCGGGTGATCGAGCGTCACCCGCTGTTGCGTGCCGGAATCGAACAGGCAGGCGCGAAACCGGCACGCCGATCGCTGCGATTGATGCCGGAAGCGGCCACAATGGTAAATGGTCATGAAGGGGTGAGCGTATCGTTCACGCTGGCCCGGGGTGGGTTTGCCACGGCCGTGCTGCGTGAACTGATCACCCATGAGCAACTCTGAGCTGATATCGGTGTGCCGCGAGCACCGATGCAGACTCTGAACCGGAGGAGACAAGGCGATGCGCAAACTGCTGCTGTCCAATGATGATGGCGTTCATGCGCCGGGTCTGCGCGCCCTCTACGAGGCGCTTGAGCCGCAGGCGAAAGTACGAGTGATCGCCCCCGACCGGGATCGCAGTGGTGCCAGCAATTCGCTGACGCTGACCCGACCGCTGATGCTGACGCCTCTGGAAAGCGGTTTCTATAGCGTCGACGGGACGCCGGCGGACTGCGTCTATCTGGGGGTCAGCCGAATTTTCGATGAAGGTGTCGATCTGGTGGTGTCGGGCATCAATCACGGGGGCAACCTCGGGGATGACGTGCTCTATTCCGGCACGGTCGCCGCCGCCATGGAGGGGCGTTCGCTGGGCCTTTCGGCCATAGCCGTCTCGCTGTGTGGCCATCAGTACTTCGAAACGGCGGGTCGGGTAGCGGCTTCACTGGTCGGTGCCGTGGAGCGCCTGGCGCTGCCGCCGCGCAGTCTGCTCAACGTCAATGTGCCCGATGTGCCATGGCAGGAACTGCGTGGTTTCCGGGTGACCCGGCAGGGGCATCGTGGTCCGGGACGAGAGCCATTGCCGATCGAGGACCCTCGTGGACGCACGCGTTACTGGATCGCTCCGGCCGGGCTCAGTGCCGACGATGGTAACGACACCGATTTTGCTGCCATCGAGGCAGGGTACGTCTCGATTACGCCGCTGCATACCGATCTCACCCGGCATACGGCTCTGGACGATGTGCAGTCCTGGCTGGATGCCCTGACCGATCGGGGCTGATGGCGGGAGCGGAAGGGACATGAATGACTCTGCAGCACACCGGCTGATCGATGAATTGCGTGCGTCAGGCATTACCGATGAGCGTGTACTGACGGTGATGGCCAGTACGCCACGCGATCGTTTCGTGGGCAACGCTGACCGGGCGATAGCCTGGCTGAATACCGCCATGCCGATCGGTCATGATCAGACCATCTCACAACCGGTCATCGTGGCGCGCATGACCGAATGTGTCCTTTCCATTGCGCCACGCCGAGTGCTGGAGATCGGCACCGGTTCGGGGTATCAGGCGGCGATTCTTGCCGGCCTGGTCGAATCGGTCCATTCGGTCGAGCGTATTCGAGCGCTCCATGAGCGCGCCGCCGGCGTGCTGACCGAGCTCGGCTACGACAATGTACAACTGCGCCATGGGGATGGCGCTGATGGCTGGCCGGAAGCTGCTCCCTTTGATGCCGTCATTCTGACGGCTGCCACTCGTGAACCCGGCGAGGTGCTGACCGGTCAGATACGTGAGGGCGGCATTGTGATCGCCCCGTTGGAGGACGCGAATGGGGCGCAGTGGCTGACCCGACTGGTTCGTCGGGGTGGTGAGTGGCAGCGTCAGCGTCTGGCACCCGTGCGCTTTGTCCCCCTCAGACAAGGAGTTTCCGATTGAAAAGGTCGCTGTCACTGTTCTTCAAGGGCATGGGTATGGGAGCCGCTGATGCGGTGCCGGGTGTTTCCGGGGGGACCATTGCCTTCGTTACCGGAATCTATGAGGAACTGATTCACACCATTCGCCGCTTTGGTCCGGAAGCCTTTGGCGTCTGGCGACGTGGAGGGATGAGAGCACTGATCGCTCATCTCAACCTGGTGTTTCTGATACCGCTGGTCCTGGGGATCGGCACCAGCGTATTGAGCGTGGCACATCTGGTGACCTGGCTGATGGCCAGCTATCCGCTGTTGCTCAATGCTTTCTTTTTCGGCCTGGTGCTGGCGTCTGCCGGCGTGGTGTTCCGCCGCCTCGGTCACTGGCAACCCGCTCATCTGTTGCCACTGTTGCTGGGCGGCGTGCTGGCGTGGGCCCTGCCCATGCTGTTGCCGACCAGCCAGAGCGCCACCATGCTCTTCTTCGGCGGCGCGATTGCCATCAGTGCGATGCTGCTACCAGGGGTATCGGGAAGCTTTCTGCTGCTCACCATGGGGTTGTATGGCACCGTGATGGGCGCCATCAAGGGATTTGAAATCGGTACTCTCGGGCTGTTTGCCGCCGGCTGTCTGGTTGGATTGTTCACTTTTTCGCGTGTGTTATCCTGGCTGTTTCGCCACCACCATGATCTGACCCTCAACCTGCTGATCGGCTTCATCCTCGGCTCGCTACCGACCCTTTGGCCCTGGCAGCAACTGACCCGCTATCGAATGGGAGACAATGGCGATATCGTGCCATTGCATCACCAGCTGCTGTGGCCGAATGATTTCAGTGCCATAACCGGTGAGCCCGCTCATCTGCTGGGGGCCATGGTGCTGATGATTATCGGAGTTGCGGTCATCATGCTGGTGGGTGAGCGCTCATCATCGCAGCCATCGCAGGCCGGTGAAAAAGGAATGCTGTCGAAGGAGTCCGGGGACAATGAGTGAAGTGGGCAATGCGTTCGAGCGAGTCGCAGACGTTATGAAACGCCACCGCGCACTGGCAGGCGCTGCAGTACTGATGCTGGCGGTGACCGGCTGTCAGTCGATGAATGGCGCGCCTGATGTCCAGGAGGCGTCCTTCAATCAGTCCTCCATTGCCAATGGGCTCTATCGGGTACAGCGTGGAGACACGATCTATTCGATTGCCTGGCGCACCGGCGTTGATTATCACCAGCTGGCTCGGCTGAATGATATTCAGCCGCCCTACAATCTGACGCCCGGCCAGACCCTGCGACTCAACAGCGGTGCCAGTGTGCCTCAGGACAGCTCACCCGGCAGTAGTGGCAGCTCGGGGACACGTGCCATCGCCCTGGGCAGCGGGGATGGCAGCGACAGTACCGTATCGAATGGCGATGACAGCTGGCTGGCGCCCGATGACGAGGCCATTCGCAACAATCAGGCTGGCACCTCCGGTAGCACCGCAGGATCGGGCAGCGCTGGGGTTAACGCTGGTGTGGCCGGCGCGGTAGCCGGGGGAAGTGGCAATCAACAGCAGCGTCCCAGCAGTGCGCCGCAGCAGCCCGCCAACCGGCAGTCGACCGGGAATGCGCCGACTTCCGGCAGCCAGACGAATGATCAGAGTTCCGCGAAAGATTCGAAGAGTCAGCAGAATGCTGCTTCGGCTGACAATGGCGGTACTGCCGTAGCCGGCAAATCGAGCAGCGATTCCGGCAGCAAACAGACCTATACACCGGCCAAAAACATCGATTGGCAGTGGCCGACGGATGGCAAGGTAGTAGGCACTTTCAAGGACAAGACCGATCTCACTCCGGGCATTGATATTGCCGGTCAAAAGGGGCAACCTGTGGTAGCAGCCGGTCCCGGCATAGTGGTTTATGCGGGCAGCGGCGTGCATGGTTACGGCAACCTCATCATCCTCAAGCATAACGACCAGTTCCTGAGTGCCTACGCACATAACCAGACTCTCAAGGTCAAGGAAAACGACGTGGTCAGAGCCGGGGAAGTGATTGCCACCATGGGCTCCAGCGATGCCGATCGCACCGAGCTGCACTTCGAGATACGCCAGGATGGCCAGCCGAAGGATCCGATGACATTCCTGCCGAACCGCTGATTTCCCGGTGCCAGCCGTCGTGCCCACTGTCGCGACGGCTGCCTGGAGATAACGTGGTCGGTGTCGGATGCCTGCCGGTTTGACGCTTCAGACGATAAGGGGATATCGACATGAGCGTAGTGGAACAGGAATTGCAGGACGTCGATCTTGAAGAAAATAACGAGTCTGAACTCGAGCTCAACGACGACAAGGAGGCCGTCGAAAGCGAAGAGGCCTTTGAAAAGGCACTGAATCGCGAAGAGCGCCAATATCATCAAAGCCTTGATGCTACCCAGATCTATCTCAATGAAATCGGCTTTTCACCGCTGCTGACTCCCGAGGAAGAGGTGCACTACGGTCGCCTTGCCCGCCAGGGAGATCCGGCCGGTCGACAGCGCATGATCGAGTCCAACCTGCGCCTGGTGGTCAAGATTGCCCGACGCTACCTCAATCGTGGCCTGTCGCTGCTGGATTTGATCGAGGAGGGCAATCTCGGTCTGATCCGGGCGGTGGAGAAATTCGATCCCGAGCGTGGTTTCCGCTTTTCGACCTACGCAACGTGGTGGATTCGTCAGACGATCGAGCGGGCACTGATGAATCAGACCCGAACCATTCGTTTGCCGATTCACGTGGTCAAGGAGCTCAACGTCTATTTGCGCGCCTCGCGTGAACTGACGCAAAAGCTCGATCACGAAGCGACCGCCGAAGAAATCGCCGAACATCTCGACAAGCCGGTCGAGTCGGTGAAGAAGATGATGGGATTGAATGAACGCATCTCGTCGGTCGACTATCCGCTCGGCAGCGAGAGCGACAAGCCGCTGATCGATACCATCGCCGATGAGAACGAGACCGGCCCCGAGTCGAATCTGGTCGATTTTGATGTCCGGGCCCACGTTGATGGCTGGTTGGCCGAACTGACCGAGAAACAGATGGAAGTGGTGATTCGCCGCTTCGGTCTGCGCGGTCATGAGGCGGCAACTCTGGAAGAAGTGGGCGAAGAGATCGGGTTGACCCGTGAACGGGTTCGCCAGATTCAGGTCGAGGCGCTCAAGAAACTGCGTCGCATGCTCGAGAAGCAGGGCCTTTCTCTGGACGCCATCTTCGAAGCCTGATTGGACAGGGTTGGCGTGACCAGCCCGCTCTGCCGGAATCGACAGGCGGCACTGCCAACGCAGTGCCGCCTGTCGCATATCAGGCAGATGCATTCGACTGCATGCTTATTATTTACGCATTGTCGCGCTAGAATGAGCGCACTCAAACATGCTGGAATGTATGTAAGTCTCGGGCGGGGCGCACGGGTGCTCACCGGACCACCGCCTGGGGGCTATCGCGCAAGCCTTCTACTGCGCGATGATGCATCCACGATCACAGAACATGGGCGGCTGTGCTCGTCCCCTGTTACAGGAAAAGTCCGATGCCGAAGTTCAGAGTGCTGCCACTGGTAATCGCCGTTTCCGTGGCCAGTCAGGCGCAAGCGGCGGATCTCATGACCGTTGCTCGTGATGCCCTGATCAACAATGCGGATCTGGCGGCCTCACGGGCGGGCTACAGCAGTACCCGGGAAGGGGAGGCGATCGCCCGTGGTGACCTGCTGCCTCAGGTGACCGCTTCGGGCAGCATGACCCGGTATAACATCGATTCCCAACAGTCGAGCAGTGCCACCAGCGGACTCGGCAATGGCGGGACCGGATTGGGCGGCAACGACAACCACTACAGTTCGCGCAGCGTTCAGGTTGAAGCCACCCAGGCACTGTTCGATGCCACCAACTGGTATCAGCTCGAGGCGGCCAAACGCGAGACGGCTCAGGAGGCCCTGTCGCTGGCCGGTGATCGGCAGCAACTGCTCTACAATGTGGCCGAAGCCTATTTCAATGTACTGCGGGCCAAGGAGCAGCTCGATACCCTCCGTGCCGAAGAGAGAGCCGTGGCCAGTGAACTGCGCCAGGCGCGTCAGCAGTTCGACGTAGGCACGGTCGCGGCCACTGATGTCTACGAAGCCCAGGCCACCTATGATCAGACGCGCTCCGAGCGTATCGCCCAGGAAAGTACCCTGCAGGTCAATTTCGAGCGACTCGAGCAGTTAACGGGCCAGCAGTACGCCAGTATCGATGGTCTGGCCGATAATCTGCCGATCAAAAATCCCGAGCCCGCCTCGCGGGATGCCTGGGTTGATATGGCTTCCACCCAGAACCTGGATCTCAAGGCGGCTCGAGCAGGCATTGAGGTTGCACGTTCCAATCTGGATACCTCTCGGGCAGGTCATCTCCCCACCCTATCGGCCTTTGCCAACTATCAGTGGGGTGACAGTACCAACGATCAGCTGGACAACGACGATGATCGTCAGACCCAGGTGGGGATTCAGGCCAGCGTGCCGATCTACTCCGGCGGCTCGACCAGTGCCCAGGTGCGTCAGAGCACCTACTCGCTCGAGCAGTCGCAGTATCAGGCGGAATCCTCGCTACGCAGCGCCGTTCAGAATGTGCGCTCCTACTTTGCCTCGGTGGTCAACGATGTGTTGACGGTTCAGGCGCGTCAGCGCTCGATTCAGTCCAACCGGGCGTCGCTGGAGGCGACTCGCAGCGGTTATGAAGTGGGCACGCGTAACATCGTTGACGTGCTCGACGCCCAGCAGAATCTCTACTCGGCGATTTATGACTATGCCGATGCCCGCTATAACTACATTACCGATCTGCTGAGTCTGAGACAGTCGGCCGGTATCCTTGATGTGGGCACGATCCAGACGCTCAATGACTGGCTGCGTGATGACAAGGCGGTAAGACTCGACTTCCTGTCGCAATATCAGCAGGAAGGCGAGGGCGACAATACCCTGGAGGGCGCCGGTAACAGCCAGTCGCTATCGGACCTGCCCGGGGTGACTCAGGACAATGGCGATTCGAACCGAGCCTCCCGGGTTCGCCAGGCGTCACTGCCCGGTACTTCGCAAACGCCCTGATGCCGATTTGCCATGCGTCCTCTCCACGCTCTGATTGATACTCAGGCCCTCCGACACAATTATCGTCTGGCCTGCCAGGCGGCGCCCCATAGCCGGGCGCTCGCGGTACTCAAGGCCAATGCCTACGGGCATGGTGCGCTTGAATGCGCCCGCGCCCTGAGTGATCTGGCGCCTGCCTTTGGTGTTGCGTCCATCGAGGAAGCACAGGCCCTGCGCGAAGGCGGTATCGAACAGCCCATCGTTCTGCTGGAAGGGTTCTTCGAGGCCGATGAGCTCGAGTGGATTGCCGCGCAGGGCGTCACCTGCGTGATCCACAGCGAGTGGCAGCTCGAGGCGCTGGCCAGCGCGCAGGTTACCCAGCCGATCGCGGTCTGGCTGAAATGTGATAGCGGGATGCACCGCCTGGGATTTGTGCCCGACGAGGTGCCTGATGTCTGGAAGCGTCTGGGGGACATGACGGCTGTAGGCGAACGCGTGCTGATGACCCATTTCGCGACGGCAGATCAGCAGGAGAGCGCACTGTTTGGCCACCAGCTGGCGACAGTTGAGCGGTTGCGCCAGGCCCTTGGTCAGCCGCCGGTATGCTGGGCCAATTCGCCGGCGACGCTGTCTCATCCCGCCGCGCATGGCGATTGGGTACGCCCGGGTATCATGCTGTATGGTGCCGACCCCTTGCCCCGGGCCAATGACCTGAGTACCGAGCTGCAGCCGGTCATGACCCTTGAAAGCCGGCTGATTGCGGTACGGGAACTGGGGGCCGGTGAACCGATCGGCTACGGCAGCCGTTACGTCACCGAGCAGCCTGTTCGGGTAGGCGTCGTCGCGTGCGGCTATGGCGATGGCTATGATCGCCACGCCATCGATGGTACCCCGGTGCTGGTGGAAGGAGCGCGTACCTGTGTAGTGGGACGGGTCTCGATGGACATGCTGATTGTCGATATTACCGAGCTTCCCGAAGCGGATGTCGGCGCCAGGGTCACGCTCTGGGGGCGTGGCCCGAATGGCGCGATACTTCCCGTCAATGAGGTCGCAGCCTGCTGCGACACCATCAGCTACACGTTGCTGACCGGGGTGACTGCCCGGGTACCGCGCAGGATGCTGTCATCGACCTGACGTGACGCCGCCGCCCGGTGTGCCTACAATGGCGGCTGCTTCAAACGACCTGAGTCACTACGCCTTCATGGCCCGTAAACGCAAGCCCTATCCTGAAAGTTTTGCTCATCCGCGCTATTGGCCCATGTGGGGCATGATTGCCTTGATGCGTCTTGGTGCATGGTTGCCCTGGCGAATGCGTCTCGGACTGGGACGGCTGATTGGTGAGCTGGCATGGCGCCTTGCCCGACGCCGGCGCCACATTACCGAGACCAACCTGCGTCTGTGTTTCCCGGAACTGAGTGAGCGCGAGCTTGCCCGGCTGGTACGCCGCACCTTTCACTCCAATGGTGTTGGCATTTTCGAAACCGCGACCGGCTGGTGCCGCGATCCCGAACATATGCGCCATCGGGTGACCTTTCTCGGCGCCGAGCATATGGAAGCGGCAAAAGCCCGTGGCAAGGGCGTGCTGATCATTGGTATCCATTTCTCGACGCTGGATCTGGGTGGTGCGCTGCACTCGCTCTTCTTCGATGCCGATGTGGTCTACCGGCCGCACGATAATCCGCTGTTCGAGCGTTTCATGACGCGTGCCCGGCGACGTATCTTCGGGGCAGCGATCGACCGACATGATCTGCGTGGTGTGGTGCGCCGCATCCGTGGCGGTCATGCGGTGTGGTATTCACCGGACCAGGACTTCGGACGTGAGTCGAGCGTATTCGCGCCATTTTTCGGCATCGACGCCGCCTCGATCACCCTGACGGCCCGTATTGCCCGGATGACCGGTGCGCCGGTAATGCCGTTGGTGTTTCACCGCAATCCCGATGATTACACCTATACCCTGGAGTATCTGCCGGCGCTGGAGAATTTCCCGAGCGGCGATGATGTCGCTGATGCCGCCCAGGTCAATGCCTTCATTGAGCAGGCCATCCGACGTCATCCCGATCAGTATCTCTGGCTGCATCGACGCTTCAAGACCCGACCGAAAGGAGAGAACGGGTTTTATTGATAACCGATGGTACGCATGTTCGGAGTCGGCTTCAGCCGTGAAGTCCGTATTCATGCCAGAGATGACTCCCATCGCGACTGAAGTCGCTCCTGCCACACCATTGCGGCTGCCCTGGCCGGGGCAGTTTTCAGCCAGCGCTTCTGTAGGAGCGGCTTCAGCCGCGAAAAATGTTGGGCATCACTCGCGAATGGCTTCGGAAGGAGCGAGATGGTTCGGTAGATACAGTCTGGAACCACCGCTGCCCAGCCGGGCTTCAATGAAGCGCCGATCCACCGGGTAAAGGGTCATCTTGTTGAGGGCCGCCATTACCCTGTCAGCATGGCCCTGCAGCGCGGTAAGCCCTGCCTCGTCCGTATCGGTATTGGCCAGAGCCCTGAGCAGGGCCAGCAATGACAGGCAGACACTGATGTCCTGATGGCCATAGTCAAGAATCGGACCTACCGAACGATAAAGCAGATCCTCGAACGAGACTTCATCCCAGACCACGCGTGTGGTGCCCTCGTTATCCTGCCAGGCATTGGGGACCTCCAGTTGCTGGCGTCGACTCAGCAGATCGGTGAGCTGATTGATGCACAAAAGTGCCGTACCCGGCGCGTTGATACCGGGTGACAATGCCTTGATGGCGGTTTCCATCAGCTGAGTGAAGCCATAGGCGTAGCGCAGCTCGATGCTTTCCCCTTCCAGATAATTCAGTTCCTGAATCAGCTGGCCTTCGAAGGTGCTTACAGCGGCTTCCCGGGTCTGGTTTTCGTCGGCCTCCGGTAACGGGCCCGACCAGCGCATGACCACCTGCCCCTCGACAACAAAGCTGCCGAAAGTGAAATCGATATGCAGCGTGCCGTCATGCGTTTGTGCCACCTTGCCCAGGGATGATAGAGCGGCGCTCTGTACATAACCGCTGCTGCGGGCACAAATGCGGTGTGCCTGCTCACTGGGCTGAGGTGTGGGAAGTACCTGACGATAGTGCCCATCGGAATAGCGTTCGCTGGCCCGGTGCAGGGAACGCCGTGTGCGCGTGCCCAGGCTGCTGGTCACTGTGTTGACTTCGATGGAACGTGACGTGTGATGGATGAAGTAGACAAACAGCGCCATGCACAAAAGGGTCATGGCAATGCCCAGATATACGCCCATCGAGGCCCAGATGGTAACGCTGTCGGCATTGCCCAGCCCGGTCAGCAGCACCAGGCTGTAGACAATGGTACCCAGATAGTTGCCCAGCACCATCTGATGAAAGCGGGCCGTCATGAGCCCGAACATCAGTTTCAGCGAGTAATTGCTGGCCGCCTGGGAGAGCACCACCATCACCGTGGAAAAACTGAACACGGCCAGCGAGATGATGCTGGAAATCATCGAGGAGAGCAGCGAACGCGGCGTCTCCAGATCGTTGAAGAGGAGTTTGTCCGGTGCCGCCGAGAGCATGTCCCGTGTCGGATAATCGGGTAATTCGATCAGCGTGATGGCCAGCAGCAGATAGATCAGCGACAGCAGCGTCGGATAGTAGGCAATGCTGTGAAAAAAGCGCCGAGCCAGATCGATGGGGTAGCGCAACCACTGTGACATGATCAGGGGAGTTCCGGGTCGGTGGATCGGAAGCAGTAAAAAGCCTCCGCCGAGTGGGTCGGCGGAGGCCAGCAGGCTTGGATAATGCCTCGGTGCGTCAGGCGTCGATACGCTTGTACTTCATACGCTGAGGCGTGTCGCTGCCAACGCGCTTGTGGTAATCCGCTTCGTAATCAGTGTAGTTGCCTTCAAAGAACTCGACGTGAGAATCCCCCTCGAAAGCGAGAATGTGCGTCGCGACACGGTCGAGGAACCAGCGATCGTGACTGATCACCAGCGCACAGCCGGGGAAAGCCAGCAGGGCTTCTTCCAGCGCTCGCAGTGTCTCGATGTCGAGATCGTTGGAGGGTTCATCAAGCAGCAGCACGTTGGCTCCCTGCTTCAGGGTCTGGGCCAGCTGCAGACGCCCACGCTCACCGCCGGAGAGATCACTCAGACGCTTCTGCTGATCGGTGCCCTTGAAATTGAAGCGGCCGACGTAGGCACGTGAAGAGACCTCATAGCCATTGATATTGAGCATATCCTGACCATCGGAGACCGCCTGCCACACCGTCTGATCGTTATCGAGCTCGTCGCGCAGCTGCTCGACGTGAGCAATCTGAACGGTGTCACCGGTTTCGACATGGCCGCTGTCGGGCGTTTCCACACCGGTAATCAGGCGGAATGTGGTGGTCTTGCCGGCGCCGTTGCCGCCCACGATACCGACGATGGCACCGGGGGGCACCTGGAACGAGAGGTTCTCGAACAGGACCCGACCGTCCTGACTCTTGGTGACGTCGTGAAATTCGATCACCTTGTCACCCAGGCGCGGGCCCGGCGGAATATAGATCTCGTTGGTCTCGTTGCGCTTCTGGAACTCGGTGGATTGCATCTCCTCGAAGCGATCGAGACGGGCCTTGTTCTTGGCCTGGCGACCCTTGGGGTTCTGTTTGACCCACTCCAGTTCCTGCTTGATCGCCTTTTTGCGTGAGGCCTCCTGCTTGGCTTCCTGCTCGAGGCGCTTCTCCTTGGCTTCCAGCCAGTTGGAGTAGTTGCCCTCGAAGGGAATGCCCTGGCCACGGTCAAGCTCGAGAATCCAGCCGGCCGCATTATCGAGGAAGTAGCGATCGTGGGTGACGGCCACCACGGTACCCTGATACTCGGTCAGGAAACGCTCAAGCCAGGCCACCGATTCGGCATCAAGGTGGTTGGTGGGCTCGTCGAGCAGCAGCATATCCGGGTTGGACAGCAGCAGACGGCAGAGCGCTACGCGGCGGCGCTCACCACCGGAGAGATTGCCAACCCGTGCCTCCCACTGCGGCAGACGCAGTGCCTCGGCGGCAACTTCCAGCTTGCGCTCGAGGTTGTGGGCATCGCTGGCTTCGATGATGTTCTCGAGCCGTGCCTGTTCGGCGGCCAGGGCATCGAAGTCCGCATCGGGGTCAGCGTAGGCGGTGTACACCTCCTCCAGACGCTGCTGGGCATCCTTGATCTCGGAAACAGCTTCCTCGACGGTCTCGCGTACGGATTTCTCGTCGTCCAGTTCCGGTTCCTGGGGCAGATAGCCGACATTGAGGTTCGGCATCGGCCGGGCTTCGCCGTTGTACTCCTGGTCGACGCCCGCCATGATGCGCAGCAGTGACGACTTGCCCGAACCGTTCAGACCCAGCACGCCGATCTTGGCGCCAGGGAAGAAGGAGAGCGAGATGTCCTTGAGGATTTCGCGTTTGGGGGGGACGATCTTGCCCACCCGATTCATGGTATAGACGTATTGCGCCATGGAGATTCGGCTCTGTTGACTCGAAGGTGAATATGTCCCGATGATAAGCCCCTCACCGGAATGGGGCCACCCGTATCGGGCTGCCGGGGTCACAAATGAACAGCGGACGCCGAGAGGCGTCCGCTGCGGTGAGGGTGCGAAGGGCGGTTTACTCTTCCTCGTCGCTGCCCCAGTCGTCTTCCAGAACCTGCCGGAGCTCACGCTCTTCCAGCAGTGCCTCGATGCGTCGACGGGCACAGATTTCGCCCCGGCGCGGTCGAGGCGCCGTGTACTGCTCGTCGTTGACCGCTTCGAAGTCGTCTTCGGTATCCAGTTCGCTGCTCATCGGCCCGCTCCTCCAAATGACAACGCCATGCCGTGAAAAAGGCTATATAGCGTTAACCCGCGCAGCTGGCAATAACCTCTGACGCAATTGTGAGCAATCAAACGATTTTAGCCTGAATGCCGCAGGCTGGCGCGACTGTCGGGTCGTGACTTCACCGGTGCGCTGCACGAGATTTTTGCAGGAGCGACTTCAGTCGCGATATGGCCTTACCCTACCCGGGCGGTGAAGACACCCTTCGCGGCTGAAGCCGCTCCTACTGTCGCGTGAGTTGCCATGCAGCGCAGATACAGACCCATCAACGCAGGGCGTTCATGTTCGGCGTCGTATATACAGATAAAGCCCAATGGTCTTGCAGGAGCGACTTCAGTCGCGCTATGGCCCTACCCGGGCGGGAAGACACCCTTCGCGGCTGAAGCCGCTCCTACTGTCGCGTGAGTTGCCATGCAGCGCAGATACAGACCCATTAACGCAGGGCGTTCATGTTCGGCGTCGTATATACAGACAAAGCCCAATGGTCTTGTAGGAGCGACTTCAGTCGCGATACAGCTTACCTGGGCGCGAAGACAATACGGCCTCTGGCAGCCTACATCTCAGGAAGCGGTTTCCAGCCGCGCGCGCAGACGTTCCAGCTCCTGCTGAGCCTCGACCAATGAGGTCACATCCTTTTGCACGCCAACGAAATAGAGCAGTTGATCCTCTTCATCATTCACGGGCGTGATCGAAAGCTCATTCCAGAACATGCTGCCATCACTGCGATAATTGCGAATGACCTCACGACAGGGCACACCTTCGCGCAGCGCGTCGCGGATGCGGTCCAGACCGGGTTGCTGATTATCGCCGTTTTGCAGAAACCGGCAGTCACGATAGAGAATATCGTCGGCCATGTAGCCCGTCAGTCGCTCGAAGCCCTGATTGACATAGATCAGGATATTTTCATTGCCTTCCTTTTCGGCCACCACGATACCGTCGCTGGAAGCATTCACAACGCGTTCCAGCAACTCCGGGCTGATCATGGGGGGATTACTCATGGCGTGGAACATCCTTGTATTAATTCAGTTGATAACTTATGGCCTTTATTATCTATTTGCTTATGAAAAGGCCTTTAAACGTAACTGTTGCCGATTTTTACCAACAGCATCGTGATCGGCAAGCCCCACGGACGCGAATCATGAAAGATTGCCGCCAAATATCGGTATTCGATTCACTGTGCTGATCATGAAGGAGAGATGCCATGCGCATTACGCTGCACTATTGCACTCAATGTAACTGGTTGCTGCGCGCCGGCTGGTACGCGCAGGAGCTGCTGTCTACCTTCGGCGAAGATCTGGAACAGGTGGCGCTGGCACCCAGCCATGGGGGGCATTTCGAAATCGTCACCGATGAAGGGGAAGTGCTCTGGGAGCGCAAGCGCGACGGGGGCTTTCCGGATATCAAGGTGCTCAAGCGGCTGGTGCGTGATCGCCTCGATCCCGAACGCGACCTCGGGCACACGGATCGCTGAGCTGCCCTGTATCATGGTTACCACCAGTGGCGCTTGCGGAAAAAGAGCAGCTGCAGGAGCACGATGGCCAGCACCAGCACCACAAAGATGGTGAAGGCCCAGGGATTATCTGCGCCAGGAATACCGCCGACGTTAATGCCCAGCAGGCCGGTGAGAAAGCCCAGTGGCAGGAAAATGGTGGTGATGATGGCCAGCAGATACATGCGCGCATTGAGTCTCTCGTCCTGATCATTGCGCAGTTGCTCCTGCATCACCAGCGCGCGCTCCTGCATCGCCCGGAAATCCTCGACATAGCGATAGAGCTGGTTGGCAGCCTCGCGCAGCCAGAGTCGACCGGTCTCATCGAACAGGCTGATTTCAGCCAGTTGGGAGAGACAGTGATACTGGGGGTCCATGAAGCGGCGCAGGGTGATCAGCGGGCGACGAATGCGGGTAATGTCATCACTGTCGACGGGGGCATCTTCAAGTTGCTTCTCTTCCAGGTCGCCCAGCCAGTCATCAATCTGATGTGTTCTTTCGCCGACCCGATCCACCATGGCATCGGCCATGCCGGCAAACAGTTCGGAGACCGTCCGTGCCCCCTCACCGGCATCAAGGTATTCCCGCACTCGCAGGATTGACTGTAGCGGACGCCGACGTACCGTAATCAGCCGATTGGCGGTAATCCAGACGCGCAGCGAGATCAGATCTTCAGGCGAGGCCCCGGGGTTGAGATTGATACCTCGCAGGGTGGTATTGATCCCGCCGGGAAAGTGCGCGACCCGTGGCCGGGTATCCTCCTCCAGCAAGGCCTCGACAATATTCTCATCAAGTTCGGCGATGTCATTGAGGTAACGGTCGACATCATCATGGGTGAAGTCCAGATGCATCCATAAAGGGGAGGCATCGGTTGCCCAGGCCGCGGCCAGTTCATCGTGAGTCAGCATCTGTCCGCCGCCCTGGCCGTCCAGACGATAGGCGGCAACAAAGGAAGAGCGTTTCTCGGTCATGTGATCCTTCCTGTAACCCGAATCGATAGCGGCCGATTATGCCCGTCGACATGACATGCGGGCCAGATGGGAGACCTTGCGGTTCAAGCTGTTTCCATGAGCAAGGAATATTGCTGCATTTGCTGTAGGAATGACTTTAGTCGCGATGCAGTTCATTGATGTGTGAAGACATTTTCGCGGCTGAAGCCGCTCCTACGGCAGCAGTCGAAAAAGCTTTAGGGGAGGGCATGAAACGGAAAGAGCCTGGTAGCATGAGCTGATCTCCAGCGGGGCAAAATAACGGCAATGGTTGTTGCAGGAGCGACTTCAGTCGCGATCCCGCGCATCCAGGCGGGAAGACTCCTCGCGGCTGAAGCCGCTCCTACAGAGGCGTTGGCTGAAATTGCCTTCTCGAATATGACCTTGATCGCGCAGCTACCCCCACCTGAGCGTCTGCCTTGAACACGGTCATTGGCATGGAGCGCTGCAAGAGGTTGTTGCAGGAGCGACTTCAGTCGCGATCCCGCGCATCCAGGCGGGAAGACTCCTCGCGGCTGAAGCCGCTCCTACAGAGGCGTTGGCTGAGATTGCCTTCTCGAATATGACCTTGATCGCGCAGCTATCTCCACCTGAGCGTCTGCCTTGAACACGATCATTGGCATGGAGCGCTGCAAGAGGTTGTTGTAGGAGCGACTTCAGTCGCGATGATTTTGCGCTCGCAGCTGAAATCGCCCTGAATCAGGAGGCCTCATGCTGTGAGTCAGCCTGCCGAGCAGTGGCGGGATTCGGCTTTTGCAACAATCCTTGTACCAGCGGCCAAACGTTATCGAGAAGAATCGGCTGGGCCGCGGCATTGGGGTGAATGCCATCGTTCTGCATCAGATCATCATGCAGTGCCACGTCCTTCAGCAGGAAGGGGACCAGCGGTATCTCGTACTGCCGGGCCAGTTCGGGATAGATGGCGCGAAAGGCTTTTGTATAGGCCGGCCCGTAATTCGGCGGGATGCGTATACCGAGCAATCCGACCCGTGCACCGGCAGCCTGACTCTTTTCGATCATCTGCGCCAGATTGGCCTTCATCTGCTCAAGCGAGAGACCACGCAGGCCATCATTGCCGCCGAGTTCGAGCAGTACGATATCCGGCTGATGGAGCTCAAGCGCCTCGGGCAAGCGCGCCAGGCCGCCAGCAGTGGTATCGCCACTGATGCTGGCATTGACCACTGTCTGCTCATCGCCCAGCCGCTCGCGCAGCAGATTGACCCACCCCTGGTTGCGCTCGATACCGCGCGCTGCGCTCAGGCTATCGCCCAAAACCATAAGGGTTTCGGCGCGCGCTAGGGCTGGCAGGCAGGAAAGGGCAAGCAGCAGGACCACCGGTAACCATCGCAGGGGAATACTCGTCATGTCGTCTCCGCAATCAGGGATCGATCAGCGTCATCCTTCCAGTGTGGCCCAAAATCGACCTGAAGAAACCCGTCACAATACAGCCGAGACCGTGCTGGAAACGCAGGCACTCACCAAAACGGTCGCCAGTGGCGAGCGCCAGCTGACCATTCTGGCTGGGGTGACGATGCAGATCATGGCAGGAGAGAGCGTTGCGATTCTCGGCAGTTCGGGGGCCGGTAAATCGACCCTGTTGTCACTGCTGGCAGGGCTGGATGCGCCCAGCGGCGGTGAACTGAAGCTTTTCGGGCGCGCCATGAACGAGTTGGATGAAGACGGCCGCGCACAACTGCGTGCCGGGCAGGTCGGCTTTGTGTTCCAGAACTTCCAGCTGCTGCCCACTCTGACGGCGCTGGAAAACGTGCTGCTGCCTCTGGAGCTGACCCGGGCCGGTGCTGATACTTCGGCCGCCCGGCACTGGCTCGAACGGGTCGGACTCGGCGAGCGTCTGCATCATCTGCCCAAACAGCTCTCCGGCGGCGAACAGCAGCGCGTGGCGATTGCCCGTGCCTTCGTAGCCGACCCCCGTCTGGTATTTGCCGACGAGCCGACCGGCAATCTCGATCGTGATACTGGCGCCCGGGTGGCTGAACTGTTGTTTGGTCTGAATCGTGAGGCCGGTACCACGCTGGTGCTGGTGACCCATGATCTGGCACTGGCTGCCCGCTGTGATCGAGCGCTGGAGCTGGAAGCGGGTCAGCTACGCCCTCGGCATCTCGAGCCGGAAACGAGCCGGGAGCCTGGCCGATGAAAATTCTGGCGATGGCATGGCGCGGGGTGCGCCGTGATCTGCGGGCCGCCGATGTGCGGGCCTTGCTGCTGGCGCTGACACTGGCAGTGGCCGCGACCACCATGATCGGCTTCTTTCTCGATCGGGTGGATCATGCCATGGCCCGTCAGGCCGGCCAGCTGCTGGGAGGCGATCTGGTGCTGGTCAAGGGCAGTGCCTTTGATGACGGGGTGATTGAAACGCTCGAACACGCCGGCATGACCGTCACTGCCCAGACCACGACAGCCTCCATGGCCGGACATGGTGATCAGTTCCAGCTGGCAAGCCTGAAGGCGGTCAACCCCGGTTATCCGCTCTATGGCGAGGTCACTATTGATCGCGGTCAGGGGCGTGAATCAGCCGGCGGACTGCCTGCGCCGGGCCATGTCTGGATCGAACAGCGCCTTGGACGGGCACTCGGTGTGTCACTGGGTGAAAAAATCACGCTGGGCGATCAGTCATTGACCGTTTCGGCCTGGGTGCTGCAGGAGCCGGATCAGGATGTCGGCCTGGCCGGCTTCAATCCGAGCGTGATGCTCAGCGGCAGTACACTGGCCACCACGCATCTGATCCAGCCCGGGTCACGCGCCACCTATCGGCTGCTGGCGAAGGGGACGCCCGCCCAGCTGGCAAGCCTGGACGATCAGCTGGATCGATGGCGTGACCGCGGCATCAGAGTGATGGACGTGCGCGAGGATCGCCCGCGCATTGGCCGGGCGCTGGAGCGCTCGCAGAAGTACCTCAGCCTTGCCGGGCTGGCGGCGGTATTGCTGGCCGGCGTGGCGGTGGCGATGGCCACCCGGCGCTATGTCGATCGCCATCTTGATACCGCGGCGCTGATGCGCTGTTTTGGTGCCCGGCAGCGCCAGCTGGTCCGTCTGTTTGCCGCTCAACTGGCGCTACTGGCCCTGCTGGCCGCCGTTGGCGGCGCGCTGCTGGGGCTGGTCGGGCAGTGGGCGCTGTTGGCGGTGCTGACCCGCTTGCTGCCGCTCGAGTTACCCCCACCGGGGCCCTTGCCACTGCTGTTGGGTGTCCTGACTGCGATGGCGGTACTGGTCGGATTTGCCGGGCCGACCCTGCTGCGGCTGCGCCAGGTGAGTGCGCTCAAGGTACTGCGTCGCGAACTGGATCCTCTGCCCGCCGCGGGCTGGCTGATCGTGACCGTGGCGAGTCTGGTCTTCGGGGCGTTGCTGTGGCTCTACAGTCGGGATTTCATGCTCTCACTGGGGCTGCTGCTGGGCGGTCTGGTCGCGCTGGCGATACTCTGGTGGGTCGCCCGGGGCCTGCTGGCGGCACTACTGGCACTGACCCCTCATCTGCCTCTCAATCTGCGCCTGGGCGGGCGCCAGCTGGCCAGACGGCGCAGTTCGAGTCTTGGCCAGATCATCGCCTTTGCCGTGACCTTTGCGCTGATGGCACTGATCACCCTGGTGCGCAGCGATCTGATCACTCAGTGGCAGGAGCAACTGCCCGCGGATGCCCCCAACCAGTTCGCCATCAATATTCAGCCGAGCCAGCGGGACGCCTTCATTGACGCCATCGATCAACTGACCGATCAGCGCTCGCAGGTGTACCCCATCGTGCGGGGGCGGCTGGTGGCCATCAATGGCGAGACTGCACGTGATGCTGTGCCCGAAGGCGAGCGCAACGATGGCAAGCTGCAGCGTGAAACCAATCTGACCTGGAGCGCCGCACCGCCGGCCAATAATCCGCTCAGCAGCGGTGAATGGTTTGGCGAGGGCGCCGGCGAGCAATCGCTACCGCCGATCTCGGTGGCGCAGGGGTTCGCGCGGGATCTCGGGCTGGCGCTTGGGGATCGGCTGACCTTTGATGTCGCCGGTCAGGAAGTCTCGGGGCAGATCACCAGTCTGCGCGAAGTGGACTGGGAGTCGTTCAGGCCCAACTTTTTCGTGATCTTTCCGCCCGGTGCGCTATCGGGGTTCAGCCATACCTATATTACGTCCTTCTATCTGAATGACAGCGCGCAGCAGCAACTCGGCTCGGTGATTCAGCGCTTCCCCTCGGTCTCGCTTCTGGATATCGATGCCATTCTCGGCCAGGTACGCAACCTGCTGGGCCAGGTCGCACAGGCCATCGAGCTGATTCTGGGACTGGTGCTGCTGGCCGGGATTGCCGTGCTCTATGCCGCGCTCACTGCCAGCCGGCCGGCCCGGGCCCATGAAGGCGCGCTACTGCGGGTATTCGGTGCCGGCAATCGCCAGCTTGCGCGCACTCAGGCGAGCGAGTTTCTGCTGCTTGGGCTGGCCAGTGGCTTGCTGGGGGCAGCGCTGACAGAAAGCACTGCGGCGGTACTCTATGCAGGCTGGCTCGACTTCACGCCACGCTGGCACCTCTGGCTCTGGCTGACCCTGCCGCTGGGCGGAGCGCTATTGATCGGGGGCATCGGCTATCTGCTGTCGCGACCGCTCAGACGCCAGGCACCCATGGCCAGTCTGCAGTTACTGGGTGAAGCCTGAATTTGCCGAAATGGCCGCTTCGTTACGCTCGGATTCGAATTCGGCGCCTGATTGGGCCATCATGGGGGATTGGTGTTTAAGACTGGTTTCAGTCAGGCAAGGATGTTCACCCTCCGACGAGCGAACTGATGAGACGAACGATACAGACCGTGACGGTGCTGCTGCTGGCAGCGCTGATGCCTTCCATGGCGCTGGCAGCCAGCGCCGGACCGATGGATCTGACCACTCGCTGGGAAGGGATACTGGCCCTGGTGCTGTTCGTGGTCGCCTACGTGCTGGTGGCGACCGAGGAGTTTACCGATCTCAGCAAGTCCAAGCCGATCGTTTTCACGGCCGGTATCATCTGGGCGCTGGTCGCGCTGACCTATACCCTCCACGGAGGCGATCAGGAAGCCGTGGAAGGCGCCCTGGTCGACGGTCTGGCGGAATTTACCGAACTGTTCCTGTTTTTGCTGGTGGCGATGACCTACGTCAATACGATGACGGATCGCCACGTGTTTCAGGCGCTGCGCAACTGGCTGACCAGTCGGGAGTACAGCTATCGCAAGCTGTTCTGGATCACCGGGGGGTTGGCGTTTTTCCTGTCGCCGTTTCTCGATAACCTGACGACAGCGCTGGTGCTCTCTGCCGTGGTGCTGGCCGTGGGTCGTGACAGCCCGCGTTTCGTCGCCATCTCCTGCGTCAACATTGTGGTGGCAGCCAATGCCGGCGGTGCGTTCAGCCCATTTGGCGATATCACCACGCTGATGGTCTGGCAGGCCGGTCAGCTCGGCTTCGCCCGCTTTTTCGAGCTCTTCCCGGCGGCGTTGGTCGATGTGATCGTACCGGCGTTGTGCATGCACTTCTTTCTGCCGCATGGCAAACCCGAGGCCACCGGTGACTCGATGGCCATGCGGCGTGGTGCGCTGGGTGTGATTGCCCTGTTCGTGGCAACCGTGGTGACGGCGGTCGTGATCCATCAGGTGCTTCATCTGCCGCCTTTCCTGGGCATGATGCTGGGGCTGGGGTATCTCAAGTTCTACATGTACTACCTGATGAAGACCAACGAGCGCTGGGAGTCTCAGGTCGAAGAGTGGCAGCAGAAAGACGAGACCACACCGGTCAAGATTGAAGAGCGGGCCGGCCGCATCGAGGATCGCGAACGCTTTAATATCTTCGGGCATATTGCCGATGCCGAGTGGGACACGCTGCTGTTTTTCTACGGTGTGATTCTCTGTGTCAGCGGTCTTGGCTTCATCGGCTATCTGAGCGTGACCTCGAACTTCCTCTACGGCATGCTTGGCCCCACCATCGCCAATGGGTTGATCGGGGCTCTCTCTGCCATCGTGGATAACATTCCGATCATGGCTGCCGTGCTCCACATGGACCCGGACATGGACAAGGCGCAGTGGTTGCTGATCACGCTGACCGCCGGGGTCGGGGGCAGCCTGCTCTCGGTCGGTTCGGCCGCGGGTGTCGCGCTGATGGGGCAGGCAAAGGGCAAATACACCTTCGTCTCGCACCTCAAGTGGACGCCGGCCATTGCCCTGGGCTATGTGCTCTCGATTCTCACCCACCTGCTGATTACCGGCGAACTGGGCACCCTGTTCGGAGGCGGCTGACCGCCCCCTGTCGCTCCTGCAACGCCACCAGCGCCTGGCTCTGCAGGAGCGACTTCAGTCGCGATTGGATTTTCGCGGCTAAAGCCGCTCCTACAGTAACGCAGGTTGCCATGCCCCCGCAGACGCGCTTCATCACCGCAGTTGGGTGATGCCCGGCGCTATTTTTCCCGCCAACGCCGAAGGGGTGTTGTAGGAGCGACTTCAGTCGCGATTCGGTTTTCGCGGCTAAAGCCGCTCCTAAAGTAGCGCAGGTTGCCATGCCCCCGCGGACGCGCTTCATCACCGCAGTTGGGTGACGCCCGGCGCTACTTTCTCAGCCAAAGCCGAAGGGGTGTTGTAGGAGCGACTTCAGTCGCGATCAGGTTTTGTCCGGCGCTCAGAACCGCATCAACAGCGTTCTGGCCCAGTGCTTTCGCAGGTTGCTCGCCTGCCTGGCGTAATTGGTCGCCCAGTAATCCTCATCCTTGCAGCGCGTTGCGGCCCGCCGCTCTAGGCGATAGGCCATGATGTCACTGCTCGCCGCCGATTCCGGTTGCTGCATGGAAATCATGGGATAGGTGGCGTAAGCACGAAAATGGCGGCAGTAGTGGCCATCAATGGCCTTGCCATACCACTCATGCCCAAGCAGTCGTCGGCAGCCGCGAGAAGAAAGAATATAGGCTTGCGTACCCTTCAATCGGGCACGGACTACACCGGGCCATGGAATTCTCCACATGCGGCCCAGCATGCCACCGAGATAGCAGATCTCCGGGCGGCGAACGCGCAAAAACCGGTTAAGCCGTTGGATCTGTCGCGGGGTGGGGGGTAGAAAGGTGGCATCATCCTCGAGAATCAGTACTCGCTGCCAGCCGCGTTCCAGAGCCAGGGCCGCACAGCGCTGATGAGACAGGTAACAGCCCCGTACCGGGTTTTGTTCATCCCGCCTGACCTTCACGAACTCGATCTCGTGATCGAATCCGGCAAACTCCTGCTGAATCAGCGCCCGACGATCCGAGCGCTCCTGCAGGCTGATACAAAGTACTCCATCTATATCGAGTCGATGTTTCGCGGTTGTCACTGATACTGCGCCACTGATTCACAAAGCGACGCAGCTTATCAGAGGTTGCTTAACCCAAAATGGGTGATTAACCGTTTTCTCTTGTGATTTTTCCGGTTTTGCTCGTTGCCTTGTTCATGCCTTCCAGCCGGAGACGCATCGCATAGCTGTAGGCCAGCCCGCCAATCAACCCATCCAGATAGATACCGGTGCGGTACCCGACATAACTCTCGAAGCAATTGACGATCACCCAGAAGATGAAAAACAGGCTGAGGAAGATCATGACATCATTGGGCATAGCGCCCTGGCGCCAGCTCTGCCAGGCCGCACGGCCCACCACGCCGGCTATCGCCACGAACATGGCAAAACCGAGCACACCGTTACCGACCAGCAGGGTGATATAGCTGTTATGAAAGTGGGTCAGGTTTTCGCTAACGGCCTGTGCCTTTAGCTCTGGATTGGGCGCGCTCAACAGCAGTGGAATATGGCTCTGCGGCCCCCAGCCGAACCAGGGGCGTTCGGCAATCAGTTGCAGGGCGTAGTGCCACGCATGAATACGAAAGCCAATACTGGAATAGGGCACATTGGAAAGATCGCCTGAAAGCACCTCCAGCACGACATGGTGCTCGGCAAATACCCTGGAAATGATGGCATCACCAAACAGAGCGCCGATCACCGTCATGACCAGCGCCAGCCCGATAAACCCATAAAGGATGGCGAAACGGGTGCGCCGCGAACGCACATGCCCACGCCCCAGCAGCCAAAGCACGCCAATCAGGGCAATGAGCAGAATCACCACGATCCCCAGCCAGCTGGCTCGAGTGCGCGTGATCAGCCAGCCGGTAACGGCCAGTATTACGGCCAGCGTGTAGCCCAGTCTGGTTCCCCAGTGCATCAGCCCGCTATCCAGCGAACCACTCCAGCGTAGAAAGCGTGGCAGAAAACAGCTCAGCGCAATCATCATCACGCCAGCACAGACGCCGGCATGCTCCCAGTTCTTGAAGCCGAGCCTTGGTCGTTTGCCTGCCTGAATATAGTGCGCCAGCGTGCTCCAGCTCTCGCCCAGGAAAAGCCCCCCCAGTAGCATGCCGACAAACAGCAGGCTCAGCATCCACAGCCCATTACGCGTGCGCCCGGCCAGCAGCCACGCAATCGGCAGAATGAAAAATACCTTGGAGAGATGGCGCATATCCTTGATCTGCGCATCGGCATGATCCGGAAACAGCGCATTGGCAATCGGAATGGTGACAAACTGCAGCACAACCCAGATGCCCAGCAGGCCCCAGAGCGGATCGCGCAGCATGTGTAACCGCTGTGGATGAGCGCACAGCGCAATGACATAGACCAGCATGATCAGCGGCTCGAAGGAGCGCGAAATATCCAGACTCAGCTGCCAGGTAAAGGCATAGATGAACAGTGAGACAAGACCGATCAAATGACACCAGCGCTCGGTTTTCGAGTGATGGTGTGGCTGAGAGGGCAGGGGAAGGGCGCTGATCAAGTGGAATCCTTGGTAATCTCGCCTGGTACAAGCAGTGACATCGGGTAAAACTGCGGCGAACGATATAACAGACTATTCCCTGATGCTTGAAAAAACTGGTTGGATTCCTGTAACCATGTTATATGCGCATGACACG
The DNA here is from genome assembly GCF_008247605.1 of Kushneria phosphatilytica. Lineage (NCBI taxonomy): Bacteria > Pseudomonadati > Pseudomonadota > Gammaproteobacteria > Oceanospirillales > Halomonadaceae > Kushneria > Kushneria phosphatilytica. The sequence goes on along the minus strand of NZ_CP043420.1, from coordinate 2,618,961 downwards.
ATTTTGCTTTGGATGGACATCAATAAGTCTTCTTACAAGCAGTTGATACCTCAAAATCTTTACTACTGCCATACCATCTACCTTGAGCGCTTTTGAACAACTCGATGACGTACGTGCATGTGAAACCCCACAAGGCCTTGTGTATCATGGCGCTCAATTGCGCTTGTGCGGCCTCACCGCGCAATGCTGTGCCGATTCCCCCCCTGTTGCCGAGGTTAGCCCATGTTCACCCGTGACATGACCATTGCCGGTTTCGATGACACGCTCTGGCACGCCATCGAGGAAGAAAACACCCGTCAGGAGGCGCACATCGAGCTGATCGCCTCCGAGAACTACACCAGCCCGCGGGTGATGCAGGCCCAGGGCACCCAGCTGACCAACAAATACGCCGAAGGCTATCCGGATAAGCGCTACTACGGTGGCTGCCAGTACGTCGACAAGGTCGAGAAGCTGGCCATCGACCGTGCCTGCGAACTGTTCGGCTGCGATTACGTCAACGTGCAGCCGCACTCCGGCTCGCAGGCCAACAGCTCGGTTTTTCAGGCGCTGGTCTCCCCCGGCGACACCATTCTCGGCATGAGCCTCGATGCCGGCGGCCACCTGACCCACGGGGCCAAGCCCAGTTTCTCCGGCAAGCACTACAACGCCGTGCAGTACGGCCTGAATGACGCTGGCCTGATCGATTATGACGAAGTAGCTCAGCTGGCACGCGAACACCAGCCGAAGATGATCATTGCCGGCTTCTCGGCCTACTCGCAGATCATCGACTGGGCGCGCTTTCGCAGCATTGCCGATGAAATCGGGGCCTGGTTCGTGGTGGATATGGCCCACATTGCTGGCCTGGTCGCTGCTGGCGTTTATCCCAGCCCGATCGAGCATGCGCATGTGGTGACGACCACTACACACAAGACACTGCGCGGCCCACGTGGCGGCCTGATTCTCTCCAATCATGGCGATGAGAGCCTCTACAAGAAGCTCAACTCGGCCGTATTCCCGGGGCAGCAGGGCGGCCCGCTGATGCACGTGATTGCTGCCAAGGCCGTCTGCTTCAAGGAAGCACTGGAGCCCGCCTTCCGCGAGTATCAGCAGCAGGTGGTCAAAAATGCCAAGGCGATGGCAGGTGTGTTCATCGAGCGCGGCTACGACGTGGTCTCCGGTGGTACAGAGGATCACCTCTTTCTGCTCTCGCTGGTCAAACAGGGCCTGACTGGCAAGGACGCAGACGCCGCACTGGGCCGGGCGCACATCACCGTTAACAAGAATGCGGTGCCGGGTGACCCGCAGAGCCCATTTGTGACTTCCGGGCTACGCATTGGCACGCCGGCCGTCACCACGCGCGGCTTCAGTGAAGCCGAATGTCGTGATCTCGCCGGCTGGATCTGCGATATCCTCGATGCCATGCAGCAGGGTGACAGCAGTGTGGCTGAGCAGCAGGTGCAGGAGCAGGTCGAGGCGATCTGCAAGCGGTTGCCGGTGTATTCCTGAAGCAATTCTGCAAGATGTTTCGAAAGCCATGCCTTTGAGGTATGGCTTTTTTAATGTTGATAGTTATTAGGCATATGGGACCCCTTTAGCTAATACCTGATGTCTCCAAGGGTATCTTTCTGGTACGTATCAAAGTCTAATTACCTATTGCGAAAGGAAAAAATCCAGGGGTAGGGCTGATTGATGTGCTTCTGAATGCTGGTCCTTCAGTAGGTCAGTTGCGTAGAATCTCATGTCGAGGAATGGGTATTTCAACAGACACGCTTCTTGAGCAAGGCAAGTGTGTGTCTGGAAGCAGCAATCAGGGTCTGGAAATAGCCCGGAACCAATTCCCGGGCGGTAGCATGTCCGTATATCATAATCATTCACTTATTTCTGCCATCTCAAGCTGGCTAAGAAGACATTCGGATAGTTGTAATAAGACTCGATAAATTGAGATGGGAAATTGTGGTAAGGCTAAATGACAAATAAGCTCATATGGTTGGTTGTAACAAGTAGCCCCGGTGTTGGCAGATTATGTGTCTTTATGCTTGGAAGCTTTTTTATAAAAGCCGAAAGCCTATCTGATTTGGCTATTGCATGGAATTATGCTCAACTATCTTCTCTTTTGGTTTCCTTGGGGTTTTCGGTTACAGCAATAAAGAAGGAAACAAATAACCAATCTGCAGGAAACCAAATATTCTATTCAGCAGGGACGTATATAATAGTATCATTGTTATCTCTGATGTGGTTGAGCAGTGCCATTAGATGGCAGGCGCTGTTAATGTCTCTCGGGTACGCCTTATATCTTTATGCAAGAAATTATATCTTCTACAGGAAAAAAATATATTTTTCCTTGTTGTTTGAAGCAATATTGTACTCAGGCTTCCTGGTTTTACTATTATTTGGTTTTGGCATTATGTGGGCAATTTTTTATTTCGCGGCACTCAGTTTTTTTTATTTCTTTGGCGCTATAGCAAGTGGGTCCAAATACAAGTTTTCCAAAAATGATGATGGAGCCTATTGGGAAGGTTTGGGTATAGGTGGAATAAACCTTTTAAGTTCTGGCTTCGTTTTCCTTATTCCTCTTTTGATATCTTCGGGAGAAGGACATGGAGAGGGGCTCTATACACTCGTTGTTTCACTGGCTAGTGTAACCCTGCTTTTTCCTAGAGCATATTTCAATTATAAGTTGAAAGAGATTACATCAGCCAATACCTCTAATGTTTTGTTCGCGCAGAAAACAATAGTATTGATTTCTTTTCTGGCTATGGTTAGTGCCTTATTGGTTGTATGGAGTTATTTTAATGTATTTTCTGAGGAAGGAATAGGAATAGAACGGCTTGCTGCCTTTTCCCTTATATGTTTTTACCTTTTCGTGGGTCAAATATCTTTGATTTATATGCATATAGCCGGACTTTATGGGAAGTCAAAAGAACTCCTGTCAATAAATGCATTGGGCATAACTATAGCTGTAATGGCATATTATCTTGTCTTATACATAGGAGGGGGCGTAGATACGGGCATGCTTCTCTGTCTCCTTGTTTACTTGGTTTTCTATATTGCCAGATTTTTCTATGTAAAAAAGCAGGTTTGGGAGATTTTGAATGCACGCACTGTATATTAATGTGGAATCGGATGCGGAAATTGATGACTTCGTCCTCAATAAAATAAAGACAAGTAAAGAGGTAAACGTTTCGGTTGATGAAATTGTGTTCAAAGTTTTTTATGATCCCAGAGAGTGGAGTTGTGAACCTATATTAGAAACAGAGGATAATATTGTAGGAGTGGCAGGATGGTTTATTCTGAATGGAAAAAAGAATGATCTCGAAGCTCTCTTGGAAGAGCTGAAAAAGAATGAGCCCCACAATGTTATTAGGTCTATTGAACATGGCGTCTTCACAGCCTTTTATCTCTCCAAAGCTGATAACAGATATGTAGTCTTTTCTGATCCAATGGGATTGTCTTCCAGTTATTATAAGATAGATAACGGTAATGTCGTTGTTTCTGCTTCAGCCAAAAGACTTGTTAAAGAAAGAGATAAAAAGAATAACAGGTTGCTGGAAAAAATAAACTATATTCCGGGAGTAGAGTGTCTGGATAGTAGTGTAAAAAGGCTGTGCTCTGGAGATTTACTCTTTAGTAGCGGAGAGACAAGAAGTGAAGAGGTGGTGATAAGCAATAAAAATACCGCATACGTGCACTCTTATCGTCAAGCCATCGATTACATGAATTATATTAGTGGTTTTTGGGATAAAAAAGAAAAACATGTGCCTATATCTTCAGGATTTGATTCACGCCTAATTGCTATTGTAGGTGATGCAGCTAAATCTTACACATGGGGTCCCGAAAATGCATTTGATATCAAAGCTGGACGAACGATCGCAAAAGAGCTTGGACTGTATCATTATAGCTTTCGCTTCTTGAGTAATAAAATGGAAGAAAAGGATAAGTTGTACGATTACTTTGTTTGCGGGGCAGGTAAAACAAATATCAATCTTGTAAGTGCTTATGGTGAAGCCTTTAAGCATATTTCAGATACTCATGTATGTTTGGATGGATATCTGGGTGATGTGTTGCAGCGGGGCACTTTTTTGTTCGGCAAAGGTGTCGGTGCGGAATTTAAAAAATTCTTCCCCAGTCTTGTTTCATATCAGTCTGAGTCTTCACTGCTGAAAGATAGACTCAAAGATCTTGATGATAAAGATTTTGAAACTATATGGTCTGATTATTCAAGAAGAACCGGCAGCTTGAAATTGGCGCCACTTCATAAGGTTTCTTATTATGAGTGTTTTTATGGAAGAGGCGGTAGGCATGCGATATTCGGTGGAAATACACTGAACGCCATTTTTAATACCGTTGTTCCTCTTATGTTTAACCCGGCTGTTTTTACTTTTTTCTTTCACCTCGACCCTAAAGAGGTTGGTCGTGAGGTTTCTTTCGTGAAGTTATGGAAAGAAGTTGATGAGAAAAAATATGGGAAAGTAAAAAAACTAAGGTCAGAGAATTTTGTAAATTGCTATACTCCGCCCGTTTACATGTCGAAGCTAAAGTTTTTGGGTAGAATAGCAAATAATTACATACCTTGTTTTTTCAATTATACCAAAGAAAACATAAGGGGTGAGTGAAATATGCAATACCCTTTGGAGAGAGTTCGAGGCAAAGGATGGTTTTTTTGGGTTATTGCTGTCGGATTTCTTTTTATGCCGATAGCGGACTTCGTTTCTGTATATTTGCATAATAACGATTATTCTTATTCGCGAGTCTCTTTGATTCTGAGGGGGGTTGTCTATTTTTGTGCTCTTATCTTTGTGGGCTATGGTTGTAGGTTAAAAACAAAAGAATTATTTTTGTTTTTGCTTTTTGGTCTGCCAGTTGCTTCTTCACTCATTTGGGTTGGAGTAGGGTTATATGATACTGGTGCTTTCCTGCAAAGTATGAATATGCTGATAAAAGTTTTCGGCTTGTTTTTATTTTATAAATTTTTCCAAGAAGAGTTGAGTCCTGATAAAGAATTGCTTCTCGAAAAAGTAATAATGTGTAGTTTGTTGACTTATTTTGTTTTTGTTCTCGTAGGAGCAATATTTTCTATTGATCTTTTCCGTAGTTATCCTGTGAGCTCAGGGAGAGCAGGTTATAAAGGTGTAGTATGGGCTCAGAATGAAGCATCTGCCCTATTTATAACGGGAGTGTTGCTTGGATTCTATAAAATTTATTTAGGCAACGGGGGGTATAAGAAATGGAGTTGGCTATTAATAGGTGCGGCTGCGACTCTTTTGTTAGGAACTAAAGCTGCTATCATTGGCTTATTACTTTGTTGTTTTGTATATTTTACCTCCAAAAAAGGGATCATGAAAGCTTTAGGGCTATGCTTTGTTTTATCTTTCTTGATGGGAGTTTTTGCCTTATTGTTATACTTTCTAAATTCTTCTTTCCGTGAATCGATCAATTCCAGCTTTGACTATTTTCGAATTCAGTTTGAGAATTATAACAATCAAAACTTGATATCTCTGATGTTGTCGAATAGGGACCAGAAGTTGGAGCATATAATAAGAGATATCTTGCCTAGTAATTATCTCTATTTGTTATTAGGAGGCTATCCTGTCTCATTGTACAGGTCAGAGATAGATTTTCCAGATTTGGTTTTGTTGTTGGGAGTACCTTTGTTTGTTGTTTATTTATTCGGGATTTTTAGATTGGGTAGCAGCTCAGGAATAAGGGAGGGCAAAGTTTCGATATACAAATTTTTGGCTTTTCTCGTTGTAGTGTTTATGAGTAATACTTCCGGCCACTTTCTTACATCAGGTGTGGCTTCACCATATCTGGCTTTTTTGTTCTATCGGCTAAGGTGATAGTTGTGGAGTTTCAAAAAAGGATTTTGGTAATAACCAATATGTATCCTTCGGATAAGTATCCAGAGTATGGAATCTTTGTCAAAAGGATAGTAGATGGAATAAGAAGGCATAAGGTAAAAGTCAGTTTAGTAAGTCTAAAGAAAGTGTCTGGTGTTCTGAAGCTATTTTCCTACATCATCTTTTACATCAGGTCGTTTGTTTTGTATATAGTTGGTGGTGAAGACGTTGTTTATGCACATTATATTTCTCATGTATCTGTTCCAATAATTTTAGCTAATATTTTTAGAAAGCGATTCTTGGTCTTAAATGCCCATGGCTCGGATTTGTATCTAGATAATCTTTCTGGGTTTAAAAGAAAGGTCAAATTTTGGTTATGTCGAAAATCTTTGAATCTTTCTAATTTGGTGGTTTGTCCTTCAGAAGATTACGCACAAGAAATGTTGGTTGAGATATACGATGTGCCGCAAAGAAAAATTTTGATTAGCCCGTCTGGTGGAGTTGATTTAAATATTTTTAAAAATAAAATTGGCATTTCTCATGGAAATGAGAAAAGGATGTTGTATGTGGGAAGGATAAATCATGAGAAAGGGGTTTTTGATCTGTTGGATGCCTTGGTGCTTGGGGAATGGAGTACAATGCTAAAAATAGATATAATAGGAAATGGCGGTGAAAAAGCACTTTCTTTTTTGAGTTCTAAAATAGCTACTGCTAACTCAAAAAAAAATGTTTTTGTCCGGTATTTTCCTAGTATGAATCATTGTGAGTTGTCAGAGTTTTATAGCTCGGCAGATGCTTTCATTTTTCCTAGCAAACGCGAGAGCCTAGGTTTAGTTGGGATAGAGGCTATGGCATGTGGTCTACCTGTTGTAGGTAGTAATATAGCTGGGATAAGAAGTTATTTAATAGATAATTACAATGGGATTTTGTTTGAGCCGGGTCATCCAGAGAGTTTGCTTAAAGCTGTTCAAAGTTATCTTTCTCTAGAAAATAAAAAGGTTGAGGCTATGTCAGGCAATGCTGTAAAAACAGCCAGTACATATAACGAAAAATGTGTGATTGAAAGTCTTCTTGATAATATTTTTGTAGGTGATCGATGAAAGTGTTATATGCTGCATCTTTCGGTGGTCATTGGGTTCAGCTCAATCGAATAGCCAAAGGCCTTTCTTTCAGTGATGAGGTTTTTATAAGCACTAAGAGTGTAAAATCCGAGGATAAGGTTTATATAATAAAAGACTTTAATGTATCAAATTTCTATATTGGGTTTTCGGAGTTCTTGAAAGTCTATAGAATAATTAAAGAGGAGGATCCTGCCTGGGTTTTGAGTACCGGTGCGGCTCCAGGGCTGCTGGTTATTTTTTTGGCGTCAATTGTTGGAAAAAAAACAATGTGGGTTGATAGTATTGCCAATAGTAAAAAACTTTCTTTATCCGGGAAGTTGGCTATGTATTTTGCGGATATCACCCTAAGTCAGTGGGAAGATGTAGCAGCAAAAAACAAAAAGGTTGAATATATAGGTAGTTTGCTATGATTTTTTTCTTCACTGCTGGTATGCAACTGCCATTTACGCGTATGGGAAATATACTGACATACTGCGCCCTGCATATGGTACATGATGAGTTTATATATCAATCCGGTCCAGGAGGGACTGCCCAAATCGATGGGCAAGGCATGGATAATTTGTTGGTCAGAGATTTTTTCTCTCCTGATGATTATCAGGAGAACTATGAAAAGGCTGATCTTATTATAACTCATGCAGGGATGGGTAATATGATTTCTTTTATAGAAAAAGGGCTGCCTTTTATAATGATTCCTCGGCGTGCTCAGTACTCTGAACACAGGAATGATCATCAGATAGATAGTGCTGAATCAATTAGCAAGATGTTCGATGTGCCATATTTTTCACAGCAAGATGAAGTCTATGAGTTTTTGTCGGGATTTAAAAAAGGCAGTTTTAGTATAAGCTATGATGCTTCAAGCATAATACAGAAAAGAAAGTCGTTTTTTGCAAACATTGTTGAAAAGATGAAAGCGCCTGGCTGATCCCCAAGCCGGAGGTGGGTGGTTTCCATATAGTTCTATAGCCTGTTTGTAGCGATGAGATAGTAAGGTTATGTTTCCAATTATTATGGCGGGTGGGGCAGGCTCTCGGCTCTGGCCACTTTCCCGGCCGATGTATCCCAAGCAGTTTCTACCCTTGGCTGATGAGCAGTACTCCATGCTGCAGCAGACCCTGGCTCGTCTGGAGGGTTTGAGCTATCAGCCACCACTGTTGATCTGTAATGAAGAGCATCGCTTTATTGCTGCAGAACAGTTGCGCCTGATGGAAGCGCAGCATGGCGGCATTCTGCTGGAACCCTGTGGCCGCAATACTGCACCGGCTATCGCGCTAGGGGCGTTGAGAGCTACTGCCGATGGGGATGATCCAGTGCTGCTAGTGCTGGCCGCGGATCATTACATCGGGGATGTGGGGGCTTTCCAACAGGCGGTGAAGTGCGGTCAGGATGCTGCCGAGGCAGGGTATCTGGTGACCTTTGGCATTCGGCCCACTCATCCGGAAACCGGTTATGGATATGTGCAGGCCGGTGAGGGGAACAGGGATCAGGGCTATGCGCCGGTCGCTGCATTTGTTGAAAAGCCGGATCGCGCTACCGCTGAGCACTATCTTGACCAGGGGGGCTATTTCTGGAACAGCGGCATGTTCATGTTTCGGGCCAGCCGTTATCTGGAAGAATTGGCAAAGTCTCGGCCGGATATCCTGGATGCCTGTCGCCGTAGCATGGCGCATGTTGATCAGGATCTCGATTTTTTGCGCATCGATGCCGCTGCGTTTGAAGCGTGCCCCTCGGAGTCAGTCGACTATGCGGTTATGGAACACACTGAAAGCGCTGTGGTGGTTCCACTCGAGGCAGAATGGAGTGATGTCGGTAGCTGGTCCGCCGTGTGGGATGTTAATGAAAAAGATGCACAGGGTAATGTGAGTCATGGTGATGTGGCGCTGCATGAAGCTCGTGATTGCCTGGCTTACTCCCAGAGCCGCCTCGTTAGCCTGGTAGGGCTGGAAAATGTCATGGTGATCGAAACCAAGGATGCGGTACTGGTGGCCCATCGGGATCGCGCGCAAGAGGTCAAGCAGCTTGTGGCATCGCTCAAGGCTCAGGGGCGCAGCGAGGTTACCCAGCATCGTGAGGTGTTCAGACCCTGGGGCAAATATGATTGCGTGGATATGGAAGCGCGCTACCAGGTTAAGCGGATTACCGTTGAGCCGGGGCATAAGCTGTCGATTCAGATGCACCATCATCGCTCTGAGCACTGGGTCGTTGTTTCCGGTACGGCGCTGGTCGGCATCGATGGTGAAGAGCAGCTGGTCACCGAGAACCAGTCAGTCTATATCCCATTGGGGGCTCAGCACTTTCTGGCTAACCCGGGCAAGATTCCGCTGGAGCTGATCGAGGTGCAGTCCGGTGCCTACCTGGGAGAAGATGATATCGTGCGCTTCGAGGACCGCTACGGGCGGCAGTAACGCCCAATCATCAGCAAAAGAGAAGCATAGTGTCAGGAAAGGAAGCATTACTGATTGAGCGTGTGCCACTACCGTTTCTGGCCATGCTGCTGGATGCCGCATCGATTATCGTGGCCGGTATCCTGACGTATTTCTATCGGTTCGGTTATCAGGAGGTGCAGGAGCGTTATCTCTGGGCGCTGAGTGTTATCACCCTGCTGGTGCTGATGTTGAACCTCTCGATGGAAGCTTACAGGCGCTGGCGCACGCGACGCCTCTCCGACATCCTCTTTCGTCTAATGCTGGTGTGGGGCCTGGTTTCGGTCGCTGCAACCTCCATCATCTATTTTGCTCATGTGGCAGAGCGTTATTCACGACTGTGGATCATACTGACCATGGCCGTTTCCTTTGTCATGGCAGTGAGTGTGCGTTGGTTGGCACGGCGAACCCTGCAGTCCTATCGTTTGCGCGGGCGCCATCGTCGCCCGGTTTTTCTGATCGGCCCAGGCACTACGCTGCTTAATATTACGCGTCACATGCGTGCCCAGCAGGCTGCCGGTTACTCCATTAGTGGGGTGCATCGGTTGAGTCAGGAGCACTCTCAGGCAGACCTTGAGACGATTGCTCGGCGAGTGGCTGCTTCCAACAGTCGTGAAGTGTGGATTTGTATGCCCTTGCGTCTGGGAGGTGTAGTGCAGGAGCTGATGTTTGCACTGCGCTATCAGACGGTAGAAATTCGTTTTTTTCCGGAATTGACAGACATGCCATTGCTCAACCATCGGGTTAGTGAAGTGGTTGGGCTTTATAGTATCGATCTGAGTGTTAGTCCCATGGCGGGTGGGGCACGCCTGATCAAGCGACTCGAGGACATTGTGTTGGGTAGCCTGTTTTGCATTCTGGTGCTGCCCGCATGTCTGATGATTGCCTTGGCCATCAAGTGCACTTCACCTGGCCCTATCCTGTTCAAGCAATATCGTACGGGGATTAATGGTAAACGCTTCAAGGTCTATAAATTCCGCTCCATGAAGGTCCATCAGGAAGCCAGTGGAAAGGTGACTCAGGCGCGAAAGGGCGACTGTCGTTTAACGCCGGTAGGTGGCTTCCTGCGTCGGACATCACTGGATGAGCTACCACAATTCTATAATGTATTGCAGGGGCGCATGTCGATCGTCGGTCCAAGGCCACACGCATTGGTGCATAACGATCAATACAAGGAGATGGTCGAATCCTACATGCAACGCCATAAGGTCAAGCCCGGGATAACCGGCTGGGCTCAGGTGAGTGGTTATCGGGGAGAAACCGATACGCTGGAAAAAATGCAGAAGCGAGTACAGTGTGACCTTTGGTATATCGATAATTGGTCACTGTTGCTGGACGTAAAAATAATATTCCTGACCTTTCTGAAAGGCTTTATTAATAAAAATGCATATTAATAATTGTGTAAAATCGTTCGCAAAAGCTGGTAGGGTCTCCATGTGTTGACGGTTCGATAATGAATCCCTGAAAGGGTTTGGAAACATGGAAGATAACAAGCCGGGAAAAAAGCGGATTATTTCCAATGATGAAATTGATCTGCTGGAATTGTGGCGAACCCTGCTGGCTGGTTGGAAAACGCTACTGTTTGCCGTGGTCGTGTTTTTGGCTATTGGTTTGCTAAGTATATTACTGAGCACGAAAGAGTATCAGGCATCGATACAGGTGATGCCGGCTGCCCCCGAGGCGTTGGATGATTTTTCACGCCTGGAAGTACAGGCTGCCAAAAAGGATAATTCGAATACGCCTTCTTATCAGGTTGCTCGGGTTGGGCTCTCACCTGATGAGGCGTTTCAGAGATACCACCAACTGATTGCAGATTTCGAGAATTTCAACCAGTTTCAGCAAACCATCTCGCCGGAGCAGTTGAACGGTCAGCAGTGGAACGAGTCGCAGTTTATATCGCATTTCAGCTTTTCCACGGGTGGCAAGAATAACCCAGGCCTGGAAGCGCAATATCGGTACTCTCCGGATGAGCCTGATGCTGCCTTGCTTGCGCAGTATGTACACTGGAGCGCTACGCAGGCTCGTACTGATCTGCTAACGCAGCGCTTGGAAGATAATGCCGATCGCCTCGATGCACTGAAGGAAAAGCTGGAATCAGTGCGTCAAGAGGGCATTGCCAAACGCAAGGCAGAGTTGAGTGATCTCGAACATGCTATCGAGACTGCAAAGATATTGGGCATCAAGGAGCCGACGACGCCCTACGACTTCATGTCCAATGGTCCCGCCCAGACTGTTATATCCAATGGGCAGTGGCAATTTGCTCAATATTTTCTGGGGACTCGTATTCTGCAGGCAGAATATCAGACTCTGAAAAGCCATCTGGGTGAAGTCGCCAATGACCAGACGCACCAGTTGGAGCAAATGATTGCTGATGCGCAATCACTGGGGCAGCACTATCAGGCTCTGGCGCAGCAGTCGGATAGCGCAGCGCCAATAGTCAATGTGACCTCGCAGCAGCCGAATATTTCCAAAATCGGCACCAAAGCCTCCATGATTCTGCTGGGCTGTATCCTGCTTGGCCTGGTTGTTGGGGCATTGATCGTACTGTTGAGACGCGCCTTCGGGCGTCAGCACTCCGCCGAGTAACGGGACAGTAAGGTTTGCGGGTGTTGCCTGAGCACCCGCAGCTCTCATCATTTGTCTGCTGTTATTTCCCTCCTGTTTCTTCCCCACCCTTTCTCTTTCGTTCACCATCTACCATAGTCGCCAGAATTGTGCCCACCGGTCTTCATGGCCTGTCGTGACTCCCATCCTGATGATCGGAGTGCTCGGCATGTTCATCAATCCGCTGATAGCGTGTCTTCACTGTATATACCGCAGCTCCACGAACTCGGGGAGCCGAGATGTCTGGACCATCGAAATGATGGCCTGAAGTCAGGTGAGGTTATAGCCTGACAGACATGATTGGTTTTCCATGCCCGAGACTCACTATTGCAGATTAACCGGACATGGGCCCTGGTGGCTCTTTTTATATTTTCCAGATTGGTATTCGCCCTGCTGGGCGGGTGGTGGCAGGGCGATTCCGTCAGTGCCTTCTGCCAATGGGATTGCCACTGGTATATCGGCATCGTCCAGCAGGGATATTTCACGCCGGATGAAGTGCTGGCCAATGGTCGCAGCAACTGGGCCTATTTCCCGCTCTATCCGCTCCTGGCACGAGGGCTTGTCAGTATCACCGGGCTATCGGCGTTCTGGTCGTTATGGTTGATTGCCAATACGGCGGCGCTGCTCGCACTACTGGTGTTGCTGCGCTATCTCCGGATGACACGCTCGGTGGTTTCACCCTGGCTGGTCGCAAGTCTGTTCTGTCTGGGACCTTACAGCTTCTATCTGGCCTCGGGCTATTCCGAGGCGCTGTTCGCGCTACTGCTGCTGGGAAGTGCCCTGAGCTGGCAGCGCGGGCGGACACTGGCGGCTGGCGGGTTTGGTATGTTCCTTTCTGCCTCACGAGTCGTGGGTGTGGCCTGGGCGGTCGGTTTGCTGGCGCAGTGGCTATGGCAGCGCCATCATCGCCAGCAGACACCTCGCTGGTTTATCGCTTTGGCTGCGTTGGCGCTCTGCCCGTTGGGGCTTTTGGGCTACATGCTCTATCTCTGGATTCATGTGGGTGATCCACTGGCGTTCCTGCATGTGCAGGCGGCCTGGGGGCGCACCCTGCAATGGCCAATAGAGACTCTGCTGGGGGGCTTTCGCAACGGCATCGAGCATCCGGGGCAGCAGGGCGGCCGTGTTGCATTGTATGAAGTATCGGCTGGTGTGGTGGGTCTGCTGCTGGCGCTGTGGTTATTGCATCGCGGCCGTGTGGCAGAGGGTGTGGCTGCCAGCGTGATGCTTTTGATCCCTCTGGCGACCGGGCTGGAGTCACTGCCACGCTATCTTGTGGGCATTCCGTTTATGCTGCTGGCGGTTCATGATGGCCTGATGCGTATTCCTGTTGTCTGGCGCTGGTTGATGGTGCTTGCCCTTATCGCGTTGAATTTGTGGCTGCTGGCGGGGTGGAGTGCTGGTGCGGAATGGCTTAAGTGATTGAAAATATTGTGTTAATTAGAGTTACCAGATGGCTGTGCCGATGAGGTCATTACGGGTCTGGTTCTTTCGTATGGCAGATGAGTCAAAATGCATGATGAGAATCGCGTTATTTATGGTGACGATGGTGTTGTTTTTTAAGTGCTGTTTTGGGTTTTTGTTTTAGTCTCTAGTGAGTCATTGGTTTGGTTTACAGGAAAGTAAAGAATGGGTTTTTGATCATTTTATAGTTTTATAATTGGTATGGTTAATTGAAACACCATTGATCCCTTATGACCAATTTTGTGAACTTCGCTCAAAACGGCATAGTGAGTGTTTAGTTTTTGTAAGACCCTGTAAGCGTTCAATCAAACTTGACGCAACGCAGGGAGATTCCATGTACAGGATTGGAATTAGCGCGCTGGTGCTTCTTCTGACCGGAGGAGGCGTTGCCGCGGCCACGGATGGTGATGCTTTCGATTTTGATTCGAACAATACGGAAATCTGTCAGCCTGGCTGATCTTTTCCGACCTGGCATCAGCTCGATATAACGGCACCCGATGGGGTGCCGTTTTTTTATTTCTGACAGTCGCTTTTCCAGAACTTGCCACGTAGTGATCCGCAGTAAAGCACCCGTCTTTTCAATGCCCCTGAGTGTTGCGATAGGATTTCTCATCTTTCTATCGTATCGCCAACTCCGACTCTACCCTCCGAAACCACCCATGAAAGACTGCGCCCTTTGATGAATCATGCCGTTGCGCTCATCAAGCGAACGGTGACGGCGTACTGTCGGTAGTATGACTGACAGTCCCCGGAAAGACAGGTGTAAGAAAGTGTGCAGAAACTTCCTGAAAGGGGGAGGTGGTTTTTGCATATCAGAGTGTGATTGAGAAAGATCATTAACGCCAAAAGAATGACGGCTTTTATTTCCGATTATCTATTCGGAAATATGCCGGATGCGCCGTCCCTGAAGTCATGCCAGGGTTGTTGTTGATCATCTTTAGAATGAAGCCTGGCTGGCTATTTAATATTAATCAATGAAGTAAACTGGCATTCGATAATTAATGGTTTTTTACTGTTTTTTCGATTATTAATCAAAGTGGCACAACCTGTTTTTTTGTTTTGTATGACTCTGCAATTGTTCGAAACAACGAGACACATTGCAGGGAACACTATGGCTAGAATCGGAGTCGCTATATTGGTGTATTTGTTGATCGGCGGTGGCGTTGCCATTATTACCAGTGGTGGCGATCACGATTCCGATCATTCCTCGCCCCCATCCATGTGTCAGCCGGGGTAAGCGTTCTTGGCAGTTCATCCGAAATGGGTGAACTGTTTTCTGTTTCGCCATGGCTGATGGCCCGCGGCTGGCAGGTTTATCAGGCCTCGTCATGGCGAGCTGAATCTCTCCCGGCGCGCTGGCGCCGAGAGAAAATGGCAGGCCTGGATGACCGGATACCGGTGGTGCTTCAAGTGAAGTGCTATTGGCCGGGGAGTTGAATGATTATTTAAATTAGGTGAACCTTATTTCATCCTTTTTTGTGTCTGATTAACAGTTTTTACCTATGGTTTTTCAGAGGCTGGCCGATAAAAATAATATTAAGTGTTCCTCTTTATCAGGATCTTTCGGCATGTTCTCGCTCGCCCAGCCGCTGCTGATCTTTACCGACCTTGATGGGTCGCTACTTGATCACGACACCTATGACCATTCCCCGGCCATTGAATGGCTGGCACGCCTGAAGGCGGCTGACGTACCGGTCATTCTCAATACCAGCAAGACGGCGGCTGAAGTGTTGCCGCTTTATCATGAGCTGGGGTTGGATGCGCCTTTCGTGACGGAAAACGGTGGGTGTGTCTATCTCCCCGAGAGTTGGGTCATCAATGAAGATGTCGATGTAGACGGCTGGGCCCGTGTGGTGCTGGGCGCCTCACGCTCTCGTATCCTGACAGTACTGGAAGCGATCCGGGAGACAGAGTCACTGCGCTTTCGCGGGTTTGCCGACATGACCCATCAGGAAGTAATGACGCTGACGGGGCTTGATGAGCCGAGCGCCCGGCGAGCATGCCAGCGTGAAGCCTCTGAACCGCTGATCTGGCGGGATAGTGAGACTGCCCTGGACCACTTCCGACTCGAACTGATTGGGGCGGGGCTGGAGCTGACCCGCGGTGGCCGCTTTCATCACGTCATGGGTGAAACCTGTAGCAAGGGTCGTGCCTGTGGCTGGCTGATCAGTCGCCTTGAGCAGCGCCTGGGAACCAGCGTGTCCAGTATTGCGCTGGGCGATGGCCCCAATGATGTTTCCATGTTCGATACAGTCGATGCAGCCGTCATCATTCGCGGCAAGCATGATCAGCCCATTGAGGTGCGTGACGAGGCGCGGACCTATCGTACCCATGAGCATGGCCCACACGGGTGGGTCGAGGGGCTGGAGCACTGGATCAGTGCTAGTTGAGCAGGTAGTAACGTTCA
This sequence comes from Kushneria phosphatilytica, assembly GCF_008247605.1. NCBI lineage: Bacteria > Pseudomonadati > Pseudomonadota > Gammaproteobacteria > Oceanospirillales > Halomonadaceae > Kushneria > Kushneria phosphatilytica. Next base: position 2,603,129 of record NZ_CP043420.1, on the reverse strand, counting down.
CTGTTTTCCGGGTGACCTGTTGGGTTTCAAACTATCGCGACTGAAGTCGCTCCTACAAAACCCGTTGGATTGCCAGGTGTAGGCGCGGCTTCAGCCGCGAAAAGATAATCGCATCAGCATTTGTACTTACAGGGAAGCTTGCTGCTTGCCGGCTGACCTGTTGGGTTTCAAACCTATCGCGACTGAAGTCGCTCCTACAAAACCCGTTGGATTGCCAGGTGTAGGCGCGGTTTCAGCCGCGAAAAGATAATCGCATCAGCATTTGCACTTAACAGGGAAGCTTGCTGTTTTCCAAACGACCTGTTGAGTGTCGACCCTATCGCGACTGAAGTCGCTCCTACCAAACCCGTTGGATTATCAGGCGTAGGCGCGGCTTCAGCCGCGATTGCTTTTCCCTCCCTGATCGCACCCATACCTACTTCCGGACGTTTTTAACGGGTTCGACTACTGCCTGGTGTGTGATTCCTGCTTGCCGTTCGGCGGCATAAACCCTACAAAGGTCCAGGGGCCTGCGGGAATTGTCCTGGCCGATCCTCGTTGATCGGATTTGGCGGCAGGCCTAGGCGTGTAGGGTTGCCCTGAAGGTTGCAAGACAACAACAAAGGCGACAAATCCCGGGATGAGCGAGTCATCATCCCAACCCGGTGCCTGTTAAAGCGCCTTCGGGGCTTTGCAGGCCGCTCAGGGAGGGCAGGTATGAGCGATTTCTACCAGAATGGCGTTATTACCAACTTTCACAATCTGACCGACCGATCCTGTGAGGCACTGGAACAGGATCTCAAGCGCTTCAGTCAGCGTCGTCCGATGGGACTGATACTGCCGTCACTGTATTCCGAGCTGGAAGGTCCGGCGCTGACGAAAATCATCGACCAGATCTCGCAGGTCGATTATCTCTCGGAAGTGGTGATCGGCCTGGATCGGGCGGATCGCGATCAGTTTCTTCGAGCACGTGATTTTTTCTCCCGACTGCCGCAGCGCCATCGCATCCTCTGGAATGATGGCCCGCGCCTACAGGCGCTCGATGCCGAGCTGGCTGCCGAGGAGCTGGCCCCTCAGGAGGCGGGCAAAGGGCGCAATGTCTGGTTCTGCTCGGGCTACGTACTGGCGTCCGGGCGCACCGAGGCGGTGGCGCTGCATGACTGTGATATCACCACCTATAACCGGACCCTGCTGGCCCGGCTGCTTTATCCGGTGGCCAACCCTCATTTCAGTTATCAGTTCTGCAAGGGCTATTACGCGCGGATTGCCGACGGCAAGCTCAACGGCAGGGTTGGCCGGCTGATGGTGACGCCGATGCTGCGGGCGCTGAAGAAAATCTGCGGGCCGCTGGAGTATCTCAACTATCTCGACAGCTACCGCTACCCGCTCTCCGGCGAGTTTGCGATGCGTACCGATGTGCTGGGTGGCATTCGCATTCCCAGCGACTGGGGGCTGGAAATCGGCGTACTTTCGGAGGTGTATCGCAACCACTCCTTCAAGCAGCTCTGCCAGGTGGATATCGCTGATCATTACGATCACAAGCATCAGCCGCTGTCGCCGGACGATGCGACCAATGGGCTCTACCGCATGAGTCTGGATATCGCCAAGGCGCTCTACCGCAAACTGGCAACACTGGGCGTCACGCTCTCCGAGGAGAGCTTCAGAACCCTCAAGGCGACCTACTACCGCACTGCGCTCGATATGATCGAAAACTACTACCACGATGCCATGATGAATGGGCTGGTCGTTGATCGGCACAGTGAAGAGCAGGCGGTCGAGCTGTTCGCCCAGACCATCATGGAAGCGGGCACAACCTTTCTTGAAAGCCCACGCGACAAGCCCTTCATTCCCAGCTGGGGGCGGGTACAGTCGGCATTCCCGGATATGCTCGAGCGCATGTACGACGCGGTCGAGGCGGATAACCGGGGCGAAGTCTGAGCGCTTATCGGAACATCATCGCGACTGAAGTCGCTCCTACGGGAGTGCCTGTTTGGTTCGCGTGGCCGGAGCTGATTGATGGCGGATGAGTTTCTCTCCGCGTTCGGTCAACCAACAGGTGTTGTAGGAGCGGCTTCAGCCGCGGAAAACCATCGCGACTGAAGTCGCTCCTACGGGAGGCCTGTTTGGTTCGAGTGGCGGGAGTTGATCGATGGCGAATGAGTTCTCTCTGTGTTTGGTAGATCAACAGGTGTTGTAGGAGCGGCTTCAGCCGCGAAACACCATCGTGACTGAAGTCACTCCTACGGGAGGCCTGTTCGGTTCGCGTGGCGGGACTGATCCATCGCGCCTACGGGTTGGAGGGCGTCCTCCCTGCGGCGTCAGAATGGGTAATTACCCATCATTGACCAGCCAGGCGCTGCGGTAGGGCGCCAGCACGACCGTGTCCGCATCCAGCGATGTATTGCCGATGATGTCGCGCCACTGTTCCTGACCAAAAGCTTCCGGCAGGTGTACCGACTGTGGCTGGTCGGTGACGTTATGCAGTGCCAGCAGGCGTCGTCCGTCAGAGAGCGGGCCGCGAATGAAAGCGAAGAACTGCGGTCCCAGGTCGAGCACTTTCTGTGGCGCGTCCGGATGGAAGCAGGATTCCTCGCGGCGTATCCGCAGCCGTTCGATCAGCGCATCGAAGACGATGCGAGTCGGTGTGCTGTAGGCTTCCAGCAGTTGCTCCAGAGGGGCACGCTGCCAGCGCTTGCGGTTGATGGCGCGCAAGTGGCCGGTGCGAGTCACGCCTTCATGATCGTTGAGCGTTGCCAGCAGGCTGTGGATGTAGACCGCCGGGATCCCCTGCAGCCCCAGCATGATGGTCTGCGAGCAGATGAAGCGGGCGATCTGCCAGGGATCGGCCCCGCGTCGGGTGCCCTTGAGCGCGTCGAACCAGGAGATGTTGATCTCATAGGGAGAGTCGTTGCCATCCGGGTCGGTTTTCATGCTGACAAACCCACCGAAGCGTTGCATCAGCTCCAGCAGGGCGCCGATTTCGTGATCGGGCAGCAGCCCCTCCAGCGCTCGTACGCCAACGCCATCATGGCTGGCGGTAAAGTTGAGATAGGTGCAGCCGGGGGACAATGGGGGCAGGGTGGCGGCCCATTCGGTCAGCGTTTCGGCGTTGCCCGAGGTGAGCGTGTGCAACAGCAGTGGTGGCAGGGTGAACTGATAGATGACATGCGCTTCATCACCCTCGCCGAAGTAGCTCAGATTTTCGTGATGAGGGACATTGGTCTCGGTGATCAGCAGGGCGCCCGGGGCCACATACTCCATGATGGCGCGCAGCAGTCGCACGATGGCATGGGTCTGAGGCAGATGGATGCAGCGTGTGCCGAGCTCCTTCCAGAGATAGGCGATGGCATCGAGCCGGATCAACCGGGCGCCCTGGCCGAGATAGTGCAGCATTACCCCGACCATCTCGATCAACACGTCCGGGTTGGCGTAGTTGAGATCGATCTGATCCTCGGAGAAGGTCGCCCACACATGGCGGGTGCCGCGCCGGGTCGAGACCGGGACCAGCAGCGGCGTATTGCGAGGGCGAGTAACCCCGGAGACATCGGTATTCGGGTCCAGCTCGATGAAGTAGTCGCGGCCGGGGCGCGAGCCGGCAATATAGTCGGCAAACCACAGCGATTCGCGGGAGACATGGTTGATGACCAGGTCCACCATCAGGTTATGGCCTTCTGCCACGCGTCGGATCTGCGGCCAGTCCCCCAGTTTGGGATCAACCTCGCCGTAGTGAATCACGGCAAAGCCATCATCCGAGCTCCACGGAAAGAAGGGCAGAATGTGCACCGCGCTGAAGGTGTTCGGTAGACGCTCCTGTAAAAACCGCTCCAGTGCAGCCAGCGGCAGGGTGTCACGCTCCTCGAGGATACTGTCGCCATAGGTGATCAATAGCTGACTGCGTTCGGTCCATAGCGGTCTTGCCGGTGAGTCGATCTCTTCTTCCCGGCGGCTTACAAGCTGGCGCAGACGTCTGAGAATCTCCTCGCTGCGCTCCCCGTAAACGAAGGCCAGCTCGCACTGCGCCCGTTCGATGAATTCGGCTTCGGAAAGCGGGGTAACCGTGGCAGTGGCATCAGACATCGAGCATTCCTTTTGTTGTGTTTTTACCGGCTGTGGTCATGACGGTGAGACCCACGACCATGCCTTTACTATCCTGGCCAGCCCCCGGGGTGATGTCACCTGCCGATCCGGCTTTTATATCGATCGCCTCGGTGCGATGCCCCGCCGGTTTGCTGTCTGTGATCCACCTTAAACCTCTGAATCGGATGGCATGAGTGATTGCACCCGGTGGCGCTTTCATGGAGACTTGCGCGGTGGTCATGGAGGGGAGTATTCCCCGGTGATACCGCCCGGTATCGTCGGCGACAGCATCGTCATCACGGTTCGGCTTTGTCCGCATCCGGTGCTGTGGGTCACGCAGGCAGTGCGTGATGGAAGAGACCTCCGGTTACTCGCAACGAACCGGAGTCTGTCTCATGCATGTCCCCCTGTGGATCTGGGCGGCGACCATTGCCGCCATTGCAGCGCTGTTTGTCTTTGATTTCTTCGCCCACGTGCGCCAGCCCCATGCGCCCTCGATGAAAGAGGCAGCGCTCTGGTCGATCTTCTATGTCGCGCTGGCCTGTCTGTTCGGCGCCGGCCTCTGGTGGGTCTGGGGGCATCAGCATGGCGTCGAGTTCTTCGCCGGCTTTATTACCGAGAAGAGCCTCTCCGTCGATAATCTGTTCGTGTTCGTGATCATCATGGCGAAGTTCGCCGTGCCGCGGGAATTTCAGCAGAAGGCACTGCTGATCGGTATTCTCATGGCACTGATCATGCGCGGCATCTTCATCGCGGTGGGCGCCGCGGCGATCAACCAGTTCAGCTGGGTGTTCTATATTTTCGGGGTTTTCCTGCTCTATACCGCGGTCAAACTGGCCATCGAGAGCATGTCGCATGGCCAGCAGAGCGATGAGGAATACGAGCCCAACGCGCTGGTGAAGTTTGCCCAACGCCATCTGCCGGCCACCGAACAGTTCCACAGCCAGAAGCTGCTCGCGATCGAAAATGGCAAGCGTGTGGTAACCCCCATGCTGATCGTGATCATTGCGCTGGGCGTGACCGATCTGCTGTTTGCGCTGGATTCCATTCCGGCCATCTACGGGCTGACCCAGGAACCCTATATCGTTTTTACCACCAACGCCTTCGCGCTACTGGGTCTGCTGCAGCTTTACTTCCTGCTGGGCGGGCTGCTGGATCGGCTGGTGTATCTGGGGATCGGGCTATCGGTGGTACTGGCCTTCATCGGCGTCAAGCTGATCTTCCATGCGATGTCGGAAAACACCCTGCCGTTTCTCAACGGCGGGGAACATATCGCCTGGGTGCCGCATATTTCCACTGTGCTGTCGCTGTCGGTCATCATCGGCGTGCTGTTCGTGACGACCGTCGCCAGTCTGCTCAAAAGCCGCCGCACGCAGCAGGCCTCCGAACACTGAAGGCCATGAGGCCTGCGTCTCCGAACAAGGCCCACGCCACTGGCGTGGGCCTTGTGGTATGTGCCGGGAAAAGCCCGCCTGATCAGCCCCGTGTTCGGGCGATGATTGCGCGAGCCGTGGCGGCTGGCACCTCACTGTAGCGCGCCGGTTCCATCGAGTAGCTGGCGCGCCCCTGAGACATCGAACGGACCTGGGTGGCGTAGCCGAACATCTCGCCCAGCGGCACTTCAGCGTGAATGACCCGGCCGGCAGGGGAGTCTTCCATGGCATGGATGATGCCCCGGCGACGATTGAGATCGCCGATGATGTCGCCCATGTACTCTTCAGGCGTTACCACATCAACCCGCATGATCGGCTCGAGCAGTACGGCATCACCCTTGTCGGCCAGTTGGCGTGTGGCCATGGCGGCGGCGATGCGAAAGGCAGTTTCGCTGGAGTCAACGTCATGCCAGGAGCCGTCGAATACCGTGGCTTTCAGCCCCAGCAGGGGATAGCCGGCAAGCACGCCATTGGCCATCTGTTCTTCGATGCCCCGGCGGATGGCCGGCAGATACTCCTTCGGGATGGCGCCTCCCACCACTTCGCTGATGAACTCCAGACCCTCCTTGCCTTCTTCAGCGGGCTCGAAACGGATCCAGCAGTGGCCGAACTGCCCGCGTCCGCCGGACTGACGCACGAAGCGGCCTTCGAGTTCGCAGGTGTTGCGAATGGCCTCGCGGTAAGCCACCTGAGGCTTGCCGGTATTGGCTTCGACGCCGAATTCGCGACGCAGCCGATCGATGAGAATATCCAGATGCAGTTCGCCCATGCCGGAGATAATGGTCTGATCGGACTCTGCATCGACGCGGACGCGAAAGGAGGGATCTTCCTGCGCCAGACGCGAGAGTGCGACGCCCATTTTCTCGTGATCGGCCCGGGTCTTCGGCTCGATGGCCACTGAAATGACCGGCTCGGGGAATTCCATGCGTTCGAGCACGATCGGATGATCGAGGGCGCAAAGGGTATCGCCGGTGGTGACGGCCTTCATCCCGATCAGGGCGGCAATGTCACCGGCTCGCACTTCATTGATTTCAGCGCGGCTGTTGGCATGCAGCTGTACCATCCGACCGACTCGCTCACGGCGATCGTGTCCGGCATTGAGCACGGCGTCGCCGGAACCGAGCACCCCCGAATAGACCCGGATAAAGGTCAGGGTACCGACAAAGGGGTCGCTGGCAATCTTGAAGGCCAGGGCGGCGAAGGGGGCACTGTCGTCGGCATGACGTTCCTCCGGCTGGGCTTCGCTGCCGGGTCGAACGCCCCGAATCGCTGGCACCTCGTTGGGCGCAGGCAGATAATCGATCACGGCATCCAGTACCAGCGGCACACCCCGATTGCGAAATGACGAGCCACACACAATGGGCACGATCTCGCCGGCCAGCGTGCGCGCTCTCAGGCCGGCGCGAATGTCCGCTTCGCTGAGTGTGCCTGTCTCGAAGTAGCGGTCCATCAGGGTGTCGCTGGCTTCCGCAGCCATCTCGACCAGCCGTTCACGCCACTGCTGTGCTTCAGGGAGCAGCTCATCGGGGATGGGCGCTTCACGGTAATGCAGGCCCAGATCGTCATCGTGCCAGTAGCGTGCCGTCATGCTCGGCAGATCGATCTGACCGGCAAACTGATCTTCTGCTCCGATCGCCAGTTGCAGGAGCGCGGGGGTATGCCCGAGCCGGGTCCGGATCTGTTCCACCACGCGCAGCAGATCGGCACCGGCGCGATCCATCTTGTTGACGTAGGCGATACGCGGAACGTGATAGCGGTTGGCCTGACGCCATACCGTTTCCGATTGCGGCTCGACACCGTCGACGGCGCTGAAGACGACGACCGCGCCATCGAGCACGCGCAGCGAGCGCTCGACCTCGATGGTGAAATCGACATGCCCCGGCGTATCGATGATGTTGATGCGGTGGCGGGCATACTGCTGGTTCGAACCAGCCCAGAAGGCCGTGGTGGCGGCCGAGGTAATGGTGATGCCGCGCTCCTGTTCCTGCACCATCCAGTCCATGGTTGCCGCCCCCTCATGGACCTCGCCCATCCGGTGGTTGACGCCCGAGTAGAACAGGATGCGCTCGGTGGTCGTGGTCTTGCCGGCATCGACATGAGCGACAATGCCGATATTGCGATACCGCTCGATAGGGGTGGTGCGGGCCATGCCAACGTTCCTCCGTGCGATTGACGGCGTCGCCATGGCACGCCGCAATCGAAAAAACGAAAACCGCGCTGAACCTGATAAACAGGAGTGTTCTGCTGGTTGTAAACCACTCCTGCGGAGTTTGCGAGGAGTGTTTGTGACCGTTGGCGGATGGCGGCTGACGCAATGATATGTCGTCTGGCGTCAATGTTCTGGCGTCCGGCGTCAAACTGCCGACCGTGGCGCCCGCGACAATACAGGTATTGTTCAGCGAGGAGCTCTGCCATGAATCGCAATGTCATTCTTACCTGTGCGGTCACTGGCGCGGGGGAGACCACCGCGAAGAACGCCAATGTGCCGGTCACGCCACAGGCGATTGCCGAATCGGCGATCGCCGCTGCGAAGGCCGGTGCGTCGATCGCACACGTTCACGTACGCGACCCTGAAACCGCCGCGCATAGTCATAAAACCGAATATTTCCGCGAGATCATCGACCGGGTACGCGACTCGGACACCGATGTGGTACTCAACTTCACTGCGGGTGGTGGCGGTGATCTGTTTCCGGAGCTCATCGGCACCGAAGGTGAGGAGCGCCAGATTCGCGCCGCTGCCGGCTCTGATCTGCAAACGCCATCGGAGCGTCATGCGCCGATTGGCGAACTGTTGCCGGAGATCTGCACGCTGGATTGCGGCAGTCTCAACTTTGGCGACATGGTCTATCTCAACAGTGCCGACTGGCTGCGCGAACATGCCCGGCTGGTACGTGACGCCGGCGTGAAACCGGAACTGGAGTGCTTCGATCTGGGCCATGTCTGGTTTGCCCGGCAATTGATCGAGGAAGGGCTGATCGAAGGCGATCCGCTGTTCCAGCTCTGTCTCGGTATCCCCTGGGGCGCGGAAGCGGACACCCAGACGATGCTGACCATGCGCGATCGATTGCCTGCCAATGCACAGTGGGCCGCATTCGGCATTGGCCGGATGCAGATGCCGATGGTCGCTCAGGCCGTCCTGCTGGGGGGGCACGTGCGCGTCGGTCTGGAAGATAACCTCTATCTGTCGAAAGGCGTGAAGGCCGATAACGCTGGCCTGGTGGAGAAAGCCGTGGGCATCGTCGACTCGCTGGGCGCACGGGTGATGTCACCGGCCGAGACCCGCGAACAGCTCAATCTGCGTACCCCGGGAGGCCAATCATGACCGATATGACGAAGCAGGACGTGCGCACGGTAGCCATCATCGGTTGCGGGGTCATCGGCAACGGCTGGGCTGCCCGGGCACTCGCCAGCGGTTGTGATGTCATTGCCTGTGATCCTGACCCGGCGGCCGAGGCTCGATTGAAAACTGCCATCGAGACGGCCTGGCCGTCGCTCGAAAAACGGGGGCTGGCTCCGGGCGCACGGTCGGATCGCTGGCGCTTCACGACTGATCCGGCGACCGCCGTCGAAGGTGCCGATCTGATCCAGGAGAACGCACCCGAGCGTACCGAGCTGAAGCAGGGCGTGCTGGCACAGCTCGATGCCCTGGCGCCGGCGCATGTCATCATTGGCTCTTCCACCTCGGGCATCAAACCGACCGAGTTGCAGGCCAAATGTGCCAAAGCGCCGGGCCGTGTGATCGTGGCTCATCCCTTCAACCCGGTCTATCTGTTGCCGCTGGTTGAGCTGGTCGGCGGTGAGGCGACAACACCGGCGCTGCTCGAGCAGGGGCAGCAGGCGTATCGTCAGCTCGGCATGCGCCCGCTGGTGGTGCGTCGCGAGATCGAGGGGCATATTGCCGATCGGTTGATGGAAGCACTCTGGCGCGAAGCGCTGCATCTGGTCAACGACGGTGTCGCCACCACCGAGGAGATCGATGCGGCGGTGGTGTATGGCGCCGGGCTGCGCTGGTCGCTGATGGGCACTTTCCTGACCTTTCATCTTGCCGGCGGTGAAGAGGGCATGCGTCACATGCTCGAGCAGTTCGGCCCGGCGCTGAAACTGCCCTGGACGAAGCTCGAAGCGCCGGAACTGACCGATGACCTGATTGATCGTGTGGTCGAGGGCAGTGAGCACCAGGCGGCCGGCCGTTCGATTACCGAGCTTGAGTCGCGTCGCGATGCCTTCCTGACCGAGCTTTTGGAAGTGGTCGAACGCTACTGGCCGGAGGCCGAAGGCCTGGAGGGGCGTATCTGATGAATGCACTGATGACGACCCGGGTGTTACCGGAGTGGGTGGATTACAACGGTCACATGAACGATGCTGAATATGCCCGTGTGTTCTCGCTGGCCGTCGAGGCGCTGCTTGATCATATCGGTCTGGACGACGCCGGGCGTCGCGCCAGCGGCATGACGGTTTATACCCTGGAAACACACCTGAGCTATCTCGCCGAGGCGCATGAGGGGCAGCGCCTCTCGGTTGAGTTGACGCTGCTGGATCGGGACAGCAAGCGGTTGCATGTATTCTTCCGCTTGCTGGATGAGCAGGGCCAGCTGCTGGCCACCAGCGAACAGATGCTGATGGCCATGGGCATTGACAGCGGCCGACCGACAGCGCTACCGGAGAGCGTGTCAGTCACACTTGCGGCATTCGAGTGTACCGATACAGCGCAATGGCCGGATCAGGCCGGCCGGCAGATCGGTATTCGCCGGCGCTGAGCGCCATCGTACATTCGGCTCGCTTCAGAGCAGAGGCTGCTGCGTATCGCGGGGTGAGCGCTCACCGCGAGGGGGGTGCCCAAAATGGCGCCGATAGGCGCGGGAGAAGCTGGAGCTTGAGCTGAATCCACAGCTCAGGGCGACCGCAATCACGGTCATGTCGGTATCCTGTAGCAGGGTGCGGGCACGCGCCAGTCTCAATGTCAGATACCACTGAGCTGGCGTGCTATCGAGCTGGTGGGCAAACAGCCGTTGCAGCTGACGCGCCGAAAGCCCCACCTGTTCGGCCAGCTCTCCCAGTGCCAGCGGCGTCTCCAGATGGGTCTCCATCATGGCGATGGCTTTCAGCAGCGGTCGATGATGGACATTGAGGCGTCGCGCCGGTGACTGACGCTGATGGTCATCGCGTGAGCGCATGCGGGCGTGAATCAACTGCTCGGCAACGGCATGCGCCAGACCGTCGCCGTGACGATGAGCAATCATCTCCAGCGTCATGTCCATGGCGGCCGTACCGCCGGCACAGGAGAAGCGTCGACTGCCGATCTTGAACAGGGCTTCCGTGGTATCCACGTCAGGGAAGCGTTCACGGAAAGCCGGTAGACTCTCCCAGTGCAGCGTGACCTGCTCATTGGCCAGCAGGCCGGCTTCAGCGAGCAGAAAACAGCCGGTGTCGATGCCTCCCAGTGCACAGCCGCTCTGATCGAGACGATGCAGCCAGGCCAGCAGCGCCCGGTGGCTGCCGCGAGCCGCGCCGAAGCCGCTGCAGATCGACAGACTGGGGAGATGGTGGAATTCACCGATGGCATGATCGACCATCAGCCGCATGCCATTGGAAGCCGTGACGGCTTCTCCATCCTCGCTGATCAGCAGCCAGCGAAACAGCTCCCGGCCAGCGATTCGATTGGCAATACGCAGGGGCTCGGTGGCCGAGAAGAAGGCCATCATCGAGAACTGATCGATCAGCAGATAGCCGATCGGTTCCGGTTCGGGACCATGATAGTCGAGTCGCATGAGGTTGCCGGCTCAATTTGGCTGCGAAAGCAGGGGCACCCCAAAGGGTGCCCCTGCATCATGTCGTTCGCTGTGAAGGACGTCCAGCCAAAGCTTAGTGGAAGTCGGCCCTGACTGCCTCGAAGGCGTCTCGACCATCCTTCGTTTTCACCCCTTCAAGCCAGCCCTGAACGGTATCCAGGTTGGCGGCGATCCAGTCATGCGCCACCTGTTCGGGATCGTTCTTTTCATGGCTGTAGTCGTAGATCCACTTGCTCTGAATGCGGCTGTCGACCACGAACTGTTTGAAGAACCGATACAGGTTGGGATCGTCCTGCTTCAGGCTTGACGGGACCACGGTCCAGACCGTCGATTGGACGCTGGCAATGGGGGAGTCGGGCTGGTCATCGGTGAGATAGTGCAGGTTGTAGCTCAGGTTCATCCAGTGCGGCTTCCAGGCATTGAAGACCACCCACTGCTTGTTCTGAATCTCCTGACCGACCTGCGCCAGCATTGCCGCGGTGCTGCTGTTCTTCTGGGTCCAGTCTCCCAGACCTTCGTAATCGGCCTTGATCTTGTTGTCGATTATCTCGCTCATCGAGGCGCCGGCTTCGATACCGTAGATGGTCGAGTTGAACTGATCGGCATGCTTGTCGAGATCGCTGATCTTGTGGACTCCCGCATTCCAGACGTAGTCCGGCACGGCGAGACCATTGACCGCATCGCTGACGTTGGCGACCACCTTGTCGAGCTTGCCCTGTTCGGCGAGCGGCTCGATCAGCGGCTTCTCGGTGGGATACCAGCCGGCCAGATAGGCATCCAGATTGTGGGTGGCCAGGCCATTGATCACCACGCTGACCGCGAGCTCCTGTGACTGTGGTTGATAGCCCAGCTCACTCAGCAACTGACTGGCGACTTCAGTCTTGACGGTCACACCCGGCCAGGGGGGTACACCAAAACGCACCTGGTCAAGATCGGCCTGGGCAGGCAGTGACAGTAGTGAGCCGGCGAGCAGGCCGGTCAGTGTGGCCGCATGCAGCAGCTGGCGAGAGTGCTTCATGGAAATCCCCTGTTCTTTCCTTGTTATCGAAAGGCGGCGGTAGCCCTGCGTATCTTCCGCCCGAAACCCATTCAGCTTGCGTGATTGTGAAGCGCCAAATTGGCACCAGGCGACCCTTTCGTGACCTGAGGCGACATTATGTGTCTCAACAATGATGGAATGTCATAAAAGGTGAGCATTCAGAGAAATCATCGTTATTCGATGGAGGCTTTCAGGCATTAAAAAACCCGGCAGTGGTGCTGCCGGGTAAAAAGGGGGGCGGACCGAGGGGTCAGCGCCGCACCACCCGATAGAGGATGAGTAGAATGATGGCGCCGAGAATGGCGATGATGAGGCTGCCGAAATTGAATCCCGACACCCCGCCAAAGCCCAGTGCCGTGCCGATCCAGCCACCGAGCAGGGCCCCGACAATACCGATGATGATGGTCACGATGATGCCGCCCGGATCCTTGCCGGGCATCAGAAACTTGGCAACGGCGCCGGCAATCAGTCCGAAGATGATCCATGCAATGATACCCATTTAATCCTCCATGATCGGACGTTTTAGCACTCGGGACGAGCGTCGAATGACGCTCTCCTGAATGTGAAACTAGACGCCGATCGTGAACTGAGCAAGCTATCCGGAAAGAATGGAAAAAATCTGCTCGAATCAGTCATGCAGCTGCGGTTGCGCGATGATGATATAGGCCAGCAGTGCGGCCCACCCCACTACGGCACCGATCATGGCTGCGATCAGGCTGTGAAAATCGAAGTGAAGCTCGGCAGCCAGACCGAACAGGGTCGAAATGAATCCGAAGGCGACGCCACCCACGGCACTGATGCCCATCGAGCCCAGGGCGCCGGCATTATAGCGTGAAGGGGTCAGGAAGCTGAGAATGACGCCGATCAGGAGACTGACGAACAGCCAGGAGATGAGATTCATGCTAATGCTCCCTTGGTGACGAATAGGCCGATCGCCGACGCTCATGCGGTTCGGGCCATGGCATCGTGAGGCGATCGTGAACGGCCCCATTATCCGTGCCAGGGGGGATGACGAGACAACCCGGTTGGTGCGACAAATGCGCACACCTGAACCGGCATGATCGAACATCGACGCATGGTCCTGCATTTTCGGCCAGCGGCGGCGGGCGTTACACTATAGCGAAGATGCCGGCGCATGGCGGGTATCCATTAACGAGCAGCGGCTGTCACTATCATGCAATGTCCATTTTGCGGCGCACAGGAAACCCGGGTCACGGATTCGCGACTGGTAGCCGAAGGCGATCAGGTCAGGCGACGGCGTCAATGTGGTCATTGTGGCGAGCGCTTCACAACGTATGAAACTGCCGAGCTGATCATGCCGCGCGTGGTCAAGGCCGATGGTTCACGCGAAAGCTTTGATGCCGCCAAGCTGCGTGCCGGCATGCTGCGCTCACTGGAGAAACGCCCGGTGTCCAGTGAACGTATCGAGGGGGCGCTCGAACGAATTCGACAGCGGTTGAGAGCGCGCGGTGAACGCGAAATCAATGCTCGTCTGATTGGCGAGGAGGTCATGGCACAGCTCCGCCGTCTCGATCAGGTTGCCTATATCCGCTTTGCTTCGGTCTATCGCCGTTTTCAGGACCTGGATGAATTCCGGGCCGAGATCGATCGGCTGACCCGGGAGCCGACCCATCCGTCCGTGGACGATCCTCAAGAGCAGGACCATGAACAGGACTGACGCCACCGATGCTCGCTGGATGGCGCGCGCGCTGGAACTGGCGCGTCGCGGGCTCTATACCACTCATCCCAACCCGCGGGTGGGCTGTGTACTGGTTCATGACGGTCGCATGGTGGGTGAGGGCTGGCATGAGCGTGCCGGCGAGCCGCACGCCGAGGTGAATGCGCTGCGAGCGGCCGGAGAGCAGGCTCGTGGTGCTACGGCCTATGTGACGCTTGAACCCTGTTCTCATCAGGGACGCACAGGCCCTTGTGCCCGGGCACTGGTTGAGGCCGGCGTGGCACGGGTTGTCGTCGCCATGCGCGATCCCAACCCGGCCGTGTCGGGCCGTGGGCTGAGAATACTCGAGCAGGCCGGCATAACTGTCGAATGTGGCCTGATGGCGGAAGAAGCCACCGCGCTCAATCCGGGATTCATCAAGCGTATGGCACATTCACTGCCGTTCGTGCGCCTGAAGATGGCGATGAGTCTCGATGGGCGTACTGCCATGGCCAGTGGTGAATCGCAGTGGATTACCGGCGCTGCCGCCCGGGGATGGGGGCAGCGCCTGCGGGCACAATCGAGTGCCATCCTCAGTGGTGTGGACGCCGTCAGCATGGATGGCAGCCGGCTGACGGTACGCCAGCCAGCGCTGATCGAAGCCGGCCTGAGTGAAGAAGCTGCCCGGGCAGCCGCTCATGATCAGCTGTTACGGGTGGTGGTCGATTCCACTTTGCGGCTCTCGCCACAAGCCCCCATGCTGGCCGAACCCGGACGGACTCTGGTAGCCACGCTGGTAGACGATCCGGGGCGTCAGGCGCCGTTGCGTGAGGCCGGTGCCGAACTGATCGTTCTGCCTGCACGCGAAGGCCGGGTCGATCTCATGGCACTGATGCGTCAGCTGGTCGAGCAGGAAGCGTGTAATGAACTCCTGCTGGAATCCGGACCGGGGCTGGCTGGCGCCATGTTGGCCGCCGGGCTGGTGGATGAACTGAAGCTTTTCATGGCGCCGACCCTGCTGGGATCCGATGCCCGCGGGCTGCTGAACCTGCCGGGTCTTGAGCGCATGGATCAGCAGCAGACTCTGGTCATCGATGATATCCGTGCGGTAGGCGATGACTGGTGTATTACGGCGCGACCGTGCCGCGCGGCGACAGGAGCGGTGAATTGAGCAACAGTTTCCCTGTGGCCCGCGTAGTGCGACAATCGGCGCGCTCCGATGCCAGCCCGGTCTGTTCGGAGTGCCGGGGTCGACGGGCATCAGCAGACCGGAATCCAACCGTGACAGGGGGCCGACGATGATCGGCAGAGGTGCATGACTTCACAGCCTACGCAGACACTCAGTGATATCGCCTTGCTGGTCGAGGACATCCGCCAGGGCAAAATGGTCATTCTCATGGATGATGAGGATCGCGAGAACGAAGGCGATCTGATCATGGCGGCGGAGTGCGTCGAGGCCTCGCATATCAATTTCATGGCCCGCTATGCCTGCGGCCTGATCTGTCAGCCGATGACCCGCGAGCGCTGCGAGCAGCTTGGTTTGTCGCTGATGGTCAACGACAACGGCTCGGGATTCGGCACCAAGTTCACGGTATCGATCGAAGCCGCCACCGGCATCACGACCGGTATCTCCGCTGCTGATCGTGCGCGCACGGTACGCGCCGCGGCGGCACGTGGGGCACAACCGGATGATATCGTTCAGCCCGGTCATATCTTTCCGCTGATGGCGGAGCCGGGTGGTGTCCTGCGGCGTGCCGGTCACACCGAGGCGGCCTGTGATCTGGCGGCCATGGCCGGCTTCGAGCCCTGCGGTCTGATCTGTGAGGTGATGAATGACGACGGCACCATGGCCCGTCGCCCGGAGCTGGAGCAGTTCGCTGCCGAGCATGGCATCCGGATGGGCACGATCGCCGATCTGATTCACTACCGCATGCATCATGAGCAGACCGTCGATCATGTCGATGCCCAACCGGTTGAAACGGCCAGCGGCAGCTTTCAGCTGCACTGCTTCCGTGATCGTATCCAAGGACGTCATCATCTGGCTCTGGTGCGGGGCACCCCACAGCCCGATCAACCGACCACGGTGCGCGTGCATGCGGCCGACCCATTGCGTGATCTGTTGGGTCTGCAGCGCCCCGGCGGCAGTACCAGCTGGACAGCGCACAGTGCGCTGGATGAAATCGCCCGCAGTGAGTGCGGGGTGCTGGTACTGCTCGACAGCGATCAGCCGCCTCGTGACTTTCGTGAGCAGCTGGATATCTTCTTCGAGCGACGCCGGGTGCCACGCGATGCGCATGTCGATGGGGCAGGCAACTACCAGACCATTGGCACCGGTGCGCAGATTCTGCGTCGGCTTGGTGTCGGTCGGATGCGCCTTTTGAGCTCTCCATGGAAGTTCTCCGCCCTCTCCGGGTTCGATCTCGAAGTGGTCGAACAGATCAGCGGTGACGGAGCGGTATCGCGACAATAAACCGTAGCTCGGCGCGACATGGGGCGCGTGTCGAGCGCTTGAAACGTTAACGGTCGGGCCTGCTGCCCGGCCGTCATGATGATCAACCGACCCTTGCCGATGGGTAAGGGCGTTCAGGGAATTCTTGTCATGCAACCGATTGCGCAGGTAGAAGGGCGATTCAACGACGTCGAAGGGCGTTATGCCATTGTGGTCGGTCGCTTCAACCATCATGTGGTCGACTCACTGGTCGAAGGCGCCGTGGATGCACTGGTGCGCCATGGGGTCGACGAGGAGCAGATCGACATCATTCACGTGCCGGGTGCCTGGGAGCTGCCGCTGGCGGTCAAAAGGGTGCTCGAGCGTTTGCATCCTGACGCCGTGATCGCACTGGGTGCGGTCATCAAGGGCGGCACGCCGCACTTCGAGCATATTGCCGGGCAGTGCAATTCGGCGATCAATCGGCTCCAGCTGGATTACGATACACCCGTTTCCAATGGCGTACTGACCGTCAACTCGATCGAGCAGGCCATCGAACGTGCCGGCACCAAGGCCGGTAACAAGGGCTTCGAATCTGCCATGGCAGCGATGGAGATGGTGTCGCTGCTGCGTCAGCTCGGCGATGCGCCTGCCGGTGAAGGAGGTGAGGCGTGAGTCGTGATGGCCGAATGCCTTCAAAGGCTCAACAGGCACGCCGTGCTGCCCGTGAGCTGACCGTTCAGGCGCTCTATCAGTGGCAGATGACCGGCAAATCGATCACCCAGCTCGAAGCCGAATTCCGCTCTCAGACAGCTGATGAGGATCTGGCGCCTCATGAGAACTGGGTGCAGGTCATGCAGATCGCTGACCTGGCCTTGTTCCATGAGTTGCTGCACGGTGTTGTTCAGCACTGCGGTGAACTCGACGCGCAGCTGGCACCGCTGCTGGATCGCTCCCTTCAGGAACTTGATCGGATTGAACTGGCTATTCTTCGACTGGGTACCTATGAGCTCGCTCACCGCCTCGAGGTGCCCTACATCTCGGTCATCAATGAGGGCATTGAGCTGGCCAAGGGGTTTGGTGCCACTGACGGGCACAAGTACGTCAACTCCCTGCTTGACCGACTTGCCCATCAGCTGCGCAGTGTCGAGGTCAGTGCGCGCCGCCGCTAGGCGAGTGCCACGACCGAGATCCAGGGATCGGCCAACGTCCCGGAGGAAGCGACAGCGATGAGCGATTCACAACGTCTGGGCGAGTTTGATCTGATTCGCCGTTTTTTCGTGCGCGATACCTGCACCGGCTCGGCTCGGCGGGACGGCTATGGGGGCGATGATCCCGCCTCCGGCGTGGCGCTGGGGCAGGGCGATGATTGTGCTCTGCTGACGCCAACACCCGGCTGGCAACTGGCGGTCAGTGTCGATACCTCACTGGCAGATGTGCATTTCCCGGCTGACGCTCCTCCCGAGGCCATCGGGCATCGGGCGCTGGCTGTCAATCTGAGCGATCTGGCTGCCATGGGGGCCTCGCCACGCTGGTATGTGCTCGCCCTGACGCTGCCCGACATCGACACCGACTGGCTGGAAGGCTTTGCCCGCGGCCTGCACCGGTTGGCCGATCACAGTGGTATTCGGCTGGTTGGCGGTGATGTGACCCGTGGGTCGCTGTCAATCACCATCACCGTTCATGGCGAAGTGCCGGCCCAGACTGCGTTGCGCCGCGACGGGGCGGGGCTCGATGAGCTGATCGTGGTGACCGGACCGGTGGGTGGCGCTCATGGTGGCTTGCGGGCGTGGCAGTCTGGCGAGCGCGATGACACCGATCCATTGCTTCATGCCTACCTGTGGCCGTCGCCGGCACTGAATGCCGGTGAAGCGCTGCGTGGGCTGGCGACGTCCGCGATCGATGTTTCCGATGGCGTCGTTGCTGATCTTGCCCATATTTGTCGGGCTTCCGGGGTAGGGGCGCGGATTGATGTTGAGGCGTTACCGCTGTATCCCGGTCTGGCCGAGCGGTTTGACGAGCAGACAGCGCGACAGGCGGCGCTGACAGGCGGCGATGACTATGTGCTGTTGTGCACGCTGCCCGAACATGCACTTGCCCGTGCCGAAGCGCATCTGGCGGCGCATGACTGCACACTGACCGTGATCGGCCGCACGGTGGCAGAACCCGGCATTCATGGGGTGCCGACCGAGCATGTCGGCTGGCAGCACTTCGACGTCGAGCCTGATGATCGATCGGCTACGGGAGCCACGTCATGAATCGCGGACCGTCGAGTGTCTGGCATCGGCCTACTCATTTCCTGGCCTTCGGTCTGGGAAGTGGTATGGCGCCGTTTGCCCCCGGCACCTTCGGCACGCTGGCAGCGATCCCCTTTTACTGGTTGCTCTCCGATCTGCCGCTGTCCGTCTATCTGCTGGTGCTGCTGGTCACAGGGTTGCTGGGCATCTATCTGTGTGATCGCACCTCACGGGATATGGGCGTGCATGATCACTCCGGTATCGTCTGGGATGAGTTCGTGGGCTACTGGATCACCATGATGGCAGTTCCCTTCTCCTGGCCGGCCGCATTGTGGGGGTTCGCGGTGTTTCGCCTGTTCGATGTCATCAAACCCTGGCCGGTACGCTTCGTCGATCGTCGTGTGACCGGTGGGTTTGGCATCATGTTCGACGATGTACTGGCCGGTGTGTATGCGTGGAGTACGATGCACCTGTGGTTCTGGCTGCACTAGGCCCTGGCGGAAAGTGCCTGCCCCTCGCTCGTCGATTTTTCGGACAGCGTCTTGCCGGGTAGTCGTTAAAAGACATCTGACAGTACCGATTCAGGGAGCGGCATGAAAAAGCGTGTCATTGGTAGTGTGGTGATCATCGCGGCGGTACTGGGCGCTGCCTGGCTTGGGGGCGTGGCCTGGAGCCGGCATGTTTTCCTGCAGCGTCTTGATGAGACCATGGCCCAGCTCAATGCGTCGCCTGCCCTCTCAGCCGATCAGCGCGAGCTGGATCGTGGGTTCTTTCATACCCGTGGCACGCTGGTAGTGACCTGGCCGGAGGTGAGCTACGACGGTCGACCGGTTGAACTGGTGGTTCCCTGGCAGGCGCGTCATGGCATTCTCTCTACGCATTTCAATGGCCATGCCGACGTGCGTAGTGGCAACGATGGGCCGCGCCTGCTGGCTGATCGGTTGTCACCGGGTCATCAGGCCGAGCTTTCGGCCGTGATTCACCATTTCCGTCGTAATGGCGAACTCGAGGTGACACTGCCGGAGCAGGTGGGGCTGACGCAGGGGCCTCGACGGGCGTTACTCAAGGGCGCGGTGCTGAAACTCCACGGCGATGAGCAAAGTCTTGCCCTGAAAGGGCGCTTCGATGCTCTGGAACTGGCGGATGAAAATGGTTCGCTGGGGCTGGGTGTCACCAATTTTTCTTCCCGGCGGCAAAGGGGGAAGGCAGGCTCTGAAGCAGCAGATAGCGAGCAGCGGGTCGAACAGCTGCATATCGAGCAGCTTCAGATGCATCCCCAGGGCTCGCTGCCGGTGACGCTGAAGGGCATTCACTGGCAGGGTCATGCCGAGCGTCAGGCCGGCATGCTGGGGTATGAACTCTCAAGTCGGGTCGAGGGCATTCAGGTATCACAGCAGGGGCTGGGCAGTCTGAAGCTGAAGCTGTCACTCGAACGGCTTGGCGCCGATGCAGCCTCCCGTCTTGTTGCCGGCATGAAGCGAGAGTTGCGTCGTTCCTCTGCTGATACCGGTGACGACTGGCTGAGTCTGATCGAGCCTGTACAGACCTCGTTTTTTGCCATGCTGTCACCCTCGCCACAACTGACCCTGAGTGAGTTCAGCGTTCAGAGTCCGATGCTCGACCAGCCGATCAGGCTGAATGGACAACTGACCTTCCACGGCGAGGGTGTTGCCGATACCCGGGTGGCCGATTTGCGCCAGAGGCAGGGGATGAGAGCGTTTCTTGAGCGATTGCAGGGCAGCCTGACGCTGACCAATGCCCCGCCGCTGCTGGCGTTGATTGTCGGCCAGTCCCCGGACCAGGCTCGGATCGAGTTCGATATCGTCGATGGCGAGGTTCGGGTCAACGATCAGGCTCTGATGCCACTTTACAGGCTGATGAGCGCGCCCTGAGATGGCCTGTTCTTCGCCAGGGCTTGATAACGCCTCTTGCAGACCTCATTCCTGATATCAGTCATATGCCCGCGATCATCATCGCGGGCTTCCCGTTACTGAACAGGATGCAAGGATGAGCGAGAACGACGATCAGTCGGATATCGTGACCGACGCCCCGGGTAACGAAGATCCGACCGAGGCGATCAAGAGCCAGGCGGTCATCCCGACCCGGGAATATTTGCCCGAACGAATCTATCTGCTGCCGATTCACAACCGGCCGTTCTTTCCGGCTCAGGTTCAGCCGCTGGTGATCAACCGCAATCGCTGGACCGAAACCATGGAGCGGGTCAGTAATACACCGCACCAGACGGTGGGCCTGGCCTTTGTCGGCGATGTCGACGAGGACCCGAGTTCCAGCGAGTTTCCCGAAACCGGTACGGCCGTGCGGGTGCATCGCAGTGAGGGTGAAAACGAGCAGCTTCAGTTCATTGCTCAGGGGTTGCGGCGCTTTCGCATTTCCCGCTGGCTGTCTCGCAAGCCGCCGTATCTGGTTGAGGTCAGCTATCCCAACGAGCCGGTCGACAAGGATGGCGATGAAACCCGTGCCTATGCCATGGCGATCATCAATGGCATCAAGGAACTGCTGCCGATCAATCCGCTTTACGGCGAGGAGCTCAAGCACTACCTCAATCGCTTCAGCCCCAATGAGCCTGGCCCGCTGACCGATTTCGCCGCGGCCATTACCTCGGCCAAGGGGCCCGAGCTGCAGTCTGTGCTCGAGACCCTGCCCGTGCTTGAGCGTATGCAGGTAGTACTACCGCTGCTGCGCAAGGAAATCGAGGTTGCCCAGCTGCAGAGCGAGATTTCCGAGCAGGTCAATGCTCAGATGCAGGAGCGTCAGCGCGAGTTCTTCCTGCGTGAGCAGCTCAAGATCATCCAGAAGGAGCTGGGTATCTCCAAGGATGATCGGGAGAATGATGTCGATACCTTCCGTGAGCGGCTGTCGGACAAGGTCGTTCCGGAGCGGGTGCAGGGTCGCATTGACGATGAACTGGACAAGCTCTCGGTGCTGGAAACCGGTTCGCCGGAATATGGCACCACGCGCAACTATCTCGACTGGCTGACCTCTCTGCCCTGGGGGATCACGTCCGACGATCAGCTCGATCTGGCACATGCCCGACAGGTACTCGATCGCGATCATGACGGTCTGCAGGACGTCAAGGATCGCATTATCGAATTCCTCGCCGAAGGCGCCTTCAAGGGGGATGTGGGCGGTTCCATCCTGCTGTTGGTCGGACCACCCGGGGTCGGCAAGACTTCGGTCGGGCGCTCGATTGCCGAGGCCCTGGGTCGTCAGTTCTATCGCTTCTCGGTCGGCGGCATGCGCGATGAATCCGAGATCAAGGGCCACCGGCGAACCTACATCGGCGCCATGCCGGGCAAGCTGGTGCAGGCGATCAAGGAAGTCGAGGTCGAGAATCCGGTCGTCATGCTTGATGAGATCGACAAGCTGGGCCAGTCGTTCCAGGGTGATCCGGCCTCGGCGCTGCTGGAAGTGCTTGATCCCGAGCAGAACAGTGATTTCCTGGATCACTATCTCGATGTGCGCATGGATCTGTCGAAGGTATTGTTCGTCTGCACCGCCAATCAGCTCGACACCATCCCCAGCGCACTGCTCGATCGCATGGAGCAGATCCGCCTGTCGGGATATATCGCCGAAGAGAAGATGGCGATTGCCAAACATCATCTGTGGCCCAAGCTGCTCAAGCGCGATCGCATTCCCAAAAAGCGCATCAATCTCACCGATGCCGCGCTCAAGCATGTCATCGATGGTTATGCTCGTGAGGCCGGCGTACGGCAGCTGGAGAAACAGCTGCACCGCATCGTGCGCAAGTCGGCAGTCAAGCTGTTGGAGAATGAGCAGGAAGACGTCAAGGTCTCGGTCAACAACCTCGAAGAGTTCCTGGGAGCGCCGCTCTTTCGCAAGGAGAAGGTGCTCAAGGGCGTCGGGGTGGTCACAGGCCTGGCCTGGACATCAATGGGGGGCGCGACCCTGCCGATCGAGGCGACCCGGGTGCATGGCCTGCAGCGTGGGCTCAAACTCACCGGCAAGCTCGGTGATGTCATGCAGGAGTCGGCCAATATCGCCTACAGCTTCGTGCTGGGGCATCTGGGCGAGTACGGGGTGTCCGAGAAGTTCTTTGATGAGTCCTTCATCCACCTGCACGTGCCGGAAGGTGCCACGCCCAAGGATGGACCTTCGGCCGGTGTGACCATGACCACGGCGCTGCTGTCACTGGCCCGCGGCATCGAGATCGCTCGGCCACTGGCGATGACCGGTGAGTTGACCCTGACCGGCCAGGTACTGCCGGTAGGCGGCATTCGCGAGAAGATCATTGCCGCACGACGCAGCGATATCTTCGAGGTGATTCTGCCCGATGCCAATCGACGTGATTTCGACGAACTGCCGGATTACCTCAAAAGCGGTATGACGGCGCACTTCGCGAAGGTGTATCGGGACGTCTCGAAAATCGTGTTCGGCTGAGCCGAAGGCTGTCATGACAAGCGTCATGGTGCAAAGCCCGCTGCCGCAAGGCAGTGGGCTTTTTTATTACAAGGGGAAGTCAGTTCGACGGGCTGCGCCAGTACTGCTCTTCAGGCGGATCGATGCTCTCCATCAGCGCCTGCAATCCGCTCGACCAGCAACTGCGCAGGTGGGTGAAGTAGTCGTCATCCTCGTTGATGCGCCGAATCAGCGGCGGTGTCAGGCTGTCATTGGGATAGAGGGCAATATCCAGTGGCATGCCCACCGACAGGTTGCTGCGCAGGGTCGAATCGAAGGAGATCAGCCCGCAGCGTAGTGCTTCGCCGAGGGGGGTGCGATAGTCCAGTACGCGATCCAGCACCGGCTTGCCGTATTTGCTTTCGCCGATCTGGAAGTAGGGTGTGTCCGGTGTAGCAGCAATGAAATTGCCCTGTGGGTAAACGTTATACACTTCGGTACGCCCCCCGCGGATCTGGCCGGCAATCAGAAACGAGGCGGTGACATCGATCCCCTGCATCGCGGGATCGTTGCCGTAATCGGCGACAATGCCCTTGAGTGTGCTGCCAATCAGTCGGGCAACATCGAACAGGGTAGGGACATTGAGCAGCGTTTCGCTCTCACCGCCGAACTGCTGTTCGAGTCGAGTCAGTACGGCCTGGGAGGTCGACAGGTTGCCGGCAGTCTGAATGATGAGGGCACGTTCACCGGGTGAACCGTAGACCATCAGTTTGCGTACGCTGGCGATCTGATCGATGCCGGCATTGGTACGCGTATCGGAAATACACACGACGCCCTCGCTGAGGGCCATGGCAACACAGTAGGTCATGGATCGATCCCGGTAGTGTGCACTGAAATCAGGGCTTCAGCGGCAGTGAAAGGTAAAAACCGGTGAATTGCAATCGCGGCATGAGCCGGGCGCGCATCGCTAAATCGACGGTCCGCAAGCAACCGCTATTCGGGCATGATCCATTGTAGAACCGGAGGAGTCGCTCATGAGCTGTCGCATTCTACTGACCCATGATGCGCAGGCATTGCAGCAATGGTATGGCGAAAAGGCGCTGGCTGGTCTGAGACAGTTGGGGGAGACGGTGATCTGCCCGGGGCAGCGATGGTCCCGGGAGGCATTGCTGCACGAGATCCGTGACTGTCAGCTGATCGTGGCCGACCGCGCTACGCCCGTGCCCGCCGAACTGATCGAGGCTGGCGCCGAACTCAGGGCCGTGGTTCGTTGTGCCATGGATATCCGTTCCATTGATATCGAGACGGCGTCTCGGCGGGGGGTGCTGGTGACTCATGCCGGACCGGGCTTCGTGCAGGCGGTATCGGAATGGGTGGTGGCACAACTGATCAATCTGGCCAGAGGGCTGCCCGACTATATGCTGGCGTGGCGGCGTGGAGAAACGCCTCGACCGGTCATGGGGCGCCAGATTGCCGGGCTGACGGCCGGAGTGCTCGGGCTGGGACATATCGGACGCTATCTGACACCTCTGCTCAGGGCGCTGGGCATGCAGGTACTGGTCCATGATCCCGGCGTGACGGTACCGGCAGAGTGTGGCGATGCGGTAAGTCGGGGGACCCTGCTCTCGCGTTCGGATGCGGTGATCTGTCTGGCGGCGCATACCCGGGAAACCGAGGGCATGATGAATCGTGCGGCATTTGCTGCAATGAAGCCGGGGAGCTGGTTCATCAATGCGGCTCGCGGTGCGCTGGTGGATGAAAGGGCATTGCAGGAGGCTTTGCAGACGGGACAACTGGCCGGTGCGGCACTGGATGTCGGCAGCGGTGAGGGCGATAGTCCGACTGCAGCACTGGCGGCTCTGCCGAGTGTACTGGCCACCCCTCATATTGGTGGCATGGTGCCCGAGGCCATTGATTATCAGTCTTTGCAGACGGTCGAGCAGATACGTTGGATCCTGCGCGGGGAGATCCCCGATGGCGCGGTGAATGCCGACTCGATAACCCTGCGCCCGATCTGCTCCTGAAGCAGTACGGTTTGCGCCTTATTGATCGATCGGCGCGTATTGCACTTCGACGCTGGCATCCATGACTTCTTCGCCGCCCCCGCACCGTATGCCACGGATCGGACAGGCGTCGAGATAATCCATGCCGATGGCCAGACGGATATGGTGGGTCGGCTGGATCAGGTTATTGGTGACATCGAAGGTCTGCCATGCGCCATCAAGATATATTTCCGCCCAGGCATGCGAGGCCAGGTGGGTCTCATCATCACTGTGCAGATAACCGCTGACATAGCGCCCCGGCAGCCCCATCAGGCGGGCGCAGCCGAGCATGACATGCACATGATCCTGACAGACCCCCGAGCCGACGCGCCAGGCTTCCCGGGCGGTGTACCAGACTTCGGTGACGCCCGGGCGATAGGGCATGGCCGCCAGAATCGCTTCCTGTAACGTACATAACGCGGCGAGATCTCGCCGTTGACCGAGGTGGTGCCATGCCAGCTCGGTCAGAGCCTCGTCGGGCAGTGTCAGGGGGGTCGGTCGCACAAAGGGAAGCGGCTCGAGCGAATCGTGCAGGCGGCCATTGAACCGGTCGGTGAGTATCACGACACCCCGGGCTTCGATCACGATTTCGCGATGGGGCCGCTCGAGCACAAAGACCTGCATGAGATTGTCAAAACCATCCCGAATAATCGGTGGCTGATGCCCATCAGGCAGTGTCAGCTGCCATGATTCGATCTGCTGGGCCGTGCTGCTGCGGGGTTGCAGTCGCAAATACTGGATGCTCGAGCGTACGGCCTGCTCGTAGCCATAATGGGTGCGGTGCTGCACCGCGAGCCGCATCAGGCGACCTCCAGATAAGCGGCCTGAACCCGGCGTGCCAGCAGAGCGACATCATCGATGGTCGCGGTCAGCCAGTCATGAGGGCCGAAGCTGATAATGTCATCAATATCCCCATAACGGACCCGGGCATGCAGTTCGCCTGCCAGGCGTCTGGCGCGCTTGCCGCCGGGGCTCTCCAGTTCATCCAGCAGCTCGACGAGTTCCTCCAGCGAGGCCCGCAGCGAGCGTGGTACATCTTCGCGCAGGGTCAGCAATTCAATGACCTGGCCGGCTTCGATCAGATAACCGTAGGCCCGGGTATAGGCTTCACGAGCGCCCAGTGCTTCGAGGACCGCCTGCCAGAGATATTCGGCACGGATAGTGGCATCCGGGATGGCCACATCATCGGAGAGGTCGATCATCTGATACTTGGTATCCAGCAGCCGCAGGGTGTTGTCTGCCAGCTCCAGGCAACTGCCCAGACGCATGAAGCGAAACCCGTCATCGCGCAGTGCCGTCCCGTACAGGGCGCCCCGGTAAATATGGGTACGCTGGCGCATCCACTCGAAGAAGCCCGGCGCGGTATGCAGGGTGACCCCCGGTGCGGTCCAGTCGTGTAGTTCCAGCCAGGTGGCATTGACTGCTTCCCACATTTCGGAGGTGATATGGCCTCTCACGGCATGAGCGTTCTGACGGGCGGCCAGCAGGCTGTTGTGGATGCTCGAGGCGTTGCTGACATCGCCGATCATGAAATTGAGCAGGGCGTTGGCATCAAGCTGGTTGCGCAGCGACCAGAAGGCATCGGTGACACCATTAACGCTGAGGATAGCGGTCAGCTCTTCACGGGCTGCAGAACGGGGTAATAGCGCCAGTCGAGCGCTGACATCCAGCAGTCGAGCCAGGCTCTCGGCTCGTTCCATGTAACGGCCCAGCCAGTAGAGGTTGGCGGCAGTGCGGCTCAGCATGATGGTGCCTCCGGTTTGGACACATCTTCTTCCAGCACCCAGGTATCCTTGGTGCCACCTCCCTGGGAGGAATTGACCACCAGTGAGCCTTCCCGGAGGGCTACCCGAGTCAGGCCGCCCGGCACCATGCGTACACCCTGCAGGCTCGACAGCACAAAGGGGCGCAGATCGATGTGACGTGGTGCGATACCGGCCTCCACGAAGGTTGGGCAGCTCGACAGCGCCAGGGTCGGCTGGGCGATATAGCCGGCCGGATTGGCCTTCAGGCGACGTCGAAACTCTTCGATCTGGGCATGGGTGGCGGCCGGGCCGACCAGCATGCCGTAACCGCCGGCGCCCTGGGTTTCCTTGACGACCAGTTCACCCAGGTGATCGAGCACATAACGACACTGCTCTGGATCGCGACACTGCCAGGTCGGCACGTTATCGAGAATCGGGTTTTCATCAAGATAAAAGCGGATCATCTCCGGTACGTAGGGATAGATCGACTTGTCATCGGCCACGCCGGTCCCCAGCGCATTGGCCAGCACCACGCCGCCTTCACGATACACTGACAAAAGACCGGGAACGCCCAGCATGGAATCGGGGTTGAAGGCGAGCGGATCGAGGAAGGCTTCATCGACTCGTCGATAGATGACATCAACGACCCGCGGGCCAGCGGTGGTCCGCATGCGTACGCGCCCTTCACTGACGAACAGATCCTGTCCTTCGACCAGCTCAACGCCCATCTGCTGCGCCAGGAAAGCGTGCTCGAAGTAGGCGCTGTTGTAGCGTCCGGGGGAGAGCACCACCACGCAGGGGGCATCGATCGGCGTGCTCGATCGCAGTGTTTCAAGCAGCAGGTGGGGGTAGTGGTCGACGGGTGCGATGCGGTTGTGAGTAAAGAGCTCCGGGAACAGGCGCATCATCATGCGGCGATTCTCCAGCATATAGGAGACCCCGCTGGGGATGCGCAGATTGTCTTCGAGCACACAGTAACGACCGTTACCATCACGCACCAGGTCGACGCCGCTGATATGGCTATAAATCCCGTGGGGCAGGGTGACGCCCTGCATGGCGAGTTGATACTGGGGGTTGGCCAGGACCTGTTCGGCAGGAATGAGTCCTTCACTCAGGATGCGCTGACCGTGATAGATATCGTCAAGAAAGGCGTTGAGCGCCTGCACCCGTTGACGACAGCCGGCTTCCAGCATGGTCCATTCATGGGCCGGAATAATGCGAGGTAGCGGATCAAAGGGGATCAGACGCTCGGTGCCGGACTCATCATCATAGACTGTGAAGGTAATGCCGGCGCGGTGGAAGAGCAGATCGGCTTCACGCCGCTTGCGTGACAGCAGATCCTCGGGCATGTGTGTCAGCCAGTGCTGATAGGGGCCGTAATGGGCCCGGCATGCCCCCGTGGGATCGAACATTTCATTGTAGCTATTATCAGTCATCGCCACTCCTGCTTCGGGAGGAGGCGCTGAAGCGCCCTGCGAACGGGCGTGGCGTCATTTTCTACCACTACCCCTTTCAGGGTAGTCGAGTACAGGCGAAACCACTGTGCCGGTTCTGCAGTAGCTTCGCCTGTCAGAGGGCTCAGGTGTCGGTCAGTGCCGCCAACGCGCGCGCCACCGCTTCTGCACCGGGGTCGACAATCCCCTCGAGCGATTCGGCGGGTACCTGCGCGGAACGGCCCGCTCCGGCGCGATTCAGCCCGGCCGTGGCATCGGCGCCTTCACGGGCGTGGCGAGCGGCTTCTGACAACGAGCCGCCTTCCAGCAGAGAGCGCACCGCTGGAATAAGCGCATCAAGCAGGGTCCGATCGCCTTCCTGCGCGCCACCGTAATGCTGCATGCGCTCGATCCCGGCATTCAGGGCTTCGGGCCAGAGCTTGCCCTGCTCAAGGGTCTGAGCCGTAGTGGTCATCAGGATGGAGAGCAGTACGCCACTCGATCCCCCCATGGCGCTGGCGAAAAGACGACCCAGTTCGCCGGCCAGCCGTGCATCATCACCGGTAGAAAGACGGTCCTGCTCGAGCGCCTCGAGTACGGCACGGGCCCCGGCCGCGAAGGTCGCGCCAGCATCGCCATCACCGGTTCTGGCATCCAGGTCATCCAGCTCGGTTTCACTGTCACGAATGGTTTCAGCTACCCGACCGAGAAGACGCGCGCGTTCGGCATCCCGGCTGCCGCTGCCTGATTCCGCCGCCTGACTGAAGGTAGGGGTAAAGCGGGTCACGCGCCGTTCGGTCGTGGCACCGGGCCAGGCCTGAGCAGCCGTCGAGGCGGTGATGGCTTCCATCATGGTTTCATCGGCGGTGGCCACACTGACCGAGAATCCGTGCATGTCGAGCGAGGACATCAGGCTGGCCGGGCCCACGAGGCAGGCGACATCATCACTGCCCCAGCGTTTCAAACACTCCCGAGCCAATACCTGCATCTCCTGAGGGGCGCATCCCCCCAGATTGTTGATCAGCATCAGAGTGCGCCCACCATTGCCACTCTCGTTCAGGCTCTGTTTGAGCGGATCAATAACGAGCGCGGCCGCTTCATCGGCGCTCCCCGGGGAGACCTGTCGTACGCCCGGTTCATTGTGAATGCCGAGTCCCAGTTCCGGGGCGCGCCGTTCACTGTTCTGCCCGGGCAATACCACACTCGAGAGCGCCATGCCGAGGGAGCGTACGCTCTGAGCCATGCGTTGAGCCTGCTGCTCGACGATTTCAAGGTCATCACCACGCTCGGCATGAAAGCCGGCGACCTTGTGTACCAGTACGGTGCCTGCCAGACCCCTTGGCTGATCGGCATCGGGGAGAGCGATATCGTCGGCGACGATGACACTGGCGACCCGGTAACCCTCTTCCCTGGCGCGTTCGGCGGCGAGGCCGAAGTTGAGTCGGTCGCCGGTGTAGTTCTTGATGACCAGCAGGCAACCGGCTTCGCCACAGCAGGCGCGGATGGCTGCCAGGACGGCTTCAACGCTGGGCGAGGCAAACAGGTCGCCGGCGACAGCGGCGGTCAGCATGCCCTGACCGATGAAGCCGGCATGGGCCGGCTCATGACCGGAGCCACCACCGGAGATGACGGCAACCTGCTGCCGGCCTTCCTGATCGGGTTGCCAGTCTGATCGCATCAGGATGCGGGCTGCAGGATCATCGGAGAAGTGCAGCCCGGTGGTTAGCGCGACACCTTCCAGCACCTCGGGCACCAGCTGGTCGGGGCGATTGTAGAAATGTTCCATGGGGTCTCCTTGTCGGATCAGTCGCGATCCACCGCAAAGGGCGACCAGGCCTGGCGAGTGGGCATCACCTCCAGGCGGTTGATGTTGACATGCGCGGGCAGGGTCGCCACGTGGAAAATCTGTTCGGCGATATCCTCGGGCTGCAGCGGTGTGGTATCGCCATAGAGCTTGTCGTAGGCGGCCTGATCACCGCGATTGCGCACCAGGGTGAACTCACTTTCCGAAAGCCCGGGGGCGACATCCGTGACCCGGATGCCGGTACCCAGCAGATCGCAGCGCAGGTTGTAGGAAAACTGCTGAACGAAGGCCTTGGAGGCACCGTAAACGTGACTGCCGGGGTAGGGCCACTGACCGGCGACCGAGCCCAGGTTGACGATGGTGGCGCCTTCGCCGGTTTCCGTTAGCGAGGGGAGTAGCGCATGAGTGACGTTGACCAGCCCGGTGACATTGGTATCGATCATGGTATGCCAGTCTTCCAGCGCTACCTGCTGGGAAGGCTCCGGCGCCAGTGCCAGTCCGGCATTATTGATCAGCGCGGTGATCGGTCGGAAATCGGCGGGCAGAGCCTCGACAACTGCTTTGACAGCTTCGCTGTCGCGCACGTCCAGCGCTGCAATATGAACAGGGACCCGGCGACCGAGTTCTTCCTTCAGGCTTTCGAGTCGTTCCTGCCGGCGACCGGTCAGGACCAGTGACCAGCCTGCCTGGGCAAAGCGATAGGCGCAGGCGCGCCCGAAGCCCGAGGTGGCACCGGTGATGAAGACAACCTGAGACATGCAAACCTCCTGGAGTGAAGCGAAAAATCGGAAAAGTCACCGTGACAGCTCCCTGACCCAGAATAGACCGATTCCCGTACTGGCAGCGACCGATGTCCGAACGACGGGTTGAAATTGACCGAAGTGATCAGAATGTATGCAGGGTAATCATTCGCAGTAAAACGAATTGGAGCAGTTGCATGAAACGGACTTTGACCGCTCTCGCTATTGCCGGGCTTGGGATGACTTCACTTCAGGGCTGCGCCGGCCAGCCTGATCAGAACGCACAATTCGACAATGACACGCCGACAGGGCGCCAGGGGCATTCGGCCCAAATGAATGACACGCTCAATGAGCGCCAGCAGAGCACGCACCGTAGTGGGCAGTTTGATAACGCGACGCCCACCGAACGAGAGCCCCGCTCTGCTCAGATGCAGAACACCATGGATGATTCCGGCCAGGGCAGTCATCAACAGTGGAGCAACGATACCAACCATACTGCGCCATCTCAGGGCGGAAGCGCCGGGAACATGCAGTATGACAATGGCACGCCTGACAGCCGCCAGGGGCACTCCGGGCAGATGCAGAGCACGCTGCCGGATGGAGATAACAGGGCTGACGATAACGCCCGCTGAATCCACCTGGCAGTGGGTCGCTCTCCCTTCATCGCCGGGCCATGCCCGGCGATGAGCGCTCCAGAGGCCGGATCTGCATGACCTGGACTTGGCTGCCGGATCGCCTGGATTTTCCTTAAAAATTGTACGTGAGGTGTACACGGTTTTGACAGGAGAAAGGTTGGCAGCTAAGTTTTGAGACGACACTCAGCAACGAGATGACACAGAGTATTTCAACATCAGGTGTCAGCGCCTGATGAATCTATCGGATAGCTAACGGTGTCAGGACGACACCAGATGGCATAAGCCATTTCAGAAACAGAGGAAGGAACCATGATGAAGAAGACGTTTGCCGTAGCCGCCGTTTCCACTCTACTGGCACTGCCGACTGCCGCCAGCTTTGCAGCCAGCACCAGCGATACGGCCACGCCATCCTCGGATTACCAGTCTGATCAGGGCCAGACCAAGATGGGGTCAAAGGCTACTGATACGGCTAACACCATGGATAACAGCCAGACCAGCACTGATGTCACCAATA
Organism: Kushneria phosphatilytica; assembly: GCF_008247605.1. Classification (NCBI taxonomy): domain Bacteria; kingdom Pseudomonadati; phylum Pseudomonadota; class Gammaproteobacteria; order Oceanospirillales; family Halomonadaceae; genus Kushneria; species Kushneria phosphatilytica. The sequence goes on along the minus strand of NZ_CP043420.1, from coordinate 2,571,200 downwards.
CGGGGCGTCAGGGGCATTCTGCACAGATGGAAAATGCCATGCCGGATGGCAATGACGATCAGCACAATGCTGGTGCCGGTATGAACAATCACAAGTCGGATGTGAAGCACGGCGTCAACAATGCCGATACCACGCCGACCGGTCGTCAGGGCCACTCTTCTCAGATGGAGAGCACCGTTCCTGACGGCGATAGCGATCCCACCCAGGCCGGTGGCGGCGTTGATGAAGGTCAGGATCAGCAGTAATCGATTCTGCCGTGCCGTTACCCACCGCCGTCGGTTTGCCCGACGGCGGTTTTTTCATGCCTGGCTACCACAGGGCAGGCAGTTCCTGATTCTCGCGAAGGCGTTCACGTACCAGCAGCAGGGCGGCCACGGCACGGCCTTCGTGTAATTCCCCGGTGGCCAGTAGCGTGTCGAGTTGCTCCAGGGCCACGGTTTCAACCGTCAGGGGTTCCGGTTCATCACCGGGCAGGCGCGATGGTTCAAGATTGCTGGCCATGATGACGCTGATGCGATGGTTCATGTAATTGGGTGCCAGCGAAAGCTCGATCAATGGTTCCAGCCGTGCCGCGCTGAAACCACACTCTTCCTGAAGCTCGCGATTGGCCGCCGTAATCATGTCCTCGCCCGGGTCAATAACGCCCTTGGGCAGCGTCAGCACATAATCGTCGATACCCGCGGCGTACTCGCGGATCAGCAACACATGCTCGGGATCAGGTTGTGCCACAATCATGACGGCCCCCCGATCGGGACTTCGCAGTCGTTCGAAGGTGCGTCGGTTGCCATTGGCAAATTCGAGTTCCAGCGATTCGATGCGAAACAGACGGCTGGCGGCAACTTCGCGACACTGATGGATCACGGGGCGGTGATGGCGTGACATGTCTCTTCCTCCACAACGAGGGCCCATGATGACACCACGATGGGCGTGAGGCGATGCGTCCCTTACAATAGCCATGAATTCCCGGTGGCGAACTGCCCATGATCGACTGGCGTCATATCGATACCGTACTGCTGGACATGGACGGTACCCTGCTGGATCTGCACTTCGATACGCATTTCTGGCTGGAACACCTGCCCAGACGCTACTGCGAAATTCATCAGCTTGATGCCTCCCATGCGCGGGCCCTGGTCGAACGCATTCTCTCCGAGCGCGGTACGCTCAACTGGTACAGTCTTCACTACTGGCAGCGCGAGCTTGAAGTCGACATGGTCTCGCTCAAACGTGAACTCAGTCACCTGATCGGTTATCGCAGCGATGCCCATGAATTCCTCGAGTGGTTGCATGACGCACCACAACGGGTGGTTCTGGCCACCAATGCCGATCGTGCCGGCATGACGCTGAAGCTCGAACTTACGGGGCTTGGCCGTTATGTTGATGCACTGGTCTCTTCCGAGGACATGGGTGCGCCGAAGGAGTCGCCGGAGTTCTGGCAGGCGCTGCTGGCGCATCAGCCTCACGACCCTGCACGTACCCTGTTGATTGATGACAACCCGGCAGTGCTCGGCTGTGCACGCCAGAGTGGCATTGGTCATCTGTTGGGGATTCGTCAGCCGGACAGCCAGCGTGAACCGATCGAACTTGAGGAGTTTACCTGCCTGGATCGGTTTGCGAGCGTCATGAGGGCTTGAGTCCGCGCTGGATGCCCCCATGGAACGAGTAGATGAGCGTCACGGGTCGAACGACCCGGCGGCAGACACGCCGTGGAATCATGCCGGATGAACAGGAGAGCGCATGAGTGACCAGATACGACTCGACAAATGGCTCTGGGCCGCGCGCTTTTTCAAGACCCGAGGGCTGGCTCAGAAGGCCATAGAGGGTGGCAAGGTGCATTACAACGGAGGCCGGGTAAAGCCCAGCAAGGCCGTTGAAGTCGGTGCCCGGCTGGATATTCCCCAGGGCTGGGCCCGCATGGAGATTGAAGTGCTGGGAGTAACCGACAAACGTCGCAGTGCCCCTGAAGCCCGGACGCTTTATCACGAGACCGAAGCGAGTGCCGAGCGGCGCCAGCAGGAGGCGGAAAATCGTCGCCTCAACAACCAGATCATGCAGCCGCCGAAGCGGCGCCCGGATCGTCGCGATCGCCGCGATATCCAGCGTTTTCAGCGGCAAATGTCCGACGACTGACCACCGGAAGCTGCAGGTTATCGCCGCATGAGCGGGGGTGGCCTGCGTTTTCGCACGAGACCTTTCATGGATCGCATTCAACGTTTTCTTTTCGATCAGACCAATGTGCGCGGCGAACTGGTCACCGCACCCGATACCCTGCGTGAAGTTCGCAGCCGTCATGCCGACTACCCTGAGCCGGTGGCCCGCCAGCTGGGTGAGATGCTGGCAGCGGTGGCTCTGCTGACAGCGACCGTCAAGCTGGATGGCGTATTAACCCTGGAAGTGCGGGGTAACGGACCGGTATCGCTTCTAATGGCCGAGTCCAATCCGGCAACGGCGGAACAGGGCCAGCAACTGCGTGGCATTGCGCGCTTCAACGATGCTTCTGCCGTGCCCGAAGCACCGGATAATCTGGGCGCCCTGGTGGGCGAAGGCCAGATTGTCATGACCCTTGATCCCAAAGAGGGGCAGCGCTATCAGGGAATCGTGGGGCTGGAAGCCGAAACGCTTGCCGGCTGTCTGGAAGCCTACTTCGAACGCTCCGAACAACTGCCCACGAGACTCTGGCTGGCCGCCGACAATGAGGGCGCTGCCGGTTTGCTACTGCAGCAGCTGCCCGATGACAGTCGCAATCAGGACCCGGATGCCTGGCACCGGCTGACCATGCTGGCTGACACGATCAGTAGCCGGGAACTGCTTGATCTGGCGCCGCTGGACACGCTGAACCGGCTGTTTCACGAAGATAATCCGCGTCTTTTTGATCCTGCCCCGGTCGAGTTCGGCTGTACCTGCTCCAGAGAACGCTTTGCCAACGGCCTCTACCAGTTGGGGGCAGAGGAGTTGCGCAGTATTGTGGCCGAACAGGGTGAGATCGAAACCCATTGCCACTTCTGTAATACCCGCTACGTATTTTCAGCGGCTGCGGTTGAATCGCTGATCCAGTCTCCTGATGACAGCTCGCCGACCGTGCATTGATGCCATACAGTCGGAGTAGGGTCGTAAAACTACTCCGGCTGTGCCCACCTGACGGCGTGACTACATGTGCGTTCCACGACTTGGGGCTTTTTGCCATAATGGCCACCCGCTGCCTTGTTCAGAGCGTCATGGCGCAGCAGTAGCCCGCTGCACGGCCTGATGCATCAGCCGGTTGCAAGAGGGATGTAGCGACTGTTGCCGGCAGGCGTACCTGCAAGCGTACTGAAGAAAGAGACGGCGTTTTTGTCCAGGACAACGCATGAGCGATATGACCATGGCCCAGGAGCATTCATCGCGACCCCGGCGCAATCCGAGTGCTGCCGAGCTGGTCGAGTACGCCATTATCAATGGTGAAGCGAGGCTGGCCGCCAATGGGGCGCTGGTGGCCGAAACCGGTAGCCGCACCGGGCGTTCACCGGGAGATCGTTATATTGTCGATGAGCCTTCCTCCAGTGCCGAAATCGACTGGGGACGCGTCAACCAGCCTTTTCCCGCCAGTCGTTTCGACGCGCTGTGGGAACGGGTTGAAGCCTGGCTCGAAGGACATCCCCGTTTCGAATCGGAGCTGCATGTCGGCGCTGACCCCGAGCACTATCTGCCCATCCGGGTAGTGACCGAGTATGCCTGGCACAATCTGTTCGCCTGCAATCTGTTCGTCCGCCCGTCGCCCTTCAATCCCAAGGACAAGCGCGAATGGACCATTCTCAGTGCGCCCGGCTTCGTCTGTGATCCTGAGCGTGACGGCACCCGTTCCGAAGGCGCCGTGATTATCAACTTTGCCCGGCGCCGGGTGTTGATTGCCGGCATGCGTTACGCCGGTGAGATGAAAAAGGCCATGTTTACGGTGCAGAACTTCCTGTTGCCGGAGAAGGGCGTGCTGCCGATGCACTGTAGTGCCAATGTCGGAGAGGATGGTGAGACTGCGCTCTTCTTTGGTCTCTCGGGCACCGGCAAGACAACGCTCTCGGCGGACCCGGCACGTTATCTGATCGGCGATGATGAACACGGCTGGGGAGAGGGCACCGTGTTCAACTTCGAAGGGGGGTGTTATGCCAAGACCATCGATCTCTCTGAGCAGCACGAGCCGATCATCTATCACGCCATTCGCTTTGGCAGCGTGCTGGAGAATGTCGTACTCGATGAAATGCGTCAGCCGGATTACGGCGATGACCGCCTGACTCAGAATGCACGGGCAGCCTATCCGCTGGAATTCGTTGACAAGCGCATTGAGGCCGGACGAGCTGGCGAGCCTGCGGCAATCATTTTTCTGACCTGTGACATGAGCGGCGTGTTGCCGCCGGTCTCCCTCCTGTCGAGGGAAGCGGCGGCCTATCACTTCCTCTCCGGCTACACCGCTCGGGTGGGGTCGACCGAAATGGGGGGCCACAGCGCGCTGGAAGCCACTTTCTCGACCTGCTTCGGAGCGCCATTCTTTCCCCGGCCGGCGCGTGAATACGCCGAACTGCTGATCAAGCGGATCGAAGCCTTTGGTTCGCGGGTCTATCTGGTCAATACCGGCTGGAGTGGAGGGGCATTCGGCGAGGGTGGAGAACGGTTCAGCATTCCCACTACCCGAGCCATTATCACTGCCATTCAGTCCGGGGCGCTCAGACACGCTGAAACCGAATGGATTGAAGGGCTCAACCTGGCTGTGCCTGTTCATGTCGAGGGCGTCGATGATCGCCTGCTCAACCCGCGTCGCGCCTGGGCCGACCAGGCTGCCTTTGATACCCATGCCGGGGCGCTGATCGCCCGTTTCGTGGAGAATTTCAGCAAGTTTGAAGGAATTGAGCAGAGCATTATCAACGCCGGACCCTCTCTCGACTGAGTCAGTCAGGGGGCCGATGGGCGTTTTCCGGGGAGCGTTTCGACGCTCCCCGCTGTCGTTTTGTCGGGAGCATAAAGGGCACTTTCATGCTACCCTGGCGCCATTCACGAGCCGATAGTCAGGTGTCATGAGTCAAGCACAAACTTCGATTGCCGAACGGCTGGCCAATGAACTCGAGGTTCAGGTTCGCCAGATCGACGCTACCATTACGCTGCTCGATGAGGGCGCTACGGTGCCGTTTATCTCCCGCTACCGCAAGGAGGTGACCGGCGGGCTCGATGATAGCCAGCTGCGTACACTCGAGACGCGGCTGCGTTATCTGCGTGAACTCGATGAGCGTCGCGATACGGTACTGGCCGCCATTGAGGAACAGGGCAAGCTGGATGAGACCCTCAGGGCGCAGATCATGGCGGCCGAGACCAAGCAGCGTCTCGAAGATCTCTATCTGCCATATCGCAAGAAGCGTCGCACAAAGGCGCAGATTGCACGTGAAGCGGGACTCGAGCCCCTGGCCGATGCGCTGCTGAATGATCCTTCCCTTGATCCCGAAAGCACGGCGCAGGCGTATATCGATGCCGAGCAGGGCATCGAGGAGAGTAAAGCGGCTCTGGATGGCGCCAAACAGATCCTGATGGAGCGCTTTGCCGAAAACGCCGAGCTGGTCGGCCGGCTGCGCGAACGCATGTGGCAGGAGGGCGAGCTGGTCTCCACGGTGATTGCCGGCAAGGAGAACGAAGGTACGCGTTTTGCGGACTACTTCGAGCATCGGGAGCCACTGGCGAAGGTGCCTTCGCATCGCGCCATGGCCATGTTCCGCGGACGCCATGAAGGTGTGCTGGGACTGGCACTCCGCCTGCCTGATGAGGAAGAGGCCACGGTCCATCCCATGGAGGTCGAGATCGCACGGGTCTTTGGCATTCGGGATGCGGGGCGTGCTGCCGACCGCTGGCTCAAAGAGGTAGTGCGCTGGACCTGGCGGGTCAAGCTGTATACCCATATCGAAACCGAGCTGCTGGGCCAGCTGCGCGAGCGGGCAGAGAGCGAGGCGATTACCGTCTTTGCGCATAATCTCAAGGATCTGTTGCTGGCGGCGCCGGCCGGTTCACGCGTCACGCTGGGGCTCGACCCGGGGTTGCGCACCGGCGTCAAGGTCGTCGTGGTCGATGGCACCGGGCGTCTGCTGGATACCGCTACCATCTACCCGCACGCGCCGAAGAACCAGTGGCGGGAGTCGCTGGCGACGCTGACGCAACTCTGCCACCGCCATGAAGTGTCGCTGATCGCAGTGGGTAACGGGACGGCCAGCCGGGAAACAGATCGATTGGCGGCCGAGCTGGTCGGACAATTCAGGGACCGCGATCTCACCCGGGTCATGGTCAGTGAGGCCGGTGCCTCGGTCTATTCGGCATCGGAGACAGCGGCTCGCGAATTCCCTGAACTTGACGTCACGCTGCGCGGTGCAGTGTCGATTGCCCGTCGATTGCAGGACCCACTGGCCGAACTGGTCAAGATCGACCCCAAATCGATCGGCGTAGGGCAGTATCAGCACGATGTTTCCCAGTTGCAGCTGGCGCGTGCACTCGATGGTGTGGTCGAGGACTGCGTCAACGCCGTGGGGGTCGATCTCAACACCGCGTCGAGTGCCCTGCTGACGCGTGTGGCAGGACTGAACGAGTCGCTGGCAGAAAACATCGTCGCCTGGCGGGATGCCCATGGCACCTTTGCCAATCGGCGCCAACTGCTTGATGTCAGCCGGCTGGGGCCGAAAACCTTTGAGCAGTGTGCCGGTTTTTTACGCATCAATAACGGCGATAATCCGCTGGATGGGTCGGCGGTACACCCCGAGGCCTATCCGGTGGTAGAGCGTATCGCTCGTGAAAGCGGTCGCCAGTTGGGTAGCCTGATCGGTGATGAGGCCTTCCTGGGAGGGCTCGATGCGCGCCACTATACCGATGAGCGCTTCGGTGTGCCGACGGTCAGCGATATTCTTGGAGAGCTGCGCAAGCCGGGACGTGATCCGCGACCGGCTTTCCGTTTTGCCCGCTTTCAGGAAGGGGTGGAGAAGGTCAGCGATCTCAGGCCCAACATGGTACTTGAGGGCGTGATCACCAATGTGACGCATTTCGGTGCGTTTGTGGATATCGGCGTTCATCAGGATGGGCTGGTGCACATTTCGGCACTGTCGCACCGCTTTGTCGAGGACCCGCGTTCGGTGGTCAAGGCTGGCGACATCGTTCAGGTCAAGGTGATGTCGGTTGATCTGGCGCGTCAGCGCATTGCGCTGTCGATGCGACTCGATGACACACCCGATGGCGAACAGGCGAACGATCGGGGGCGCCAAGAGTCGAAACGCGCATCCCGCAATGAGTCCCGACAGCAGCGCGGGCGTGAGTCGGCGCCGCAGGGGGCCATGGCCGAGGCGCTGAAGAAGGCCGGCGCCGATCGGCGTCGGTGAACGGCCCGGCGGTAGCTGTGCGCTACCGCTGGTGCTCACACCGGGTGCTTGAAAGCCGGGTAGAGGTCTCCATAATGAGGGACTTATCGGGGACTCGGGCCCCGTTTCACTGCAAACGCCGGTACTGCCGGCGAAACCGACCGGAGTGACGGTGCCGAAAAGCCGGCCCGCGCCTGCCACGACCCGCACTCCCGCAAGAGAAGGTGGTCAACCTTGTCCGAGCAACTCGCCCGTCGTATCGAGGGATTGAAAGGGGCGGCCCAGCGGGGTCTGTTCGCCCGTATACGCCGTGGTATCGAAAAGGAAGGGCTGCGTGTTGATCAGCAGGGGAATATCGAGCAGACGCCGCATCCGCGGGCACTGGGCTCGAAGCTGACCCATCCGCATATCACCACCGACTATTCGGAAGCGCTGCTGGAATACATTACGCCGGTGTTCTGTCGACCGCAGGATGCGCTCGACTTTCTCGCCGATCTGCATCGTTTCACCTATCGCTATCTCGGTGACGAGCTGATCTGGCCGGCGAGCATGCCGGCACGCCTCAATGGCAATGACAGTGTGCCCATTGCCGATTACGGCAGCTCCAATGTGGGGGCCATGAAGCATGTCTATCGGCGTGGGCTGGATGTGCGCTATGGACGGATCATGCAGTCGATTGCCGGCATTCATTACAACTTTTCCCTGCCCGATGCGCTTTGGAGTGAACTGCAGCAGCTCGAAGGGGAAAGCGAGGCCTCTCCGAATGCCTATCGTTCGCGAGCCTATTTTGATCTGATTCGCAACTTCCGGCGCAACAGCTGGCTGTTGATGTATCTGTTCGGGGCCTCTCCGGCGATTGATCGCAGTTTTCTGGAAGGACGTGATGCGGGGCTTGAGCACCACGGTGAGCGCACATTGCTGTCGAGTACGGCTTCGACACTCCGCATGAGTGATCTGGGGTATCAGAACAAGGTGCAGTCACAGCTGCGCATCTGTTTCAATTCGCTGGAAAACTATGTCGGCACGCTACGTCACGCCATTGCCACGCCCTGGCCGGATTATGAGCGCCTTGGGGTTCAGCAGGAGGGGGAGTGGCGCCAGCTCAATTCCAATATTCTGCAGATCGAGAACGAGTATTACAGCGATATTCGTCCCAAACGAGTGGCGCGCCACGATGAAACGTCTACCCAGGCGCTGGAAGCGCGCGGCGTGGAATATATCGAAGTGCGCTGTCTTGATCTCGATCCGTTTCTGCCACTGGGTATCGACGAAACCGAAATTCGTTTCCTGGATACCTTCCTGGTCTGGTGTCTGCTGCGTGAGAGTCCCTGGATTCCGGATGCCGAATGTGATCGGCTTGATGACAATCGGGCAAGGGTCGTGCGCTATGGCCGTCAGCCCGGGCTGACCCTTGAGTTCGAGGATGGCCCGCGCCTCATGAGCACGTGCGCCCATGAAATCCTTGATGAACTTGCAAGCGTCGCTCAGCTGCTTGATAGCGGTGATGAAACTGCCCCCCATCAGACGGCACTGAAGACGCTGGCGCCGCGTATCGATGATCCCGGTCTGACCCCGGCTGGCCGGCTCGAGCGGTTGCTCAGAGAGCAAGGATGCGATTTCGTTGACTGGGTGACCGAACAGGCACGTCAGCAGGCCGAATGGTTTCGTGCGACCCCAATGGACCGCGCCAGAGAAGCCCTGCTCGAACAGCTCAGTGAAACCTCCCACATTCAGCAGCGGGATACCGAGGCTGACGATGATGTGTCGTTTGCCGAATTTCTCGGGCGTTATTTCGAACGGGCACGTCAGCCTCATACCTTTCAGAAAGCCTGAAGAGCGGAACGCGGCCTCTGCCGCCATCTACGAGGATAGTGATAATGGCTTTTATGTCCGGGGCATCCTGTCGGCGCTGGTCACTGCTGGGAGCAGGCGTTTGTATCTTCATGCTGGCGATGGCGCTGATCATGCAGTTCGGGTTCGGCCTGGAGCCCTGTCCGCTTTGCATCTTTCAGCGAGTGGCAGTGCTGGTGGCGCTCCTCGGCTTTCTGATCGGTATCTGTCATGACGCCGGGCGGGCGGGGCGTATTGTGTATGGCGGGATTGCACTGCTGGGCAGTATTGCCGGCGCTCTGGTGGCCGGTCGCCATGTCTGGATTCAGCGCCTGCCCGAGGATCAGGTGCCCAGTTGCGGGCCGGGCCTGGATTACATGCTCGATGCCCTGCCGATTCAGAGTGTGATCACTCAGGTACTGCGTGGTTCGGGGGAGTGCGCCAATATCTCGGCGCGCTGGCTTGGCCTGACACTGCCTGGCTGGACTCTGATCGGTTTCGTGGTGCTGATCCTGATCGCTCTGGGACTGATGTTCGGCCGACACTTTGGAGCCGGTAAAGGGGGGAGGCAGCACCCCTCGCTGACAGGCTCGGAAGCCTGAGAACGGCTGCCGGCGAACCGTAAAAAGGGCCCCGAAGGGGCCCTTTTACTGTCGTGAAGCCAGCCGCATCAGCCCGGGGTCAGCCCTCGACGCGTTGTGTCGCCTCGCTGGTGGCCGGCCCCTTGCTGTTTTCCCGCAATTCCACTTCACCCTGAAGCAGATCGCGCTCAAAGGCCTCTCGATCGAAATTGAAGCCGAGATACTGCTGTGCCAGCAGAATGTCCTTTTCGGCATTACCGAGACAGCTGGTGCCGCCGGGCGAGGGGGTCATGTTGAAAACGATGCCGGTGCCCGGATCGATCTTGGCCTCGCCCATCATCAGCTTTTTCGAGCTCTTGTCGATCAGCTGCGGGCGAACGCCGCCGAATCCCTTGGCGAAGGTGACATCGCTCGCCTTCAGGCTGGGCACGATATGCTGGATGCTCTTGTGGAAGAGCTTCTCGCGCAGTACCGGCACTTCGTAAAGGAAGTTCTTGAAGACGTAGTTGCGGATGTCCGGCACCTTGAGCAGGTCCCAGAAGACCTTCGCTACGCTGGAATCGAAACGGAACACGCGCAGAAACTCCGAGAAGGTCTTCGAGTTGTAGCGCTCCAGCAGCGGCAGCATCAGCGCGGTGGGGCCGAAGCGGGTCTTGTTCTCCACCAGCACATCCGGATCACCGTGCACCGCGGCAAAGGGCAGGTTCTCGTTCTGAATGGTGTAGACCTTGCCGTTGAGCACCTTCGGTGTGAAGTAGAACGAGCCCGCCATGGGCAGCACGGACTTGTCGAGACCGTAGCCCATCTTGTGGGCGAACAGCAGCGAGTGCCCGCCGGCGGCCACCACCACGTAACGTGCCTGCAGCACGCCGTGGTTGGGCGTGTGCACCTTGAACAGGTCGCCTTCCCGGACGATATCTTCCACCGGTGTCGAGAGATGCACATCGCAGTTCATGCCCTTGCGCTCGGCATCCTGCTCGGCATATTTGACGAAAGCTTCCGATAGCGTGGTGTAGTTGACCGCGGTGTATTCATCGGTAGAACCCAGCGCCACGATCTGCTGATCGGGGTCGCGGCCTTCGACGACCTGCGGTTCGATTTCGGCGATGTCGTCGCGCTCCATGAGCTTCATCCGCGGGAAGAGTTCGCTGAAGGTCTCGAAGCGCTTGCGCAGGAAGTCGCATTGCTTGTCGCCGACGGCCAGCACCATCTTGGGATACTTGAAGATGATGTTGTCTCGCTCTTCGGCAGGCAGTTTGGTGCCGAAGTTGACGATCATGCCTGCTGTGCGTTGAGTGACTCGGGCCTTGTCGAGGGAGTAGTTGGTCTCGATGTCACCGCAGTGGATGGTCTGACTGTTGTTGCGCCCGTGAGAATTGACAATGGCCACCTTGTCATATTTCTCGACCAGACCGATCGACTTCAGATCCGTGTAGCGGGCCAGTTCGTAAAGCAGGGCGGTACCGGAGACACCGCCGCCTACAATCAGGACATCGTATGTCGTTGCTGCCATGGCTACTCACACTCGTCGTTGTGCGAACCAGTTGCCTGAGATGACCCGACGCGCCAGGGCATGCCGAACGGACAGCAGTGACGGTGTAGCGGGCAGGCACGCTGATCAGTGGGTGATTCGATGGGATCAACAGGACCCTGATCGTTAGTATAACCCCTTGTCGCGTTGTTGATTTACAACGAAAAGCCCGGAGTTATGTCTGAGGGGGTTCATTATAAGGAATCCCCTGGGTAATCGCGATCCCGCGATTGACCTGATCATCGGTTGCGCAGGGTGATAATGCGCCAGTTGCGGTCTCTGGCAGTGGTTTCCAGTACCGGATCGGGGTCGACTGCTACCGGATGGTCGACCCGTTCCAGCAGTGGCAGATCATTCTGGGAATCACTGTAAAACCAGGCGCCTTCAAGCGAATGGCCAGTCTCTGCCAACCACTGTTCCAGTCGGGTAATCTTGCCTTCGCGAAAGCTGGGGATGCCGCTGACCCGGCCGGTATAGCGACCATCGATACGCTCGGGCTCGATGGCAATCAGATCCTCCACGCCCAGACGCTCGGCGATGGGGCCGGTCACGAAGCGGTTGGTAGCGGTAATGATCAGCAGGTGATCGCCACGTGCGCGGTGCTCGGCCAGCAATTCTTCGCCCCGGGGCAGGATCATCGGTTCGATGCGCGATGCCATGAACTGCTTGTGCCAGGCGTTCAGCTGCTCCGGACGATGTTCGGCCAGCGGGGCCAGGGCAAAGCGCAGATAGGCATCGATATCCAGAGTGCCGTTATTATATTCCTCATGGAAGCGATCGTTCTCGCGCCGGTAACGTTCGGCGTCCACCGCGCCCTGTTCCACCAGAAACTCGCCCCAGCTGTGATCGCTGTCTCCGGCCAGCAGGGTGTTGTCAAGATCGAAAATGGCCAGACGCACGCGTTTCTCCTCGCTTGATGGCTCCTTGAGCGCGTTGGATAGCGCCATGTCGAGAGCATCATGATGGCAGGAACTCACACTCGGTAACAGGGGTGAGGGGAGTGCCACCGTCAGGTCTCATACCTTGACATAAGCCTTGTTGATGCGCTTTTACGCTTTGTGGAAGAATGCTGGTAACAGATTTCAGTGAAGGTAGCACCCGTGATCGACCCTGATGGCTTCCGGCCCAACGTTGGCATCATCATTGCCAACTGCGAAGGCCAGGTGCTGTGGGCGCGACGGGTCGGACAGAATGCCTGGCAATTTCCACAGGGGGGGATTCAGGCCAACGAGTCACCACAACAGGCGCTGTATCGCGAGCTGGAAGAGGAAATCGGACTGTGTGCCGATGACGTCGATGTGCTCGCCTGTACCCGTGGCTGGTTGCGCTACCGTCTGCCCAGGCGTCTGATCCGGACTCATTCACGCCCGCTGTGTATCGGCCAGAAACAGAAATGGTTCCTGCTGCGTATTCGCTGTCAGGAGTCGCGCATCTGCGTCGACAGTACGCCGAAGCCGGAATTCGATGGCTGGCGGTGGGTCAGTTACTGGTACCCGCTCGGTCAGGTCGTGTCGTTCAAGCGTGATGTCTACCGTCGTGCGCTCCATGAACTGGCACCCCGGCTGGTACTGACCGGCGAACGACTCGAACGCTGAAGCGCTGCCGCTTTTGGTCCGAGCCCGCGCAGGGAATGCGCAATGGGCCTTTCGGACATCACAACAACCAGGGATGATCATCCGCCATGCTCGAGGTGCTTCGACGCATCATTCAGGAGGTCAACGGTGCTCGCAGTCTCGATGCGGCGCTGTCGATCATTGTGCGTCGCATTCGCAAGGCCATGCAGACCGATGTCTGCTCGGTCTATCTGCGTAACGAAGAGCACGATTGCTTTGTACTGATGGATACCATCGGCCTCAATAGTGGTGCCATCGGTCATGTCACCATGCGCCCGGGTGAGGGTCTGGTCGGTCTGGTCGGCCAGCGTGAAGAACCACTCAATCTCGAAAATGCCCCGGCCCATCCGGGGTTTCGCTATTTTGCCGAAACGGGAGAAGAGCGCTACTCCAGCTTCCTTGGAGTGCCCATCATTCATCAGCGTCGGGTGCTGGGCGTACTGGTCGTGCAGCAGCGCGAGATGCGCCGCTTTGAAGAGGGCGAGGAAGCCTTTCTGATTACCATGGCTGCCCAGCTGTCAGGGGTGCTGATGCATGCTCTGGCCACCGGGGCGCTGGCGCGGCTGAGCGACCCTGACGGTCAGGCCATGCTCAGTGGTGTCGCCGCCTCACCCGGCATGGCGATCGGCGAAGCCTTTGTCGTGATTCCGCCTGCCAATCTGGAGGCCATTCCCGAGCGTGCCGCCGAGGATATAGAGCTTGAGGTCCGTCGGCTTCACGATGCCATTGGCCGGGTGCGTCAGGATATCCGTTTGGCTGCCGAGCGGTTGGCCAGCCGGATCTCTGCTCAGGAACAGGCACTGTTTGATGTCTATCAGCAGATGCTGGGAGAGGCAGCGCTGGGTCAGGAGGTTGAAAAGCGCATTCGTGAAGGCCAATGGGCTCCGGGCGCGCTGGCTCAGGTCGTGCGGCGCCATGTGCAGTATCTTGAGCGGGTTGATGACGATTATCTGCGTGAGCGCGCCGCTGATGTGCGGGATCTCGGTCGTCGCGTCCTGGCTCATCTGCAGCAGGAAAGCAGTACCCGGCCGGTGCAGTATCCCGAGCAGACGCTGCTGGTCGGTGACGAGATCAGCGCCGCCCAGTTGGGCGAGGTGCCCCGCAAGAAGCTGGTTGGGCTGGTTGCGGCACGCGGTTCCAATACGTCTCATGTTGCCATTCTGGCGCGGGCGATGGGCATTCCTGCCGTACTGGGGATGACCGATCTACCGCTCTCCCGACTCTCGGGTACACGGATGATCGTCGATGGTCATCGGGGCCGGTTGATCGTGCGTCCGGATGACGATCTCGAAGCTCGCTACAACAGTCTGATTGAAGAGGAACGGGCGCTGGCGGAAGTATTGGAAGGCGAGCAGTCACTACCGGCCGAAACCCGTGATGGTGAACGCATCCGGCTGATGGTCAATACCGGCCTGACGGCGGAGTTGAGCAGTACGCTAAGCGCCAGGGTGGATGGTGTGGGGCTTTATCGCACCGAAGTTCCTTTCATGATGCATCAGCGCTTTCCCAGCGAGCAGGAGCAGGCACGTCTGTACCGTGATCAGCTCTCGGGCTTCGCACCGCTGCCGGTGGTGATGCGGACTCTGGATATCGGTGGCGACAAGGACCTGCCGTACTTCCCGATTGAAGAAGCCAATCCCTTTCTCGGCTGGCGGGGCATCCGGGTGATGCTCGATCACCCCGAAGTCCTGATGGTGCAATTGCGGGCCATGCTGCGCGCTGCCGAGGGGCTCGATAATCTGCGTCTGCTGCTGCCCATGATCTCCAGCATCGAGGAGATCGACACCGCACTGCGGCTGCTTGATCGAGCCATCGAGGAGCTGCGTGAGGATGGGCTGGATGTCAAACGTCCGCGGCTCGGGGTCATGATCGAGGTGCCTTCGGCGCTCTATCTGCTGGATGCGCTGGCGACGCGTGTCGATTTCTTCTCGGTGGGCAGTAACGATCTGACCCAGTATCTGCTGGCGGTGGATCGCAACAATGCCCGGGTGGCCGGCCTGTACGATGCCTGCCATCCGGCGGTCCTGCACGCCCTGCATCGGCTGGCACATGATGCCGAACGGCTGGGGATATCCACCTCGGTCTGTGGTGAGCTGGCGGGCGATCCGGCCGGGGCCCTGCTGCTGGCGGGCATGGGATTTCGTACCCTGTCGATGAATGCCACCAGTCTGCCGCGCGTGCGTGCTGCCATTCGTCGCGTGGAGAGCCATCATGCCAGCACCCTGGTTGAGGAAACGCTGGCCTTGCCGACACTGACCGAAGTGCATGCTCATCTGTTCCAGCGCATGAGTGAATGGGGGCTGGCGCATCTGCTGCCACCGCGTGACGACCGCTGATGTTGAAGAGGTCATCTCACCGGCCATGACAGCCACGGGCGCTGCCTTTAAACTGGCGCTCCTTGCCCCGGGATGAGGAGGTCAGGTGGAAGCCATCCTGTTGTATCCGGCCATCGGCGCCATTGCCGGTTTCATGGCGGGATTATTCGGCATCGGTGGCGGTGTCGTGATTGTGCCGCTGCTGGCCTTTGCCTTCGGTCTTCAGCAGATATCCGAGAGTGTCATCCTGCATCTGGCCATTGGCACCTCGCTGGCGACCATTGCACTCACCTCGCTGTCCTCGGCCTGGGCGCACTATCAGCGCGGCAATGTGCGACGGGACTGCCTGCTGCTGTTACTGCCGGGGCTGATTGCGGGGGCCGTGCTGGGAGTATTTATTGGCGATGCGCTCTCCGGCGGCGCCATGTCACTATTGCTGGGCATCTTTTTTCTGCTGCTGGCGATCAAGCTGGTTTTCAATCTGCAGCCGGGAGGGCGCCGGCCACTGCCGGGCCGCTTGGGCATGATGTCGGCAGGGGGGATCATCGGCGCGCTCTCGGCGCTGTTCGGTATCGGCGGTGGTTCACTGTCGGTACCATTTCTCGAATGGCGTAGCGTGCCCATGAAGCAGGCCGTTGGCACTTCTTCGGCAGCAGGTATACCGATTGCGGTCATTGGTGCGTTGACCGCCATGCTGGTCGGTAGTGGTACGCAGGCGTTGCCGCAGTGGTCGACCGGTTACGTCTACTGGCCGGCCTTTCTGGGTATCGTCATTCTCAGTGTCCCCTTTGCCCGACTGGGAGCACGTGTCGCCAGTGGGCTATCCAATCGAATGCTCAAGCGCATCTTCGCCGGCCTGATCGTGCTGGTGGCTTTCAAGTTCCTGCTGGGCTAGCCCTTCGGCGCCCGGTCAACCGAGTAGGATCAAGCATGTATATGCACTATCCGGATTTTGATCCCGTAGCCTTTTCGATCGGTCCGATCCAGATTCACTGGTATGGGATCATGTATGTCATCGGTTTCGTATCCGCCTGGTGGCTGGCGCGCTGTCGCGCCGATCGGCTGGGGCTGAATCGTGATCAGGTAGGGGACATGATCTTCTACGGTGCACTGGGTGTCGTCCTGGGTGGCCGCCTGGGTTATGTGCTGTTCTATGGTCTGGATCGGTTTATTGAAAACCCGCTCTGGCTTGTCCAGGTCTGGGATGGCGGCATGAGCTTTCATGGGGGACTGATCGGGGTGCTGATTGCAGCACTGCTGTTCACGCGCCGCCATCGACTGGCCTTCCTGCAACTGACCGATTTCATTGCGCCGATGGTCCCGATCGGACTGGGGGCTGGTCGGCTTGGCAACTTCATCAATCAGGAACTGCCGGGTCGGGTGACCGATGTGCCATGGGCCATCATCTATCCCGAATATGGTCCACAGCCACGCCATCCTTCCGAGCTTTACGAATTTCTACTGGAAGGCGTCATTCTCTTCACCATACTCTGGTGGGTGTCGCGACAGCCGCGGCGACGCGGGCTGATTTCAGGTTTGTTCCTGCTGCTGTACGGCATCTTCCGGTTTTCGGTAGAGTTCGTGCGGCGCCCCGATCCTCAGCTGGGATTCATCGCCTTTGACTGGATGACCATGGGCCAGTTGCTGTGTATTCCCATGGTACTGGTCGGCATTGCCCTGATTCTCTGGTCGCGTCGTCAGACACCCGACTGGACGCGTGCCGGCAACCACTCTTCATCTCAAGCGCAAGAAGCCTGATTCATGCAGCCCTATCTGGAACTCATGCGTCGCGTGCTCGATCATGGCACGCGCAAGAGCGATCGCACCGGTACCGGGACCCTGTCGGTCTTCGGTCATCAGATGCGTTTTGATCTCGCCGATGGTTTCCCTTTGGTGACCACCAAGAAACTGCATCTGCGCTCCATCATTCACGAACTGCTGTGGTTTCTGCAGGGAGATACCAATATTGCCTACCTGAAGGAAAACGGCGTGCGTATCTGGGATGAATGGGCCGATGAAAACGGTGAGCTGGGGCCGGTCTATGGCTACCAGTGGCGCAGCTGGCCGCATCCGCAGGGTGGCAGTGTGGATCAGATTGCCAATGTCATCGATCAGATTCGCCACAACCCGGACTCCCGACGGTTGATGGTCTCGGCATGGAATCCGGCGCTGGTGGATGAAATGGCGTTGCCGCCTTGTCACGCACTATTCCAGTTTTATGTGGCCGATGGCCGACTCTCCTGTCAGCTCTATCAGCGCAGCGCCGATATCTTTCTGGGTGTGCCGTTCAATATCGCCAGCTATGCGCTGTTAACGCACATGGTGGCCCAGGTCTGTGGGCTCGCGCCGGGAGAGTTCATTCACACGCTCGGCGACGCGCACCTTTATCTCAATCATCTTGAGCAGGCCGAGTTGCAACTGTCGCGTACGCCTCGACCGTTGCCTCAACTGAAACTGAATCCGGCAATCCATGATCTGTTTGCCTTCCGCTACGAGGATATTGCGATCGAAGGCTATGATCCGCATCCTCACATCAAGGCACAGGTGGCGGTATGACAGAGCTGGTAGTGCCGGTTGCGATGATTGCGGCGATTTCGAAAAATCGGGTCATTGGAGTGCAGGGCAAACTGCCGTGGTATCTGCCCGAGGATCTGAAGTTCTTCAAGGCGATGACTCAGGACAAGCCGATAGTCATGGGGCGCGCCACCTTCGAGTCCATCGGTCGTCCTCTGCCCAATCGGCTCAATATCGTGGTGACCCGCAATCGGGACTTTCACCATGAGGGCGTACGGGTTTGCCATGATCTGGAAAGCGCGCTCGATATGGCTGACCATCAGGCCATGCTTGAAGCCTGTGAAGAGATCATGGTGATCGGGGGAGGAGAAATCTACGCCAGTGCCATGTCGCTGGCACAGCGTCTCTATCTGACCGAGGTGGATGTCGAGATCGAAGGGGATACCTTTTTTCCGCCACTTGATGACAACTGGCAGGAAGTCGAGCGTCATGCCGGCGAAGATGCTCCCGGCAAGCCACACTACGATTTTGTGCGCTATGAACGCCGTGAAGCATAAGCAGGGGCACCGGGTTCGGGCGTGCCGAGAGTACAATTGGCGATTTGTTTCCGATGGACAGGGACAGCAGGGAGAACAGCGTAGTGACGACCCATCGTCTCGGTGAACTGCTGGACGCGCTGGAAAGGCAGGCCACTCAGGCACGCTCGCAGCTGGATTCGGCCCAGGCACGTATTTGTGAACTGGAAACTCGCAACCGGGCGCTCGAGCAGCGTTTGAGCGATATCCTCAGTGCGGCCTCGGGTAATACAGCAGAGCCCGACCGTGCTGAGGTAGCTGCCACACAGGCACAGCCTGCGTCTGATTGCGAAGTTCACGAAGAAGGCCACGAACGAGAGCAGGTCACCACCTTCCGTGAGGACGACACGGGTGATCCGGCCCCGGTGTCTGCCAAAATGCCCCCTGCCGATGCGGAAGTCTCGCACGAGCATGAGTCGCAGGACGTCAGTGAACACGCGGCGTCGGACTCGATATCGGCAACCGCAGATACGGCTTTAACCTCGACCCCGCCATCCCCTCAGGCGCTGTTGAAGCAGTGGTATCAGCGATATCCGCAGACCTTCTTCAGGGGGCACACCCGGCCGCTCAGGATCGGTATTCATCATGATCTGACAGCGCGTGAACCATGGCCGGAAAAGCTGGTTCGTAGAGCGCTGGCCGGCTATGTCAATCTGCCGCGTTATCTCAAGTCGGTCCGCACGGGTAACGCGCGGGTTGACCTGGAAGGTAATGATGCAGGCGTCGTGAACGAACAGGATGCCGCGCACGCAGCCGAGCAACTCGAGGCGCTTCAGCAGAAACAACGGTCACGAGAACAGCAGGCACAGTCGAAGCGAATGGCCAAAAAACTCTCGGCATTGGCTTCCCGACATGGCCATCAGTAAGCGCTGAACAGCCGTTTTTGATGGCAACCTGTTGTTTGAATAACAAAACCAACAATAGCCGGGTAAAAGGATTCCTTTTGATTCATTCGGTTATTGATTCATGACACTAAAGTGTCATTGAACTGGAACATAAAACCCTGATCATGGCGCCCTGCAGCACGTTAGCGCCCGGAACGAAAACAGTGTTTTTTTCTGTTGCGTTCTCAAAAAGCCCAGTATAAGGTGCTCGGGCGAGCATACAGACAATAACCACGCTCAACGCCTTAGGCGGCGAGCTTTCTGCCCAGGCAGACAATAACTGAACAGTAAGCTAGTCAAGGAACCATCACGATGAAAAAGACGCTCCTCGCGACTGCAATCGCCGGTGTTTTGGGAACTCTGGCCACCGGTGCTCAGGCCGCTACTGTCTATAACCAGGACGGCTCCAAGCTCGACGTCTATGGCAATGTCCAGTTGGCTTTCCGTAGTATCGAAGGCTACGACGACAGCGACGACACTTCGGATCATGGCACTGATTCATATTCCGATCTGTTCGACAACGGTTCCACCATCGGGTTCCGTGGCGAGCACATCATTAATCCTGGTCTGACTGGTTACTTCCGCGCTGAATTCGAATTCAATGCGGATCAGCAAAAGGGTTATTATGCAGCCTATGATAATCCGGATGATCAGAGCTTTACGGAGTCGGGTCTGTCCCGAGGTGACCAGGCCTACCTCGGTCTGACCGGTAACTTTGGTGATCTGCGTATCGGTTCCTGGGATTCACTGTTCGACGACTGGATTGCCGATCCGATCTCCAATAACGAATATTTCGATAATACCGATGCCCAGTCTGACGTCGGTGGTACTGCTTACGAGTCCGACAAGATTACCTACACTTCGCCGATCTTTAGCGGCCTGCAGTTTGTGGTAGGTACCCAGTACAAGGGCGATGGCGAAGATTATAATCAGTACGATTATGATGCTGCTACTGGTGCTGGCGAGTTCGTTCTTGATGACGATAACAGCGCTTCCTTCTTTGGTGGCGTGCGTTACACCATGGCTGGCTGGACTCTGGCAGCGGTCTACGATGATCTGAACAACTTCGAGTACATCAGCGCTGCTGGTAACGAGCATGATTTTGGCAAGCTTTATGGCGCCAATCTCTCCTACCAGTGGGATACGCTGCGTGTTGCCGCCAAGTGGGGCCATCAGGATGCCAAGTGGTCCGACGATGCTGACGTTGACCGCTATGGTCTGGGCGCTCGCTGGGGTTATGGCAACGGCGACCTGTACGGTTCCTACCAGTATGTCGATGCCGAAGGGGATGCTGCTGCTCTGATCGACCCGCGTCGTTTCAATGACGACAACGGCAACACCAGCGACCAGCATTACAACGAGTTCATCCTGGGCGCGACCTATAACCTGAGCTCGCAGATGTATGTCTTCCTTGAAGGCGCCAAGTACGATCGCAAGGATAACATCGGTGATGGCGTCTCCACCGGTATGGTTTACAGCTTCTAAGCTGAAGCCGATCGTTTGATAATGCCAGAGAAGGCCGGCCCATTGGGCCGGCCTTTTACGTTGTGAAGAGGGTAGTGCAAGGCACGCTTCGTCTTTTTCCTGACCCTGATCCAAAAACGGGTTTAGCAACAACGGGGCATGGCGGATAGAATTGTCCCCCAGTGATTACTGCCACCTGAACCCGTTCCTGCCTGAAGTGTCCCATCACCTGCCGGCGCGACCCGGGATGACAGAAGGAGCCTTGTCATGCTGCATGAAATGTCCCTGGGGGGCATCTTCTACAGCCCCATGCTGATCTTCGTGCTGATCAGTCTGGTCGTCGCGGCACTGTTGCGGACCCTGATTCACAAGAGTGTGCTGTCACGGCTGGTCTGGCAGGAAGCCTGGTTTGATGTGTCACTGTTCGTCTGCGTTCTGGCAGTCGTGACCTACGTGCTGACTACGATGGAATAAGACGGAATCCGAATGCGTACCTTCCTGAAAGTGTTGATTACTCTCGTCATGGTGGCGTTGGCCACTGCGCTCGGACTCTGGCTCTGGCATTACTACATGTACACGCCCTGGACCCGGGATGCCCGGGTTCGGGCCGATGTGATTACCATCGCGCCGGATGTTTCGGGATGGGTGTCACAGATGAATGTCCAGGATGGTCAGGATGTCAGCAAGGGTGATGTGCTGTTTCGCATCAACGATCGCCGCTATCAGGCAGCGCTTGACCAGGCGAAGGCCACCATGGAAAAGCAGAAGGCCAACTATCTGCTGCGTGAACATGATTACCAGCGCCGCAAGGGATTATCGCGCAATGCCATCAGCTCCGAGAATCTCGATACGGCCCAGCTCAATGCCCAGAGCGCAAAAGCCAGCTATAAACAGGCACAGGCGCAGCTGGAAAGCGCGCAGATCGATCTGGATCGCACGGTAGTGAAAGCGCCAACCGACGGCACCATCATCAATCTGAACCTGCGGGAAGGCAATTATGTGACCCAGGGCAACGCCCAGATGTCGCTGGTGCGGGCCGGGTCGTTCTACATTACGGCCTATTTTGCCGAGACCAAGTTGCCGCCGATTGATGTGGGAGATCGAGCGTCGATTCACCTGATGAGCGGTGCCAAGGAGATGACCGGCCATGTGGTCAGCATTGGTCGTGGTATCGCCAATACCAATACCTCGGGCAATAATCAGTTGCTGCCCCAGGTTCAGCAGACCTTTACCTGGGTACGTCTCTCCCAGCGTATCCCGGTTGATATCGTGCTCGATCATATTCCCGAGGGTGTCTATCTCAGCGCCGGAATGACGGCCACGGTCAGGGTCATGCCGGATGACCGGGATGATAGCAATCGCGATACGCCACCCAACGCCATTGAGCATAATGGCAGTACGCAGGGCGCCGACCCGAAGGTCGAGGACGTCAAGGGCACCGGTAACGCCCGGGACGAGCAATCGCAATGAAGCTGGGGCCCAAGCTCAGCGTTTATCTCACGCCGGATATCAACACCCTGAGATTTGCCTTCAAAGGGGTGTTGGCAATGTCACTGGCGCTTTATCTGGCCATGCTGCTGAGTCTGGACCGCCCTTACTGGGCGGTCATCTCCGCTGTCTTTTTGCAGATTCGGCCACAGAGTGGCCTGGTGATCGAGAAAGGGCTCTGCCAGATCGGAGGAACGCTGATCGGTGGCGGTGTCGGCATCCTCATCATGGCGCTGTTCATGCAGATGCCAGGCCTCGGGCTGATGTTTCTGATGATCTGGATCTGCCTGAACGCTGCCGCTTCCACGTTGACCCGCAATTTCAATCTGACCTACGGGTTTGCCATCGGTGCTGCTACGGCGGCCCTGATCGTGCTGATCCCGATGATCAGTAACAACTCCAGCTATGGTGTCTTTCAGACAGCCGTGGCGCGCATGAGCGAGATCGGTCTGGGGGCGGCCTGTGCCACCGTGGTGAGCATGCTGGTGTGGCCGGTGCGGGTGCGCGATGTCGTCAATGGCCATGCCAGTCAGGTCATCGACAAGGCCTTTGCGACTCTGGAAGCAGAGCTGGACCCGGACGTGCCGCTCTCCCAGGCCCAGAACATGACGGTTGAAGCGCTGCAGGCGGCCGTCACGCTAAATACCGACAGCAGTGCCGTCATCTACGAAGGCCCGGAAGGCCCCGGCCGCGCTCGGGCTTCGCAGCTACTGGCGCAGCGGACCCTGACGCTGCTTTCGGAAATGCAGGTTTCCGGACGGTTGGTGCGCAATCATCCGGATCTGTTGACCGATAAGATGAAAGCCGTACTGGGCGATATCCGTCGAACCTTCTCCCGCCTGAGGTCGCTTGAAGATACCGAGGAGCGAAGACGTGTCCTGAATGGCTTGCGCAAGCGGGTTCAGAGCGCGGATCTGGTCAGCGAAGCGTCAGGTTCACATCTGCAGCGTCGGCTGGGTCAGGCCATTCATGAGCTGCTCAACTGTGCCCATGTCATGGTGCAGGCGCGCGGGGCCATCCGCCACGCTTCTACCACCCGCCTGCGTGCCAGAAGATTTGCCCACCATCGTGACTATCTACAGGCCATGACCACTGCGATGAGGGCTGGCGTACTGTTTATCATCGGTTCGGTGATTTACGTCGGTACCCAGTGGAATGCCGCTGTACTGATGATGATCCTGCCGGTCATCTTCGGCATCATGTTCAATCGCTTTCCCAATCCGACAGTCATGATACGCAGTGTGCTCAAGGGCGGATTGCTTGGGCTGCTGGCGGCACTGATGTTCGGCTATATCTTTCTGGCGCCCTCGACGGGCTTCTACGAGATGCTGGTCCTGATCTTTGGCGTACCGCTGTTTCTGGGGCTGATGGGTATCGCCAATATTCCCACTCTGCCGTATGCACTCGGTTTCAGCATTTTCTTCGTCATCACGACACAGCCTAGCAATGCCATGGCTTTCAGTGTGGTCAGCTTCCTCAATCGCGCTGTCGCCGTCATCATCGGGTTGCTTGTTCTGTGGACGGTGTTCCGTCTTTTCCCCGGTCCGGGGCCTCTGGTCATGCGGCGCCGGGCCATCGGCGCCATTACCGATGATTTGCTGCATCTGTGGGAGCGTTCACAGCAGCACTCTCGTGCCAGCACCGCCGATTGGTTCAATGGGCGCATGATCGAACGCATCCAGCGCCTGTCAGGTCACGATAATGCCTTGCCGGAGGATGAGCGCTATCTGCTGGATATGGGATTGAGCGGTCTCAACCTGGGACACCTGATTCTGAGCATCAATCGTCGCGTCAGTGCCAATGATGATACCCCACGCGTACGTGCTGCCCTGCGGCGCTGGCAGTACACGCTTGCGTATGCCTATGAACACAGTGCCTGGGGAGAGTATGACGAGACGTTCGAGCAGGATGGTGCGCGACTGGTCAATGCGCTGCGCTGTTCAGGAAGGCTGGATAGCGATCAGATCGATCTGCTGGAGGGGCTTAATGAGCGATTGCAGATTACTCTCAGACGTTACGCCAATCTGAGCGCCGAGAGCCCCAGTCCTGAAATCAGGCCGGCAACGAATTAAGCATCAGATGTTTTCAAGCGCCTGAACCATGGGCGGCCGCGTACATGACGCGGCCTGTGCCGTGGCATGAGGTGGACGGTGTTCAGCGGCCGTCACTGCCTTCATCAAGCTGGGTCACAATGGGATGGCTGATGCAGCGGTCGACCAGATCCGGTGAAGCGCCAATCCGATCGGCCACTTCCTTGACCGACATGCCCTGATCGATATGCGGTTTCAGCGACATCCCCAGATCCGCTACCGGATTGCTGCTGTGTTCATGACCACCCGGATTGGCATCGGGGCCTGTTTCCATGGCGGATTTGGCATCCTCGATCATGGTCTGTGTGACGTCTTCGAGTCTTTGAACAATGGGCATGACAGCTCCTTGTCGTTTGAGTGTGCCGTTACAGGGTAGAAGAGGGGCGCGAACTCTTCGACCGGGAGAGTGCAGGGCGTGTCACGGAACGCTTGTACTGCCGGGGTATTTCCTGGCTACGCTTGGTGATCAGGTGCCACCACTATCTGACAGCCAGGGAGCGCGCATGCCGAATTCGGAGCGAACCGTCATCATTGGCGTTAACGCGGGGTCGTCCAGCATCAAGCTGTCGCTGTATTCGGCAGATAAGCAGACGCCCCTCGAACTGCTTGCCCACGCACAGCTCGATGGCATTGGTACGCACCCTCATCTCGCCGGCCATCTTGCAGATGGTACGAGTCTGGCGGACGAAACGCTCTCCGAGCAGGAAGTGCCCGATCATGATCATGCCTATGAGCGTATTCGCCATATGCTTGATGAACAGCTCGATGCCTTCAGGCCGGTAGCGGTCGGCCATCGTATCGTGCATGGCGGGCGTTTTTTCGATGCCCCGGTGATCATCGATGAACAGGTTCGTGAGCGTATTGCCTCGCTGACCCCCATGGCGCCACTGCATCAGCCGCATCATCTGTCCGGCATTGATGCTGTAAGCCGCTTTGCGCCGGATGTTCTCCAGGTTGCCTGCTTTGACAGTGCTTTCCATCAGGCTCGTCCGGAGATTGCTCAGCTGACCGGTTTGCCCTACCGGTATTTCGAGGAGGGTATCCGACGCTACGGTTTCCACGGGCTCTCCTATGAGTACATTGCGCAACGGCTTCGAGAGATCGATGCCAAACTGGCGCAAGGGCGCGTGATCGTGGCGCATCTGGGGAATGGTGCCAGCCTCTGTGCGATGGAGAACGGGCGCAGCCGGGATACGACCATGAGCTTTACCGCGCTCGACGGTCTGCCAATGGGAACGCGCTGTGGGGCGCTGGATCCTGGCGCGGTGCTCTATCTGCAGGGCCAGCACGAGCTCGATGAAGAGGCTCTGCAACATCTGCTCTATCACGAATCCGGCTTGCTGGGCCTCTCCGGTATCGACAGCGATATGCAGGTACTACTGGAGAGTGACGATCCGGCAGCGCAACGGGCCATCGATTTCTTCGTCTATCGGACTGCCCAGGAGATGGGGCGCATGGCGGTAACACTCGGGGGCGTCGATGGTATCGTGTTTACCGCGGGTATCGGCGAACATGCTGCGCCCATTCGTGAGGCCATCATCGAGCGGCTGGCGCCGCTGTGGTCGGTGCGCCTGGATGAGACCGCCAATCGTGGTGAGGTGCCACGGCTGATTTCGAGCGATGACAGCGCCATCACCGTCAGGGTGGTACCGACCGACGAAGAAGCCATGCTGGCAGAACATACCTGGCAGCTGTGGCGCTCGCATTGAAAAGTGCAGTGAGTAACCGGGACGTTACCGAAATACCAGGAAGGGAGACATGGCATGGCAGTCACCGAGACGACGAGTGGAGGACAGTCAAACGCGCTGTCTTTGGACGACGCGACTCTCCAGCATATCGACCGCTGGTGGCGTGCGGCCAACTATCTGACGGTCGGGCAGATCTACCTGCAGGCCAATCCACTGCTGCGTGAATCGCTCGAACCTGAGCACATCAAGCCACGCCTGCTGGGGCATTGGGGCACCTCGCCGGGGCTCAACCTGATCTACGCCCATCTCAACGAGCAGATCCGTGCCCGTGATCTGAACATGATTTATCTGGCCGGCCCGGGGCATGGCGGACCTGCATTACTGGCGAATGTCTGGCTGGAAGGCAGCTACAGCGAGCACTTTCCACAGGTGACCCGCGACGGTGCCGGCATGCGCCAGCTGTTTCGGCAGTTTTCTACCCCCGGAGGGGTGCCCAGTCATGTCAGTGTGCCTACCCCCGGTTCGATCCACGAGGGCGGGGAGCTCGGTTATGTGCTGGTGCATGCCTTTGGTGCTGTTTTTGACAACCCCGATCTGATTGCGACTGCCGTCGTGGGTGATGGCGAAGCAGAAACCGGCCCTCTGGAAGGCTCCTGGAAAGGCATTCGCTTTCTCAATCCGGCACGTGATGGGGCGGTACTGCCGATTCTGCATCTCAATGGTTACAAGATCGGCAGCCCTACGGTGCTCTCACGCGAAAGCGATGAAACCCTGACACACTACTTCCGCGGCCACGGCTATGAGCCCCGCTTTGTCGAAGGCGATGATCCGATGACGGTCCATCGCGCCATGGCCGACACGCTGACCGAAGTGATCGACGAGATTCATGCCATCCAGCGTCGCGCCCGCGAGGAAGGTGTCCGCGAGAAGCCGGCCTGGCCGATGATCGTGATGCGCACGCCCAAGGGCTGGACCGGGCCTGATCGCGTGGATGGCGTGCCGGTGGAAGGCACCTTTCATGCCCACCAGGTGCCGATGGGGGGCGTGCGTGATAATGATGAGCACCGTGCTCATCTTGAGCGTTGGATGCGCAGCTATCGACCCGATGAGCTGTTTGACGATCAGGGTCGTCCGCGGGAAGCGATTACGGCCCGGGCGCCACAGGGCAAACAGCGCATGGGCAGCAATCCCCACGCCAATGGCGGAATGCTGCGAGAGCCGCTCTCGTTGCGCGATACGAGTGACTATGCGGTCGAGGTGACTGACGACAATCGTGGCCGTGAGCTGCATGGCTCGACCGAGCGGCTGGGCCAGTACATGCGCGATATCTATCGGGACAACCCGACCACGTTCCGGCTGTTCTGCCCTGATGAGGTCAACTCCAACAAGCTGGGCGCCGTGTTCGAAGTGACCGATCGCTGCCTGGTCAGTGAGATCCACGAACAGGATGAGCAGGTATCGCGCGATGGCCGCATGATGGAAGTGCTCAGCGAGCACAACTGCAATGGCTGGCTGGAAGGCTATGTCCTGACCGGCCGCCATGGGATGTTTGCCAGTTATGAAGCCTTTGCCTCGATTATCGACTCGATGGCGATGCAGCATGCCAAGTGGCTGGAGCACGCACGCAATGTGGCATGGCGTGAGCCGGTGCCATCAATGAACTATCTGTTGACCTCGACCTGCTGGCGTAACGATCACAACGGTTTCAGTCACCAGGGGCCGGGATTCATCGATAACCTGCTGACCAAGCAGGCCGAAGTGGTGCGCATTTACCTGCCACCGGATGCCAACTGCCTGCTGTCGGTGGCCGAGCACTGTTTTCAGAGCGTTGACTACCTCAACACCATTGTCATCGACAAGCATCCTCAGCTGCAGTATCTCTCGATGGACGAGGCACGTGAGCATTGCCGGCTGGGGTGTGATGCCTGGCACTGGGCGAGCAACTGCGGCGATGAAGAGCCGGATATTGTCATGGCCTGCGCCGGTGATATTGCGACTCAGGAGATGCTGGCGGCAGTGGATCTGCTGCGCAGCTATCTGCCGGAACTGAAAGTGCGTGTGGTTAATGTGGTCGATCTGATGAGCCTTGATGTCGATCACCCGCATGGCATCAGTCAGGCACGTTTTGTGTCACTGTTTACGGCTGATCGGCCCATCCTGTTTGCCTTCCATGGCTACCGTGGAGTGGTGCACCAGCTGATGCATCATCGTCCCGGCGCCGATCGGATACACGTGCGTGGCTATATGGAGGAGGGCACAACCACCACGCCCTTTGACATGACGGTACTCAACCGCATGAGTCGCATCCATCTGGCACTTGATGCGTTGCGGTATGTACCCAAACAGCTTGAGCAGGCGGCTGACATCATCCGCGATCTCGAAGCGCTGCTAAAGCGGCATGAGCGCTATATTCGCGAGCATTTCGAGGATATGCCGGAGATTACACAGTGGGTGTGGTCGAACGGTCATGTTCGCCTGCCGGCGCGTGATGAGCCCTGAACCCTGGTATTGGGGAAGTGGTTTCAGCCAGGGAGGATCGCGGCTGAAGCCGCTCCTACAGGTAGATAGCCACCGGTGACAGAAAGGATGTTGCAGGCGCGACGTCAGTCGTGATGCCGAGGCCGCACCTGCAGGAAAATGGTCACCGGTGGCAGAAAGGGTGTTGTAGGAGCGACTTCAGTCGCGATGCGCTTCAAATACCGACCATTATCAATGGTGGATCAGATTGAATCGGGATCCCGGCTCTGGTTATCCGGTCGGGTGGCTTCCGGATCGACGCCATCCTCGCCCCGGGCTTCTTCGAAATCGAGCTCCTTGATGTGGGCCTCCACACCTTCTTCGTCGGCGCCCGTCACTTCCAGCTCGTTTTCAAGCTCGGCTTCCTTGCGGGCCAGCTCTGCCTCATCCCGATCAAGATCACCGATCAGTGCTTCTTCAGCGTCGTAATCGAACTCCTGTGGCAATTCCTCGGCCGGCTGGGTGGTGGCCGTGCCATCGAAGTCTTCAGCGGCACGATCGGCCAGCGACTCGACCTCTTCTGCCGTTGCCGTAAGCTGATCTTCCCGTGGCTCCAGTGCCTCTTCGGTCCGATCGATATCCTCGGCGTGCTGATTGTTGCGATTCTGTTCCGTCATGGCTGCCTCCTTGCGGCGATGATGAATAGTCAGCAGGTGTCAGTATAGTTCGAGGCTGGCCGTCTCGGCGAATCGCTGACCCGAAGCGCCGGAACTTCAATGCGTAGGGGCAATCGCCAGCACTTCACAGAGGGCCTCTTCGGGACCCAGCTGGCGTACCAGCAGTGCGTAATGCCCGCCAGGTGCCTGACCTCCACTGTCGGCTGGCAGCTCAAGATGCACGATGGTGCCGACATCTGCCATCTCGGGCAGCATATCGAGGCCGATGACCAGCTCATCGCCACTGTTCATGTATTGCTCCTTTTCCCGATACAGTCATCGCCGAGTCGCCTGGTGTCGTGCTGATGGCCTGGCTAAAGGACTATTGTCCGCATTCGGCTGCTAACAGGGAAGAGCAGCAAAAGAGCCCATGACAGCCTCGGTGAAGAAATTGCCGGTGCAATCCCTTGTAGTGGTTGGAAAGGCGTGATGTGCCCCTGCGAAAAAAACAGCCACCCGATAGGGCGGCTGTCTCATTGTGGGCCGGTTGTGTCATGTCACCGGGTTAGAAGGTCTCCCACTCATCCTCATCACTGGTCGTGGTGGTTCGCACGGGTTTGGTCGAGGCCGAGGATGCAGGCTCGGAAGATGAGGTTCTAACAGCGGGTTCCGAGCGACTGGAAACGTGTTCCGGTTTGCGCTGCTCTGCCGTCTTGTGGCTCGGGGATGTGGGGATCGCAGTGGCGTGCGATTGTCCTTCCGAGGGTTCGAAGGAAGTATCGTGTTGTGGTCGGCTCGGAGCACTGTGGTTCTCCAGCTGAAAAACGGCTACGGAGTCACGCAGTGCCTCGGCCTGATGCTCGAGTTCGCGGGCTGCCTGAGCAGCATTCTGCACCAGTTCGGCATTTTGCTGGGTCGCCTGGTCGATTTGCGAAACGGCCTGGTTGACCTGACTGATCCCGCTGCTTTGTTCCTCGGACGCGGCGGCAATCTCGGTCATGAGTTCGGTGGCACGCTGTACGGCTTCGACGATCTCGCTCATGGTGCTATTGGCCTGATCGGCCAGGGCTGATCCGCTATCGACACGCTCGATGGAGGAGTCGATCAGGGAGCGAATTTCCCGGGCCGCTTCGCTGGAACGACCGGCAAGGGCGCGTACTTCGCCGGCGACTACGGCAAATCCCCGTCCCTGCTCGCCGGCACGAGCGGCTTCCACGGCGGCATTCAGGGCGAGCAGATTGGTCTGAAAGGCGATGGAATCAATCAGGGCGATGAAGTCCACCATCTGATGCGCGCCTTTGGAAATTTCCTGCATGGTGCCGCGGACCTCGCCAATGACCTCACCACCCCGTTGCGCGGTTTCGCTGGCTCGTGTGGCAAGCTGGCTGGCCTGGCGGGAGTTGTCGGCGTTCTGCTGCACCGTGGAAGTCAGTTGCTCCATGCTGGCGGCGGTCTCTTCCAGTGACGCTGCCTGCTGTTCGGTGCGCGAGGACAAATCGATATTGTCACGGGCAATGGTACGAGCATCGTTGTTGATATGATCGCTGCTGGCTCGAACCGTGGTCACGGTCGCGGACAGGCTTTTCTGGGTCCGTGACAGGGCGCTGAACAGCTTGCCGATTTCGTTGTTGCCGTGGCGCTCGCGTACGGGGGAAAGATCACCACTGGCCATGCGCTCGAAGTGCCCCACAATACGCTTGAGAGGATTGATGACATTGACCGTGACGCCCCACATGACAATCAGGCTGATGACCACGGCAGCGATGATGGCGGCAATCATCAGGACCTGTAACAGGGTGACCCGCTGCTGAAAGCCCTTGTAAAGAGTATCGCCCGATGCCTCCGCAGCACTGATGAAGGCTTCGGCATCACGCATGAAGCCATCACCCAGTGTTTGTAGTTGGCCGGCGTCCTCGTCTTCCTGAGCTACGTTATTTTGCAAGGCACTGATGCGAGGTATCAGGCCCTGGTTGACCAGCCGGGAAAAGTCCTGCTTGAGCTGATTGACGCTGGTGAGTTGCTCCTGCGTGAAGGAGAGGGCCGTGAAGCGCTCGAAATTCTGACGAATCCTGTTGAGCTGATCGTTCAGGTCAGCCGTATCGTCCTGCTGGACCACGTTCAGTCGCAGGGCCAGCAGATTCGTGTTGATTCGATCAAGCAGGGTCTGCTGACGCACATTGACCTGGTGCAGGCGATCCAGCGAACCGTTGCTGTAATTCAGCGTATAGAGTCCCAGTGCGCTGACGCCCAGTACCAGCGCAAAGAAAACCAGTAGAACCAGTGTCCAGCTTACCCTGACCGTCATGTTTTCCAGCCACTTCATGGTGCCTTGCCCCTGTTATTGCTTACGGCGTCGCCGGGTTATCGGCAGCAAAAGGGAAAAGCTGAGTGGTGGGATGTCGCAGTGACTGTCAGGGCCACCTGTACAGTGGCCCCGGGCCGGGTCGGTATCAGAAGAGCGTGCGGGCTAGCAGGAACACATTGAGTGTGATGATGATCGCGGCAATCGCCCAGGCGAGCAGCGTGGTGAGGCGATGATTGACCAGTGATCCCATCAGTTCCCGATTGGAGCAGAACAGCAGCAGGGGAATCAGGGCAAACGGAATCCCGAAGGACAGGATGACCTGACTGAGCACCAGTGCTGAAGTCGGATCAAGCCCGAAGCCGAGAATAATCAATGGCGGGCCCATGGTAATCAGACGACGCAGAAAGATCGGAATGCGTCGGTTGATGAACCCCTGCATGACGATCTGGCCACTCATGGTGCCCACCGAAGAGCTCGAGAAACCGCTGGCCAGCAGACCGACACCGAAGAGGATGGCAGCCAGTGGACCGACCTTGTCATCCAGATGAGCGAAGGCGCCTTCGAGGGTGGAAATGGTGACGTCACTGCCAAAGAACAGGCCGGCTGCCATCACCAGCATGGCGCCATTGATGAGACCGGCTACCCCCATGGCGATGAGGATGTCGATGAATTCGAAACGAAAGATGCGCTTTCTTTCATCTTCACTGCGCCCTACCACTCGACGCTGGGTCAGGGCGGAGTGCAGATAGATGACATGCGGCATGACGGTCGCCCCGAGAATGCCGGCCGCCAGTAGAACACTGTCGGTGCCCTCGAAACGTGGCGTGGTCAGGCCCGCCAGCAGGGCACTGCCATCGGGACGGGCAATGACGACTTCATAGGCGAAGGAGACCACCACAATACCGACCATTGCGGTAATGCCTGCTTCGAGTGGCCGAAAGCCGCGGCGCTGCAATTCCAGCAGGGCAAAGGAGAAGATCCCGGTAATGACGGCCGCCGGAAACAGCGGGATACCGAACAGCAGATAGAGTCCCAGGGCACCACCAATGAATTCCGCCAGATCGGTGGCGATGGCAATGATTTCTGCCTGAATCCAGAGCCCGATGGTAACAGGACGCGAGAAGCGCTCACGGCATACTTCCGGAACGTTGCGTCCGGTGGCAATGCCGAGCTTGGCTGACATCGACTGAATCAGAATCGCCATCAGATTGGAGACCAGTACGACCCACAGCAGCATGTAACCATAGGTCGAGCCGGCCTGAATGTTGGTCGCGAAATTGCCGGGGTCGATATAAGCCACGGCCGCAATGAATGCTGGCCCCAGAAACGGCAGCAAGCGTCTGATGCCTCGCTGTCGACCTTCCAGCGCCGCCTGTGCGGCCTGAATGGTGGCAGCCTCGCCGGGCAGGGGATCAAGTGTTTCGCTCTGGTGACTACTCACTCCGGCGCTCCTCTGGCGTTGAGTCGATGATCGACGCAGCGTTCCGGTCAGTCAGTGTGCGCGTGAGATCCGGGTGTTCCCGTGCTTGCACTGCCGGCTCCTTGCATGCTCAGAACGTGAATGATGCGGAATGTTCCCATGATTATGATGTTAAACCATGGTTAAAATAAACAGATTGGGTTACACCGTCAAGAAATGAGAGCTTGTACCGTTTGTGAATGCGGTGCGTCATGGGGTGCTGACTTGAAAGGCACCGGCTTGGGCGAACCGATTAAAGCAGGCGAGAAATTTCAGTGACCGACAACGTGCCGGATGCGTTGCCATAAACGCCTTGTCTCATCGGCAGCATTCAGAGGTATCGAAGAGGTGTCCTGTCGTACTACGAGAATCGACGTTTCAGGAGCATCGAGATAGCGTGAATAGGCCTGCCGCAACGCGTCCAGATAATCACCGCTGATGTTTTGTTCGAACGTGCGTCCGCGTTGTGCGATCCGTTCCAGCAGAACTGGGGTAGGGGCGTCGAGATAGACCAGGACATCCGGCGTGGGATACCCATTGTCCAGAGCTTGAGCAATGCGCTCATAAAGCGCCAGTTCCCGCCCATCGAGCAGCAGCTCGGCAAATATCCGATCCTTCATCAGGGTATGGTCGGCGATGATGATGGCGTCTGGATCGGCATCGGGCAGACATAACTGCTCATGGCGTGAGATCAAAAATTCCAGCTGGGTTGGCAGCGCCCAGCGTTCGGCCTGGATATGGAAGTCGCTCAGAAAGGCATTGCCGGCGAAATCTTCGAGCAGCAGTCGGGTGCTCTGACCGAGATGATCAGCCAGTTGCCGGGCCAGCGTGGTCTTGCCGGCGCCTATGGGGCCCTCAAAGGCAATCAGCATGGTGGCACTGTCCTGCTGCAACGCATGGCAAGGCCGATCCTTTCACTGACGTGGAAAGGAACCGGCGGTATGTCAATGCTCTGTTTCAGCGGATGTCGGGCGCGGGCAGAATGCGGCCGACGGTTAACAGTTGATCAGGATCAAAGGTCGCCTTGATACCGGCCAGCAGGGCGAGTTCATCGTTTGACGTGCGCCTGAGCCAGGCGGCCTGCTTGAGCCGGCCGATGCCATGTTCAGCGCTGATGCTGCCATCAAAGCGGTCCAGCACGGTAAAGATGATCTCCTCGAGCTCATGCAGGAGTCTGGTTTTGGCAGTGTCATCCAGTGCCGGCGGCGGCAGGATATTGTAATGCAGATTGCCATCACCGATGTGGCCGTAAACCAGCACTGACGATTCCGGCGAAGCCTGCTCGACCGCTGCCGTGGTTTCTTCAACAAAAGCGGCGAGACGAGAGAGCGGGACAGCGATATCGGTACGCAGATGATGGCCACGGGCGCGCTGTCCCTCCAGCATGCTCTCGCGGATCAGCCAGAGGCGCTCGGCCTGAGCGGCACTGGAAGCCAGTACGCCATCGAGCACCAGCGACGCCTCCATGGCGTTTTCGACCAGTTGCTCGACCATGGTGTCGAGATCGACCGGGCCTGTAGCGGAGGCTTCCATAAGCACGTAGTAGGGATAGGCGCACGCCAGCGGGTCGCTTAGCTGGCTGGCGGCTTCGAAAGCCAGTTCCAGACAGGCTCGTGGAATAAGTTCGAACGCCGATAGCAGATCGCTGCAGCCTCGTCGCGCCATGCCGTACAATTGCACAGCCGCTTCCACGGAGGGCACTGCCAGCAAGGCGGTTGAGGTATGTTCGGGTTCGGGAAAAAGCTTCAGCACGGCGCGGGTAATGATACCCAGAGTACCTTCACTGCCAATGAACAGTTGCTTGAGATTGTAGCCTCGATTGTCCTTGCGCAGTGCCTTCAGACCATTCCAGATGCGTCCATCGGGAAGTACCACCTCAAGGCCCAGTACCAGCTCGCGCGTCACGCCATAACGCAGTACGTTCAGGCCGCCGGCATTGGTGGCTATATTACCTCCGATCTGACAGCTCCCCTGGGCGGCGAAGGCCAGCGGGAAGAAGCATTGCTCTCGTTGGGCAGCCTGCTTGATGTCTTCCAGTATGCAACCGCCATCCACCTCCATGGTGAAACTGACCGGGTCGATGGCATGGATGCGATTCAGCCTCTCCAGGCTGATGATGACTTCATCGTTCGTTTCCGCGGGTAGCGCGCCATCCACAAGCCCGGTATGGCCGCCCTGAGGGGCCATGCGCAGGCCGTTGACATGGCAAAAACGCACCACGGCGGCGACTTCCTCGGTGGTGGCCGGACGGGCGACCACCAGGGGCTGACCGCGACGATGACCGGCCCAGTCTTCTACGTAGCGACCCGTATCTGCTGCGTTTTGCAGCACCCCCTTGCTGCCCAGCAGGGCCGTCAATTGTTCGACGATCTCATTGGTACTCGGTGCCATGGAGCTGATTTCCGATTACTGGGTGACAGCGCAACCGTGCAGAGTGCCGGCACAGTCAGCAGAAGAAGGCATGATGGATCGCAGGTACCTTAACAGAGCCCTGACAGGCACCCGGCTTATACCTTGGGCGAAGGGAATATATCCCTGTGGTCAAGAATGCTGTGTTGGCGGTCGATATCGGAGGCAATGAGGAATAAAAGGCATTTGGGTGCACCTTCAAATCCAACGGGCGCATCGGATTGTGAGGGAATGAAAGCCATGTTGGGCAATAACGAGCCGTCCTACCGGCAACTGGTAGACAATATTACCGACTATGCGATCTGCATGCTGGATCCGGCGGGGCGCATTATCAGTTGGAATACGGGGGCTGAACTTCTCATGGGCTATCGCCGCGAGGAGATTGTCGGTCACAGTTTTGCCTGTTTCTACAGTGAAGATGAGCGCCGGACCGGTCTTCCCGAGCGAGAACTGGCGATCGCCCGAAGGGAAGGTCGTTATGAATCCGAAGGTTGGCGCATACGCCAGGATGGCTGTGCCTTCTGGGCCAGCGTGGTGATCGATGCGATTCATGAACAGGGTGAGCTGATCGGCTTTGCCAAGGTCACCCGTGATCGTAGTGAGCCGCGACGTCTGGAGCAGCAGCGCCTCGAACAGGAGCGACGGTTTCGTCTACTGGTCGAGGGGGTAACCGACTACGCCATCTATATGCTTAATGGTGATGGTACCGTGGCGAACTGGAATGCAGGTGCGGAAGCCATCAAGGGCTACACCAGCGATGAAATCATTGGCCATCACTTTTCCTGCTTCTATACCGATGAGGACCGCCTGGCTGATGTGCCCGAGCGAGAGTTGGAAATTGTCCGACGTGAGGGCCGTTATCAGGCCGAGGGCTGGCGGGTGCGACGCGATGGCCGTGCCTTCTGGGCCAGCGTGGTGATCGACGTCATTCATGACCGGGGGGAGCTGATCGGTTTTACCAAAATCACCCGGGACATGACCGAGCGCAAGCAATACGAGGATGAGCTTGTCAGAGCTCGGGAGCAGACCGAACAGCGCAATGGTGAGCTGCGAACGCTGACGTCGTTTTTGAATACCGTAATCGATAACATTCCGACTTGGGTCATCGTTCAGGACAGGACCAGTGGCAGGGTATTGTTGAGCAACCATGGTGAAAGTGCCGAGAGTCGTCAGCATTCTTCCTGCCCTTTTGGTGAAAGATTATCGCCTGAACGGATTCTGGCGCATCTTGACGGGGAGGCCGGCAAGGTCCTGATGACCGATCACCCAGCGGAGACGGAAATTACCCTGCAGACCGAGGAAGGCAAAAGCCGGTTGAAGTGTCGGACTCTGGTGCTGCAGCAGGAAGATCGCTACTCCGATAACCTGATGTTTCTGATCGAGGACGTGACCGAAGAGCACGCTGCCAATGAGCTGATCCGACACATGGCGCATCATGATGCGCTGACCAATCTGCCGAACCGGCTGCTGTTCGGCGAACGGCTCAGTTACGCCCTGCGCCAGGCGGGGGATAGCGGGCAGCTGGTGGGCACATTGCTGCTTGATCTTGATAACTTCAAGGATGTCAATGACGTACTGGGCCATCAGGCCGGCGACGAATTGCTCGGTCAGCTTGCCGGCCGGCTGGGTGAAGCGCTGCACGCCAGTGCAACACTGGCCCGGATCGGGGGTGATGAATTTGCAGTAGTGGTGCCTGCCTGCCAGCGTCACGAGGAAATAGAGGACATCGCTTGTCGGTTGGTGAGCATCAGTCGCGCCCCGTTTCTGATCAATGGCCACCAGATTCAGACCGGCGTCAGCATTGGCATCGCGCTTTCTTCCATGCCCGCGGCGAGTGCGGAACAACTCTTCCGACAGGCCGACCTGGCGCTGTATGAAGCCAAGCGCAATGGCAGAAATCAGTACGAGTTCTTCTCGCCAAGGATGGAGGAAATGGCACGTCATCGGCTGGATATCGAGACTGATCTGCGTCAGGCAATGAGCAACAATGAGCTGCTGCTTTACTATCAGCCGATCAGACGCTCTGCGAGTATGGACCTTTCGGGATACGAAGCACTTTTACGTTGGCATCATCCAACAAAAGGGTTGATCCCTCCGCTGCAATTCATCCCCATTGCCGAAGAGACCGGCCTGATTCACGAAATCGGGACGTGGGTGCTGACCGAGGCATGCCGGGCGGCCATGCAATGGCCGGTCGAGCAGGTGGTATCGGTCAATCTGTCACCCATCCAGTTCGCTCGTCGTAATCTGGTAGAACGGGTTTCCGGGGCACTTGAAGCATCGGGGCTCCCTTCGGCCCGTCTTGAACTGGAAATCACCGAGTCCGTACTGCTGGATGAAACCCAGCGCAATCTCGAAACCCTGAGACAGCTCAAGCAGCTCGGGGTGCGTATCGTGCTGGATGATTTCGGTACCGGCTATTCATCGCTGCGGTATCTGCGTACCTTCCCCTTCGACAAGATCAAGATCGACAAGAGTTTCATCAACGAAGTTTGTGAAAGCCGGGAGGCGCTGGCCATTGTGCGAGCGATTACCAGCATGAGTCGTAGTCTGGACATTGAAACGACAGCCGAAGGGGTAGAACGGGTCGAGCAGGCGACGCTGTTGCAGCGTGAAGGGTGCTCACATCTGCAGGGCTACTTCTTTGGCAGGCCCGGTCTACTGGATCCCCAGGGCAGATGCCATGTGAAACTTGCCTGATCGAGACGAAAGGGCGGATGCAGGAGGTCGTCGCCGTTCAGGCTCACACCTGCACCGCCTGGGCACCAGGTTGGACAATCCTCACAATGAGGCGTGAAAACAGTCAGTCGAGGTCACGCTTCGAAAGGAGGGTGTCATGTCCCATCATATTCATCCGAGTCTGTTGCATTGGCAGGCACATGTTCATGTCGGTTATCCCGGTCGATCTGCGCCGGGCAACTGGTTGGCTCGCCAGTTGAGGCAACTCGCCAATCGGCTTGATCATGGCCATGGCATGACCATCAGTTGCCATACAAGGCCGGCGCTGGCGCCGGAGGCGATAGCCGAATGCATGACATGTGGAATGCGTCATGGCGAAAGATTGCTTGAAGAGCGCTGTCGACAGCAGGCCATCGACCAGCTTCTGTACCAACACTATCCGGAGCTCCATAAGCGGCCGTAAGCACCGGCCTTACAGCAGGGCCTGTTGCCAGCGCCGGATTTCCAGTCGATGTCGGCGACTGTTGAGCTGTCGGGTGCCGGGCTCGTCCGGAATCAGCGAAAGACGCCCCTGCTCATCATCGATCAAGCGGAACCGGCGACGGGCGCCAATGGGTCGCTTCTCATTGCCGAATACGGCGATCAGGCAGATGGAAAGCGAGTAAAGCTCGACATCAGTCGGACGGGGGCGGCACGTCTCGTTCAGCTCGAGCCCGTTTGTTTCGGCAATGCGTCGAATCAGCAAACCGAAGGTGCCGCTTTCCATGTACTGGCCCTTGTTGAGTGGTCC
Organism: Kushneria phosphatilytica; assembly: GCF_008247605.1. Lineage (NCBI taxonomy): Bacteria > Pseudomonadati > Pseudomonadota > Gammaproteobacteria > Oceanospirillales > Halomonadaceae > Kushneria > Kushneria phosphatilytica. The sequence goes on along the minus strand of NZ_CP043420.1, from coordinate 2,532,526 downwards.
CTGGTGCGTCATCTGGCTCAGGCTATGGGTGTCGGCGCCGGTCTGATTCTGCTGATCGTGGCGGCCGGCGTGTTCATCAACTATATCCGTGATATCGATGAACCAGCTGCCGCGTGAGGTTTCCAACTGAGCAAAGATTGTCTCGATGAATACGGCTTCCTGACTCATGTTGCTGATCAGGCAGAGTGAGTTGATATCCCGGCCACGGCCACGATTGATGATGATTTGCGGGCGACGCTGCATCCGAAAGTTGTGCAGTATCAACTGCAGATAGATGCCCCAGATCAGTAGCATGCCTACGCTGGTTAGCCCGCTGAATACGGTCGCATTGGCCGTGATCCAGCTCCATACAGTGTCGATCCATGACCACATACGGCTACCTCCATATACAAGAGAGGTCGCAGTGTAGTGAGCATGGAATCCGAAATGGTGGTCTTTGGTTTCGAACGTGCGTCGTTTGGTGGCGATCTGTCAGTGAATCTTGCCTGATGCGTTGGCAGGGAATTCCTGCTGCCGAATGTTACGATGCTTGAAGGATCATGTATTTGACTGCCGAGAGAAGCGAGCCATCAACCCTTCTGTCTGTTCAGGGCGTGACCGAGGCAGGGATGCGATTCGGAGAACTGATAGAGTGCTTCAGGCTGAAGGATGTGCAGTTCGCGACCCTTCAGTTCAATCAGCGACTGCTGTTGTAACCGGCCGAGCATACGGCTGACCGTTTCCAGTGCCAGACCCAGGTAGTTGCCAATATCGGTACGTGACATGGGTAAACGAAAATTCTTCGGTGAGTGGCCGTTGCGCTGAAAGCGGCGTGCCAGGTCGAGCAGGAAGCTCGCCAGGCGTTCATCGGCACTTTTACAGTTCAGCAGCCGGATCAGATGATGATCCTCTCCCATATGTCGGCTCATGCTGCGGTAGAGCTCATTGCGTAGCCCGGGCAGGCGCTCGGCCAGAGCGTCCAGCTGATGAAAAGGGATCTCGCAGACGGTCGAACGCTCAAGAGCAATGAGAAAGCCTGGCTGGACGTTCTCATTAATGCCTTCCAGACCCATCAGTTCACCTGGCAGATGAAAGTGTGTGATCTGCTCTTCGCCTTCTTCGTCAAGCACGACCTGCTTGAAGCTGCCGGTGCGCACCACGAAGACCTGGGAGAAAGTGTCGCCCTGGCGACAAAGCGTCTCGCCACGCACCAATGGCGCGCGACGGCGAATGATGGCGTCGAATTCATCCATGTCCTCCATTTTCAATGCCAATGGCAGGCATATGGCGCTCAGGCTACAGGTCTGACAATGGATGCCGGCGTCGGGGCGCTGTGCGCCATCAGGGAAATGGACGGACATGATACGGCTCCCTGCTTCATGATGGGTGAAGCAATATCGAGTCGTCGCCGGTCATGATTGACCGGAAATGAACCCGAAACGCATCCGAAGGAGTAGAACCGTAGAGCGTGTAAAAGACAATAGCCATAACGGGGCTTTTGGTGCCCCTGATGGGGAAGCCATCAACCCACGCCTGCCCGCCGCCTGCCGATCAGGTAGTGTCGGGAGCTGAGGTGACAAGCGCCGACTGTTCCAGCTGCCACTGACGATAAAGTAGTGCCACGGCACAGGAGGCCAGACGTGTGTGGGTACTGTCGGAGCGGCTGGTCAATATGATCGGGACTCGCGCACCCAGCACGACGCCGGCCAGACGTGCATCCGCCAGATATTCCAATTGCTTGGCCAGCATGTTGCCGGCTTCCAGATCAGGCACAACAACCACATCGGCTCTGCCGGCGACTTCCGAATGCAGGTGCTTGCTGTGCATGGCACCAGGGGAAACTGCCAGATCGAAGCCCAGTGGCCCATCCAGCAGTGCCCCCTTGATCTGCCCTCTGTCTGCCATCTTGCAAAGTGCTGCAGCTTCCAGGGTGGACTGCATTTGCGGGGTGACTGTCTCTACTGCGCAAACGATGGCGATGCGGGGCAGCCTGATGCCCAGTGCTCGGGCAAGATCGGCAGCGTTTTGAACAATGTCGCGCTTTTCTTCCAGGTTCGGGTGGATATTGAGTGCTGCGTCGGTCACCAGCATCAAGCGAGGATAACTCGGTTCGTCGACCACAAAGACATGACTCATGCGACGAGCGGTGCGCAGTCCCTGACTCCGATCGACGATGGGGTGCATGAATTCGTCGGTGTGCAGTGCCCCTTTCATCAGAGCATCGGCTTCCCCGGTGTGGACCAGAGCTACGGCGCGTTCGGCAGCTTCATGGCTGTGTGCTGTCGCAATGATCGGCAGTGTGGAGATATCAAGCCCCGCTGCTTCCGCGGCATCGCGTATGCGATGCGGTGGGCCGACCAGCAAGGGTGCGATCAATCCATGTTCGGCAGCGCTCAGGGCGCCTCCGAGCGAGTCTCCGTCCACGGGATGCACTACTGCCGTACGCATGGGTTGGTTTGGTCTGGCCCGTTCGATCAGCGCTTCCAGTCGATCCGGTAAACCATCTGGCAGTGAAGTGGCCGAGCGAATGTGCGATTCGGAGGTAATCGGACGTGTGAAGTGATGGCCGTTCGACATGAGAAGGCATTTCCCTCGATGGCAATGCCTGATCACTCTACGCCAGGTAATTGCCCATGGTTTGATCCCGGTCAAGATGAGAGATGTTTTTCCGCCCTAGTTTGGTGATGTCATGCCTGCTTAAAGGACGGAAAGATGCCCGAGATGATGAAAGCTGCCGTGGTACACGCCTTTGGTCAGCCACTGCAGATTGAAGAGGTACCGGTACCCGAGCCGGGGCCGGGAGAAGTACTGGTCAGGATCATGGCCAGCGGGGTCTGCCATACCGATCTGCATGCTGCCCATGGCGATTGGCCGGTCAAGCCGACACCCCCCTTTATTCCCGGGCATGAAGGCGCCGGTATAGTGGCTGCAGTCGGTGCCGGCGTGACCCATCTGAAGGAAGGCGATGCTGTCGGGATTGCCTGGCTGCACGACGCCTGCGGGCGTTGCGAATACTGCACCACCGGCTGGGAAACCCTGTGCGAAGAGCAGCACATGAGTGGCTATACCGTGAATGGCAGTTTTGCCGAATATGCCATCGGTCATGCCGATTACGTTGCTCGCCTGCCCGACAATCCCGATTTTGCCGCTTTGGCACCCATCCTTTGCGCGGGTATCACCACCTACAAGGGCATCAAGGAGACCGAGGCCCGGCCCGGGGATTGGATCGCCATTTCCGGTATCGGTGGGCTGGGACACGTCGCGGTTCAGTATGCCAAAGCGATGGGCCTGCATGTGGCAGCACTTGATGTCAGTGATGAAAAGCTGGCACTGGCTCGGTCGCTGGGCGCAGACCTGGCCGTCGATGCCCGTCAGGAAGAGGCTGTCCAGCAGGTATTGGACGCGACCGGAGGCGGCGCCCAGGGGGTGCTGGTAACGGCGGTATCAGTGCCGGCCTTCAATCAGGCACTACAGATAGTGCGTCGCAAGGGCACGATCAGTCTTAACGGTCTGCCGCCGGGCAATTTCGAAACGCCCATTTTCGATGTGGTGCTCAAGCGACTCACCATTCGTGGCTCGATCGTCGGAACCCGCCGTGATATGGCAGAAGCACTGGCCTTTGCCGCCGAAGGCAAGGTGCGCACGCATATTCACAAGGCGAAACTTGAAGATATCAATCAGGTGTTCAGTGATCTGGAGGCCGGTCAGGTGGACGGTCGAATGGTCCTGACCTTCTGAATCGATGCGCGATGGCACCGATCAGGGCCATCCCGAGGATGCAGCGATGACGCCAGACCATGGCCGAACCAGGCCCGTAATCAGTGAATGGCTGAATATACCGCCACTTGAACTGGCGTCGTCGCTTGCTTCGATCAATGACCCGGTTGACGAAGCCGGCTGTGAGTCCTTTCCGGCCAGTGATCCGCCAGCCTTCAACATGAGGGGAGAGCCGGCGCGTTTCGGGCAGGTGTCCTGCACGACACCCGTTGCGCCCCCTTTACAGGAGAGTATTCGCATGGATCGTAATACCGCTACGCCAGCTGCATCACATGAGGGCGCAGAGCACCATGGCAGTCAACCCTGGTTGCATCAGCACGGGGTGGAGATCCAGCACTATGGCACTGTGCGCCAGTTCCCGCTGGGCTTGTCACACGATGCGCGCCTTTACGCCTGTCAGCGCCTCAACCGGCTGCTGGCCGATACCCAAGTGCTACATGCGCTCTACAAGAAGCATCACTGGCTGGTACGCGGGGCGACCTTCTATCAGCTGCATCTGTTGCTCGACAAGCACGCCGGTGAGCAGCTTGAGCTGATAGACAGAATTGCCGAGCGTATTCAGACGCTGGGAGGCATCGCCGTGGGTGATCTGCGCCATGTCGCTGAACTGACCCACATTCCCCGTGCACCGGATGGATGCGAGGAAGTACCGGCCATGCTCTCACGCTTGCTGGAAGCTCATGAAATCATTCTGGCCGACTGCCACGATGCGGCGGCCGATATTGCCGCACAGGGTGATGATGGCAGCAGTGATCTGATTGTCTCCGGTCTCATCCGGCTCAATGAAACACAGGTCTGGTTCCTGGCGGAGCATCTGGTGGATACGCCCCTGTTGCGTGTCTGAACCCGCCTTCGGGCAGAGTGATCGGAGTATATGGCGAATACCATGACGTCACCCTATGAGCTGCCCGGAGCGGATATTGACGGCTTCGAGGACCTGGTCGAACTGGCGCTGGATCTGAGCGGGACATGGAAGCACGCAACCGATCGGATCTGGCGAGAGCTGGATGGCACCCTTTGGGAGTTGACTCACAATCCCTGGGCGGTTTTGCAGACCGTATCGCGAGAAAGGCTTGCTCGGGTGCTGGCTGAGCCGGCCTTCCGTGATCGGCTGAAAGCGCTGATTCGGGCCGGGCGAGAGCAGAGTGGTGTTGCCAGCTGGTTCGAACAGCGCTATCCGCAGGCACCCTTTACTTCGGTGGCCTATTTCAGCATGGAGTTCATGGTCAGTGAGGCACTACCGATCTACTCCGGTGGACTGGGCAATGTGGCAGGTGACCAGCTCAAGGCGGCCAGCGACCTCGGTGTACCGTTGATTGGTATTGGCCTGCTCTATCAACAGGGTTATTTTCGTCAGCTGATCGACGGCAAAGGGTATCAGCAGGCACTCTATCCCTATAACGATCCGGGTCAGTTGCCGATCACACCGTTGCGAACCCCCGATGGTGAATGGCTGCGCCTGGAAATCGTGCTGCCCGGCTATTCGGTATGGCTGCGTGCCTGGCAGGCACGTATTGGTCGCGTCACGCTCTATCTGCTGGATAGCAATGACGTAGCCAACTATCCCGCTCACCGTGGCATTACCAGCGAACTTTATGGTGGTAATGCCGAGCTGCGGCTCAAACAGGAGATGGTGCTGGGCATCGGGGGCTGGCGCCTGCTCGAAGCGCTCGATCTGCACCCGCAGGTCTGTCATCTCAATGAGGGCCATGCCGCACTGGTCGTACTGGAGCGGGCACGCAGCTATATGCAGCGTGCGGATACCGACTTCAAAACGGCACTGACTGTCACCCGCGCGGGTAATCTGTTTACCACGCATACTGCGGTTGCTGCCGGTTTTGATCGGTTTTCGCCTGCTTTGGTGACGCAATACCTGAAGCGCTACGCCGAGCAACAGCTGAAGATAACGCTCGATGAGCTGCTGGCCCTGGGGCGCAGCCGCCCGGCGTGCCAGGACGAACCCTTCAATATGGCATGGCTGGCCTGCCGCGGCTGTGGTTTTGTCAATGGTGTCAGTCAACTGCATGCGCGTGTCAGTCGTCATATCTTCGCGCCGCTGTTTCCCCGCTGGCCGACGCCGGAACTGCCGATCGGGCATGTGACCAATGGCGTACACATGCCGAGCTGGGACTCGGCGCCGGCCGATGAGCTCTGGACCCGCGCCTGTGGCAAGGCCCGCTGGCTGGGGTGCGATGAGTCGCTGACGAGAAGTATTCGCAATATTGATGATGAGGCGCTGTGGCGGTTTCGTACCGAGGCCAGCCGGGTACTCATCGAACAGCTGCGCCACCGGCTGGCGCGTCAGCGGGCGACATCAGGTGCGTCGCTACAGGAGATCGAGGACGCCCGGCAGCTGTTTGATCCGAGCATCATGACGCTGGGATTTGCCCGGCGCTTTGCGACCTACAAGCGACCCAATCTACTGCTCCATGATCCGCAGCGTCTCAAGGCACTGCTGACACACTCCGAGCGACCACTGCAGCTGGTACTGGCCGGCAAGGCGCATCCGGCAGACACTGCAGGCCAGGCACTGATACAGCAGTGGGTCGAGTTCATTCGTGAAGCGGATGTCGGTCACCGGGTGGTGTTTCTCTCTGATTACAACATGCAGCTGACCGAGCAGCTGGTGCAGGGCGTGGATGTCTGGCTCAACACGCCGCGTCGACCCTGGGAAGCCTGTGGTACCAGTGGCATGAAGGTACTGGTAAATGGTGGGCTCAATATTTCCGAGCTGGATGGCTGGTGGGCCGAGGCCTATAGGCCTGAAGTGGGGTGGGCGCTGGGCGATGGGCGCGAGCACGGAGAGGATCCCGCCTACGATGCTCATGAAGCCGACGCACTCTACGAGTTATTCGAGCAGGAAGTGCTGCCGGCATTCTATACACGCGATCAAGCCAATATCCCTCTCGGCTGGGTAGCGCGCATGCGTGAAAGCATGGCGCGTCTGACCCCTGAGTACTCCACCAATCGGTCACTGCCCGAATATGTTGCGCGTTATTATCTGCCGGCGGCCGAAGCCTGGGGCGCTCGTTCGGCCGATAATGGTGCTCTGGGCCAGGAAATCGTCACGCGTCGCCAGCGTCTGGATCAGCACTGGTCGGACGTTGCCTTCGAGTCGGTCAGCGTCGATAGCGGCGATCATCAACATTGGTTCCGAGCACGCGTGAAAATGGGCGAACTGCTGCCAGGAGAGCTCCTGGTGGAGCTGTATGCCGATGCCAGCCGGGGCGATTCCGGCGTCTGCCAGCCGATGAGCTGCAGCGTACAACCCACCCGTCACAATAACGTGGCTGTTTACGAAACCCGGCTTGCCAGCTGTCGGCCGGCCGGCGATTTTACCGTGCGCCTGCGGCCGTCTCCCGATGGCCTGCTCGGTATCCTCGAAGAACCGCGAATCCTTTGGCAGCACTGACGCCCCCGCTCCGGGGCGTCAGGTTACTGCGGATACCTCATGACTTGTTGACGGGGGGATGATTCGACCAGACCCAGTCGCGTATTTCCGGCAGATCGTCGAAATGTTCACGAATATAGTCGTGATGCCGGGCCAGTTGTGTTTCCAGATAATCGATGAGTCCGGCACTGCGCTTGAGATTGCCGGGGACATAACGCAGTACATCGAGGCAGAGATGGAGGCGGCTGATGCGATTGAGCACCACCATATCGAACGGTGTCGTGGTGGTACCTTCCTCAAGATAGCCGCGGACATGAAACCGTTCGGCGCCAGGACGCCCATGCAACAGCTGATGAACGACGCCCGGGTAGCCATGAAAGGCGAACAGTACCGGCCGACTGGCAGTGAACAGTGATAAAAAGCACGATTCGCGAATGCCATGTGGATGCTGTGCCGGGGTTGGCAGGATCATCAGATCGACTACGTTGACCACACGGATCTTCAGTTCGGGCAGATAATCGCGCAATAGATCGACTGCTGCCAGGGTTTCCTGGGTAGGGATGTCGCCGGCACAGGCCATGACGATATCCGGTTCCTCGTCGCCGCAGTTGCTGGCCCACTCCCAGATACCGGCGCCATGGGCACAATGCTCTCGAGCTTCTTCAAGGTTCAGGTACTGTAGCTGAGGCTGTTTGTCGATGACGATGGCGTTGAGATAGTTGACGCTCTTCAGGCAATGCTCGGCCACTGATAGCAGACAGTTGGCATCCGGTGGCAGATAGATGCGAACGACTGCCGGCTGCTTGGTGAGCAGGCCATCGATGAACCCCGGCCCCTGGTGACTGAAGCCATTATGGTCGTTGCGCCAGCAGGTCGAAGTCAGCAGATAGTTGAGCGAGGGTATCGGCGCTCGCCACGGCACCCGGCAGGCGTGCTCCAGCCATTTGGCATGCTGGGTCGCCATGGAGTCGACAATGGTGGTAAATGCCTCGTAACTGGCAAAAAGACCATGGCGGCCGGTGAGCAGATACCCTTCCAGCCAGCCGTGGCAGTTGTGCTCGCTGAGCACTTCCATTACCCGGCCCTGAGGAGAAACGTGATCATCGTCGGGGTGGGTACGGGCCACCAGACAGCGGTCACTGGCCTCGAAAACCGCGCCCAGTCGGTTGGAGTTGGTTTCATCCGGACAGAACAGGCGGAAATTGTCAGGGTTGTCACGATAGAGATCACGCAACAGGGTGCCCAGTACCCGGGTAGATTCATGGCGATGCCGCGCGCGCTGATCAGCGTTGAGTGGCAGGGCATAGAGATCGAGCTCGCGTATCCTGAGTGGTGTGCTCAGCCGGCCCCCGTTGGCGTAAAGGGGTGAGCCCATGCGTCGCTCTCCCTCGGGGGCCAGTGCCAGTATGTCGGGAGTCGGTTGGCCGGCTTCGTCGAACAGGTGCTCGGGTTGATAGCTGGCCATCCAGCGTGCCAACTGTTGCAAGTGCTCGGGATGATTCGACAGTCCGGCCAGAGGAACCTGATGGGCACGAAAGGTCCCTTCTACCGGCTTGCCATCCACGATCTCCGGCCCTGTCCAGCCCTTGGGCGTGCGCAGTACGATCATCGGCCAGACAGGAAGCTGATCGAGCCCCTCTTCCCGCGCCTTTCGCTGAATGGCTGCAATCTCATCGAGTGCTTCTTCCAGCGCGGCGGCCAGAGCCTGATGCACCAGGGCAGGATCGTCACCGGTCACGAAGCGTGGGGCATAACCATGACCCTCGAACAGTCGGGTAAGCGTGGTGTTGCTCTGGCGTCCCAACACGGTAGGGCCGGCAATCTTGTAGCCGTTGAGGTGCAGAATCGGTAGCACTGCCCCATCACGCTCGGGATTGAGAAAACGAATACCTTTCCAGGAACCTTCCAGCGGGGCAGTTTCAGCTTCGCCGTCACCCACCACGGCAGTGGCGATCAGATTCGGATTGTCGAACACCGCGCCAAAGGCGTGCATCAGTACATAGCCGAGTTCCCCTCCTTCATGGATCGAGCCGGGTGTGGGCACACTGACGTGGCTGGGGACGCCACCGGGGGTCGAAAACTGGCGAAACAGCTTCAGCATGCCATCGGCATCGCGAGTGATCTCGGGGAAATGCTCGCTGTAACTTCCCTCCAGCCAGACGTTGGCCAGCAGTGCCGGTCCGCCATGACCGGGTCCGGCAAGATAGAGCATGTCGAGATCGCGTTTGCGGATCATCCGATTGAGATGGGCATAGATCAGGTTGAGTCCGGGGGAGGTGCCCCAGTGCCCCAGCAGGCGCGGCTTGATGTGCTCGATCTGTAACGGGTCGTGCAGCAGCGGATTGGCCTGCAGATAAATCTGACCCACCGTCAGATAGTTGGCAGCACGCCACCAGGCATCGATGCGCGCAAGTTCCTGCTCGTCCAGCGTCAGCGGGGTATCGGACATGATGACCTCTTGTAGTAGGAGAGAGCGGCAGCCGGGTATCAAAAGGTACCGGCCCGGCTGCCGGGCGTTACGGTGTAATGGCGACCTTCAGCACGCCATCGCGCTGATGTGCGAACAGCTCATAGGCTTCGACGATGTCATCGAGCGCGTAGCGGTGGGTGACCAGCGAAGCAGTATCGATGCGACCCGCACTGACGACGTCGAGCAGTCGACGCATACGCTCCTTGCCACCGGGGCACAGTGAAGTGACGATACGGTGATCGCCGAGGCCGGAGCAGAAAGCGTTCAGCGGAATGGTAAGATCGCTGGAATAGACGCCCAGACTGGAGAGCGTGCCGCCGGGCTTGAGGACACGCAGCGCGGATTCGAAGGTACTCTGAGTGCCCAGGGCTTCGATGGCCGCATCGACGCCACGTCCGCCGGTGAGACGGAGGATCTCGCTGATGACATCGACTTCATGAAAGTTCAGCGTAATGTCGGCGCCCATGTTGCGAGAGATGCTCAGGCGCTGATCGATGCCATCAACAACGATGATGCAGCTGGCACCGCGCAAGCGTGCGCCGGCCGTGGCGCATAGACCGATGGGTCCCTGGGCAAATATCGCCACGGTATCGCCGATGCGGATATTGGCACTTTCGGCACCGACAAAGCCGGTCGACATGATGTCCGGACACATCAGGACCTGTTCGTCGGTAAGGCCATCGGGGATCGGTGCCAGGTTGGCCTGGGCATCGGGCACCAGGGCGTATTCGGCCTGCACACCATCAATGGTGTTACCGAAGCGCCAGCCGCCCATTGGCTTGTAGCCATGCCCATGGCAGCCGCCATCCTGGGCCGGATGACCATCCTGACAGGCATGGGACGTGAAACCGGGGCAGATGGCGCCGGCGATGACCCGTTGCCCCTCGCGATAGCCATGTACGTTGGACCCCAGTTCTTCAATGATCCCGACCGGTTCATGACCAATGGTGAGTCCCGGCTTGACCGGATACTCTCCCTTCATGATGTGTACGTCGGTCCCGCAAATGGTGGTAGTCGTAATACGTAGCAGCGCATCGTTGGGGCCAATGGCAGGCATGGGCTTTTCCGTCAGCTCGATGCGACCCGGTTCGACATAGACAGCAGCTTTCATCCTGAACATGACCAACCTCCCCTGTATGCGCACTATTCGATAACAGCCGGCTGATATCGGCAGTATCCGGTGGGAGACCATGGCTCATATTGATCTGGATCAAGCCAGCTCCGGATGATCAAAACGCGCGGGTATGCTTGCCATTTCTTGATCGGGATCAAGAGCGCCTGAAGCAGAGTGGGCAAGGATGGAGATGACGACCTGTCGATGATATCGGCATCGATGCAGGGTGACGGTGTTCGGGAAGGCAGGGGGCGTCATCATCAGCCGGGAGGCAATCACATGTTTGGATCGATACTGGTGCCCATTGATGGGTCTGATCATGCTTCAAGAGCGCTGGAGATCGCCATCTCGCTGCTTGGGGAGAAGGGAGATCTGCATCTGATCAATGTACAAACACTGCCTCGCCATGATTACGGGGTGGATGGCGCCAGTATTCGGGCAGCGCTGGACAGCGCCGCTCAGGATCGGTTGCAACAGCAGGGAGAGCGCGTGCTTGAGCGAGTGGCGAACCCTCTGTCGAGCTCGTTTTCGGTACACCGGTGGGTCTATATTGGCTCTCCGGCCCATATCATTGTCGATGAAGCCGAGCGTCTGAAGGTCGATGCGATCGTGATTGGCAGCCGTGGTCTCAGCGACTTCCGTGGTCTGGTGGTAGGCAGTGTCTCGCACCGGGTCAGCCATACGGCACCGTGTACAGTGATCAGCGTGCATGCTGCTCCCGATGCCGATGATGAGGCATCCTGAATACGGCAATCAGAGCGCAGCGGCTCGACCTTGCCAAACGATTTATCGGGTAAGCGGAAGGAGTAAAAAGGCAGCCGACCATGTAAGCGTCGGTTGCCCGTTCGATGACATGTACAGATCGTGGGCGATCCTTTCGATGCATCACCTGGTGAACGTCACTTTTCGCGGTGTTGCCCGTTTTGCTTCGATGGGCCGGGCCAGAGATGCCAGCCTTCGTTTTCAGCGCGCGTCCAGTCGTCGCTGTTGTCCGGTGTGGCGGAGTCGTCGAGCCTGAATGATCCCGGTGCCAGCGGCAGAAAATCAGCCGCGGTCAGGGTCTCGCTGGCCAGCAGACGTTGGGCACCTTCTTCCAGTTCAGCGCGACGAGCGGTGAGGATATGGGTGGCCATACCGTAGGCTTCATCTACCAGCCGACGGACTGCTACATCGATCTCCCGGGCAGTGATCTCGGAGTAGTTGCGCGGTTGAGTGAGGGCATATTGCTCACCGAGCAGGCCCGGGCGCTGTTCATCGTGGACCACCTGACCGAGCTCGGCGGACATACCGAAGCGCACCACCATACGCCGCGCGATCTCGGTGACCTTGTCAAGATCATCCGCAGCGCCAGTAGAGATTTCATGAAAGATCAATTGCTCGGCGGCACGGCCGCCCAGCAGCACCGCCATGCGGTGTTTGAGATCGCTGACGGTTTGCAGGAAACGCTCTTCGGTAGGGCGCTGGATGGTGTAACCCAGTGCCCCTACACCACGTGGAATGATCGAGACCTTGTGCACCGGGTCCATGTCGGGCAGGGCAGAAGCTACCAGCGCATGGCCCATTTCATGGTGGGCGACCACGCGTCGCTCATGCGCATTCAGTACCCGACTTTTCTTTTCCAGTCCTGCCACGATTCGCTCGATAGCGCTGGTAAAGTCCGCCATGGTGACGGTATCGCCATTGCGTCGTGTAGCCAGCAGCGCTGCTTCATTGATCAGATTGGCAAGATCGGCGCCGGTAAAACCGGGTGTCAGCGAGGCGATCTGACGGATATCGACATCCGCTGCCAGTGATGTCAGTCGCTTGATATGCACTTCGAGAATGGCCAGTCGCCCCTTGAACTCGGGCCGATCCACGACGACCTGGCGATCGAAGCGTCCGGCGCGCAGCAGTGCTGGATCGAGCGTTTCAGGGCGGTTGGTGGCCGCCAGCAGCACGATACCGGCTGATGGATCGAAGCCGTCGAGTTCGGTCAACAACTGGTTAAGGGTCTGGGCTTTTTCATCATTGCCACCGGCACCGGGATGACGCATGCCACCCAGCGCATCAAGCTCGTCGATGAAAATAATGCAGGGTTTGGATTTGCTGGCCTGTTGAAACAGATCCCGCACCCGGGCAGCGCCCACACCGACGAACATTTCCACGAATTCGGAACCTGAAATGGAGAAGAACGGAACCCCGGCCTCACCGGCTACGGCGCGTGCCAGCAGGGTCTTGCCGGTCCCGGGTGGCCCCACCAGCAGAATCCCTTTCGGGATTCTGGCCCCCAGCCGACCGTAGCGTTCGGGAGCGCGCAGGAAGGCGACAACCTCCTGCAGTTCAGCTCTGGCTTCATCAATGCCGGCAACATCGGCAAAGGTGACTTTCGTCTCCGTTTCGACATAGATTTTCGCCCGGGAACGCCCCAGCGTCATCATGCCACCGACCCCGGACTGCCCGGCCATGCGTCGTATGATGAAAATCCACAGCCCGAACAGTACCAGCATGGGCAGCAGCCAGCCCAATAATGAGCTCAGAAAGGTATTTTCCGGGGCGCCATCATAGGTAACGTCATGCGCTGCCAGGGTGGCTGCGAGATCGTTATCGATTCGATGCGTGGTAAAGCCGCTGACGCCTCCTTCGCGTGGGCTCTTGTAGCGACCGGTAATGCTGTCTGTTCCGACTTCCACGGAAGCCACTTCGCCCTGATCGAGACGTTGCAGAAACTGCGAATAGGGGATGGATTCCACTGAACGAGTGGAGATGAGCGTGCTCTGAACCAGGATCACGATTCCCAGTGCAATCAGCGCGAAGGCGAGATTAAAGCGGTATTTGCCGTTCATGGGCCTGCTCCGTGATGGCGACAACGCCTGGCTGCCATGGCGCCCGTTTTGCAAGGCTATCGCTGTTATCACGGGAGGCTTTGATCTGCATCAAGCTCTTCGGAAATCGCCGTGGGTTTGATCGGCATCAAGTCCTGATTTTCGGGCGCGGAATAGAGTGCATCATTGCCGTGAATGCGGCGCTTTCCCGCTGTCATTGAGGTGTTGCCATGTTCAGATCACTGCTGATTCCCGTGGATGGGTCGGGGCATGCCCGCCGTGCGCTGAGCATCGCCTGCCAGCTGGTGGCAGCCGATGGGGTGCTTCATTTGCTCAATGTCCAGGAAATTCCGACCAGCACTTACGGGATTGCCACCATCGGGACGCGCCCGCCGCTGGACACCTTTTCCAAAGAGGTCGCCGAGGAAGCCGGACGTGCTGCGCTCGACAGCATGATGGAAACCATGCCGGCTCATCAGTGTCGGGTAGAAACCGGAGTCCGGGTGGGTTCGCCGGCCCATACCATCATCGAGGAAGCCGAACGGCTCGGCGTAGAGGCCATCGTCATGGGCAGCCGTGGGCTAAGTGACTTTCGAGGCATGATGGTGGGCAGTGTCTCTCATCGGGTAAGTCACACTGCGCCCTGTACCGTCATCAGTGTGCATGATGCCCCTCATGTTCATGGCGAAAGGGCGTGTGCGTTATAGCGCAACCTGTCAGCGCTTTCCTGTGAAATCTTGATGCAGGTCAAGGCTCGAAGCTTTGCTCGGCGCAAACTGATTCTGGCTTCGGCCGATTCCACAGCATTGATCAGGGAGAGATAGCCATGGAACTGACGACCTGGAACCCCTTCCGTGAAATGGAAGAGTTCTTTGATCGCTATAACCGTAATCGCACCACTCCGTCCCGTGAGATGTGGGCGCCGGCAGTTAATATCAGCGAGACGGAGAAGGAGTACGTCATCACCGCGGAGCTGGCCGGTATCGACAGCAAGGATGTCGAAATTACGGTACAGAACAACGTGCTGACACTCAGGGGCGAGCGTCATGACAGGAAGGAGAGCAAGGACGCCAAACGCCATCTGGTGGAAACCAGTTATGGTCGCTTTTCACGCAGTTTCTCACTGCCCACCGATGTGATCGAGGATCAGATCAGTGCCAAAGGCAAGGATGGCATGCTGAGTATCCATGTGCCCAAGGCAGAAGTAGCGCCCTCCAAAAAGATTACCGTCAAGGCTGAATAAGCCGGCCGTAACAGGTAACAGGGCATTCAGGGCCGCCGCGTCGTGCTCCGCACGACGCGGTTTTGTAAAGGGCTCGGTGCACATGATCCTGGCTGAAATGTGTCAGGGTCTGCTCATGGGGACGGCATCCAGCCATGACTGGGGCGCTTCGGCATCAATGACGCGTACCGGCTGACCGGTATTTTCCGGCTGCAGGTGAGCATCGGTGGCGACCAGTACCGTCCCGGGTGAGAGCAGTGGCAGTACATGGTTCTGGAATCCCTCGGGGATGACGACCTGATTGACGACATTGATCGGCACGCGACTGCCAGCTTCGGCTTCTCGTCCTGGCACCCCGATGGCAATCCAGTCCGGCATCGTTTCCTGACTGTTTGAGGTGGTGTGATCGCCCGCCACGATATAGGCGTGGGTGCCGGTACGCGGCTCTGGATGCTGCAGGGTGACACGCGAGCGTCCAATCTCGACGCCGTTGCGATAAACAATCAGCAGTTGGTCACTTCGACTGAGGACCATCGACAGGGGGCCTTCGTCAGAGCGCCAGGGCTCCCAGCGCCAGCGATGGCCATCGGCCAGCAGTGGCGTGTCAACGCTGGTGCCGGTATGCGGGTCGATAGGACTCAGCGGGCCGGGGTGGACCAGCGCCATGGGTGCCTTGCCGGTCTCGGTGACCACTACCGTCATGCCCAGCGTAGAGGCATCGAACAGCAGCCGGGCGAATTCGCTGGGGAGATGGACACAACCGTGTGATTCGGGGTAACCCGGCAGGCCACCAGCATGCAACGCTACCCCATCCCAGGTCAGACGCTGCTGATAGGGCATGGGCGCGTTGCCATAAAGATTCGAGCGGTGATCGCGATCCTTCTGCAACACGGTAAAGACCCCGGTGGGTGTCTCGTAACCCTGACGACCGCTGCTGATGGTGGTGACGCCAATCAGAATGCCGTTTCGATACACATAGGCGCGCTGCTCGGTCAGGCTGACGATGACGGCCATCGGGCCACCAATCCCCTCGTGACCCAGCCAGATCCAGTCGCCGGCTTTCAGCGCCGTTGGCGATGTATCGACCGGGCTGGAGTCGCGGGCGCCCCAGAAGGGTACAGCAAGCGCAGGCAGCGACAGACAAAGGGTCAGCAGCAGCAGGGGAGTCGTCAGGCGTCGCATGGTTCGATGTCCGGCTGGAAAAGACGGTCTGTTTCGGTAGCTACAGTCTAACGCGAAGAGGCGAGCCGGGTGGCTTCTTCCTGCTTGCGACGTACCCGGGCCTGGGCGCATTGCGCCAGCGAAGAGCGCATCAGCCACTTTTGCTCGGGATAGTAGGCAAACAGGAACTGACCATCCTTCAGCACATCGATGACCGGTCGGGCCATGGCATTGCGTACCGCAGGGCAGCCCCAGCTGCGGCCCAGACGGCCCATCTGTTGACCGGCATTGGCATTCACATATCCGGCGCCGTGCATGACGATGGCGCGGCTGTATGCAGCGTCATTGAAACCGGGTTCCAGTCCTTCCATGCGCAGGGAGTAGCCATTGCTTCCCTGGTAGGTGTTGAGCGTGTGAAACAGCCCCAGACTTGAAGCGTGCGACCCCTCCGCATTGGAGAAATGCTGCGGGATATCACCGCCGGACCCCTGACCATGAGCGACGAGCAGATGAAACAGCAGTTGGTTGCGCGCCAGATCGAAAACCCACAGCCGTGGGGTCAGCGACGAACGGCTGTAGTCGATTACAGCCAGCCGATGTGCTGAGGTACCCACGCCATGGGCCTGGGCACAGCGCATGGCGGCCAGTGCCAGCGAGAGTACCTCGGGATCGGCTTCGGGGGCGAGCGCTGCCAGTGTGGCCGACTGGGGTTGATGCTCGATGGTGGTATAGAGCGGCAGTGAGTGAGATGAAGTTTCGGCCCTGGCTGGCGTTGTTGCGATGGCCAACAGGGTGATTGCTGCAATCAACAGATGTTTCATGGGCGGTCGGTAATGGTGTGGGCGCCTCGGATCATCCATGGGAAATACCTTTCAGGCAAGTGAACGGCGCAGTCGTACCAGAGCGCTGCCGAAGAAAAGAGCGCCGAGCAGGGCAAGCGCAAACAGTCGAGGCCAGATGATATCCAGTCCCGCGCCGCGAAACAGTACGGCCTGAGCGAGCTCGATGAATTGGGTTGTCGGGGCGAGCAGCATGATGTCCTGAATAGCGGTCGGCATGCTTTCACGGGGTGTTTCGCCACCGGAGAGTATTCTTAATGGAATCAGGACCAGAATCACCAGAATTCCCAGCTGAGGCATCGAGCGGGCGATCGTGCCCAGCAGAATGCCCAGCGAAGTCATGGCGAACAGTAACAACATGGCGCCCGCGGTGAACAGCATCAGGGACCCACGCAAGGGGACCTCCAGCCACCCGGCGACTATCAGCTTCAACGAAAGCAGTGCCGCAGCCAGAACTACCATGCCCATTGAAGTGACCTTGGCCAGCATGATTTCCAGTGGTGTGACCGGCATCACCAGTAGATGCTCGAGGGTACCGTGTTCACGCTCACGGATCAGTGCTGCCCCCGAGAGGATCAATGCCAGCATGGTGAGCTGATTGACGATTTCGTTGACTGCCCCGAACCAGCTGCGGGTGAGATTGGGATTGAACTCGTTGCGGATCACTGCCCTGACAGCTGGTGTCGCCTCCTGGCGATAGCGCTGCAGAAAGGTTTCGGCTTCGGTAGTGAGGATCTGCTGAATATAGGCGGCACCCGAGAAGGCCTGGCTGACCTGGGTCGCATCCACGTTGAGCTGGATTGTCGGCTGGTTGCCGCGCAGCAGCTTCTGCTGGAAATCGGGTGGAATATCGAGCGCAAAGATGTAAGTGCCATTGTCCAGCCCGCTATCCATTCGTGCTGGGTCGATGCGCTCGGGGGGGAGAAACCAGGGCAACCTGAAAGCATCAAGCAGACGCTGTGAGACCTGGGAGCGATCCTCGTCGACCACGCCGATACTGGCGCGATGTGGTACCTCGGCGATACCGTGGGCGCTGGCGTAAATGCTCAGTGTGAAAGCATAGCCGATCAGCAGCAGTAGTACCGGATCCCGCCACAGGCTATGCAGTTCCTTGATGCCCAGTTGCAGGATATTGATGAGTCGTGGCATCTCATCTCTCCTGCTTGCGAAGTCCCAGTATGCTGAGCGTCAGCAATACCGGTATGGTCAGTACCAACAGTACAAAGGCGTGACTCAGCTCGGTAAATCCCAGGGCCTTGGCAAAGACTCCGCGGCTGATGGTCATGAAATGCGTGGTGGGATAGACCTTGCTGATGCCCGCAGCTACCCCCTGTAGGGCTGAAACGGGATCGATGATGCCGGAAAACTGAACGGCTGGAATCACGGTGGCAATGGCGGTGCCAAAGACAGCGGCCAGTTGGCTGCGAATCAGGGTGGACAGCAGCAGGCCCAAAGCTGTGGCGCAGGTGACATAAAGCAGTGCCCCCGTACACAGTGCCACCAGACTGCCCTTGACCGGTACATCGAAAATCAGTTGGGCCATGAGCAGCATGGTAAGGAAATTCATCATGCCCATGGCGATATAGGGTAACTGTTTGCCTAGCAGAAATTCGGTGCGGGTAACGGGTGTGACATGCAGGTTGGTGATCGATCCCAGTTCCTTCTCACGAACCACGCCGAGCGCTGTCAGCATCGCCGGAATCAGCATCAAAAGCAGTGGGATCACGGCCGGCACCATTGCCGGGAGACTCTTTACGTCCGGGTTGTAGCGATAGCGCAGGGCGATATCAATGGGGGGCCTGCCAGCGACTTCGGGGGCCTCTCTGGCCAACTGCTCCAGGTAGGACTCATGAATGCCCTGAACATAACCGCGGATGGTATCGGCGCGACTCGGCATGGAACCATCGATCCAGAAGGCCACCTCAGGTTGATGACCACGCTTGAGATCGCGCCCGAAATTCGGCGGAATCTCCACGGCCACACTGATTGACCCGTTGCGCAGGCGAGCGTTGATATCGGCAGGATCTCTCAACGGTGGCTGCTCGTTGAAATATCGCGACCCCGCCAGGTTGAGCACATAGCGTTGGCTGGTGGTCGTCTGGTCGCGATCAAGCACGGCGTAGTTCACCCCCTCGACATCGAAACTGATGCCATAGCCGATGACCAGCATCAGCACGATGGTTCCCAGTAATGCGAGGCTGGCACGAATCGGATCCCGTCGTAGTTCCAGTGTCTCGCGCAGGGAGTAGCCCCACAGACGCTGTAGGCTGAAGCCCCGTTGCCGTTTGGCGGGGCGACTCATGGCATCGGATAGCGGCAGTGCGGAAACGGCCTGCTTTCCCTGGGGGTCGGCCTCCTGCAGCCAGGCGATGAACGTGGCTTCCAGGTCATCCAGCCCGCGCTCTTCCATCAGCTTTCCGGGCGTATCGCTGGCCAGCACCCGACCGGCATGCATCAGTGCAATACGGTCGCAACGCAGGGCTTCGTTCATGAAATGCGTGGAAATGAAAATGGTGACGCCATCCTGTCGCGACAGCTCGCCAAGCAGGCCCCAGAAAGCGTCGCGAGCAATCGGGTCAACACCGGAAGTCGGCTCATCCAGGATCAGCAGTTCCGGACGATGAATCACGGCGACTGCCAGTGAAAGACGCTGACGCACACCCAGTGGTAATTGTTCCGGTAACCGATTGGCGACCTGCCTGAGCCCGAAGCGCTCCAGCATCTCACTGATGCGGGCGGCTTGCTGGTCGGCGGGCAGTCGAAATAGTCGGGCATGCAACACCAGGTTCTGGTAGACCGTCAGCTCGCTGTAGAGCGAAAACCCCTGGGACATGTAGCCAACCCGTTGCCGGGTATGGATATCCCCGGCATCCACGGTTTTGCCGAATAGTCGGGCCTTGCCCGCACTGGCGGGCAGCAGACCGGTCAGCATCTTCATGGTGGTGGTCTTGCCACAGCCGTTGGAGCCGATGAAGCCAAAAATTTCACCCCGTTCGATATGGAAACTGACATGATCGACGGCAGTGAAATCGCCGAAGTGACGGGTCAACCCTTCGGCCTCGATGGCCATCTCGCCATGACCTGTTCTCGGTGCAATATCCACGGGATGATGCTGACGACGGTACTGCTCGGGCAGCAGGGCAATGAAGGCTTCTTCCAGGGTGGTGGCGCCGGTGTGGGTCAACAGTTCCGCAGGGGTGCCATTGGCCAGTATTTGCCCTTCATTCATTGCCAGCAGTCGATCGAATCTCGCAGCTTCATCCATGTAGGCGGTGGCCACCAGTACGCTCATGTCCGTGCGAGCGCGACGAATATGTTCGATCAGTGTCCAGAAGCCGGCCCTTGACAGTGGATCGACGCCGGTCGTTGGCTCATCAAGGATCAGCAGATCAGGGTCATGAATCAGAGCGCAGCACAGGCCAAGTTTCTGCTTCATGCCTCCGGAAAGTTTGCCGGCCGGCCGGTCGATAAAACTGGCCAGTCCTGTTCCGTGTACCAGCGCATCAATGCGTTCACGGCGTTCGGTGGCGGAATGGCCAAAGAGTCTGGCGAAGAAATCGAGGTTCTCGCGTACGCTTAATGTGGCGTAGAGATTGCGGCCCAGGCCCTGGGGCATGTAGGCGATGCGCTGACAGACCGAGCGCCGGTAATCGGCACTGGCCATGTCACCACCGAGCACCTCGAGCGTCCCATCCTGTAATCTGCGAGCACCTGAAATCAGGGCCAGCAGGCTGGACTTGCCCACACCATCCGGCCCGATCAGACCGATCAACTGACCGGCTGGCAGTGTCAGGCTCAGGGCATCCAGTGCAATCGTTTTACCGTAACGCAGGCGGATATCGGCAAGCCGGACAACCGGTGCGGCAGCTTCTCGATTCATGATGAGACATTGATCCGTAATTCCGGCGGCCATTCGACGCTGTCATCGAGTTTGAGCCAGGCCATGCCGGGGAGGCCGGTCTTGACCTGTTCAATGTGCTCACGCAGTAGTTGCGGATCGATCCGGGCCTTGACCCGAAACATCAGCTTCTCGCGTTCATCACGTGTTTCCACTGTGCGGGGAGTAAACTGGGCGACGCTGGCGACATAGCTGACCCGGGCAGGGATCACATACTGTGGGGCAGCATCGAGTACGAGACGGACCTCTTCGCCGAGGGCTACCCGACCAGCCTGAGTGGCGGGTAGAAAGAAGGTCATGTAGACATCGGTAAGGTCAACCAGATTAAGCACTCGCCCGCCCGGTGCCAGTACCTCCCCGGGTTCGGCAATGCGGTACTGCACACGGGCTACCCGATCGGCGTGCAGCTGACAGTCGTCGAGATCCACCTGCAGCTGACGTACGGCTGCCTGAGCGGCTTCTATGGATGAGCCGGCCTCGATGACCTGTGAGTCGGCCGCTCGTATCGCAGCTTCGGCGGAGAGTACTTCGGTCCGGGCTGCAGTCAGTGCGGCCTGCGCACTCTGCCAGCTGGCCTGGTCATCATCGAGCTGCTGCCGTGACAGGGCGTTACGCGCTACCAGTTCCCGGGTTCGCTGATAGCGTTTGTGGGCAGCCACCAGTTCCGCCCGGCGCTGTTCCACTACAGCCTGTGCCGTGGTTTTTTCGCTTTTGCGTTGGGCGAGCAGGGAACGCGCGGTCTCCAGAGCGTTCTCGGCCTGGCGCTTTTGTGCCCGTGCCTGGTCGAGCTGGGCTTCGAGAGGACGGGTATCCATGCGTGCCAGCAACTGCCCCGGTTCGACAAGCGCACCTTCGGCTACCGCTATCGCCTCGACTCGACCGCCCAGTCGAGTCGCAACGTCGATCTCCGTGGCTTCCACGCGACCGTTACCACGAGCGAAGACGTCATCAGGCTCGGCAGGCTGGAGCCACCACCAGAGAACGCCGCCTGACAGAATGAGAATGGTGGCGAGTCCAAACCAGCGCAGTAGCGGTCGGGCGGAAAAGTGTCTCATGCCCTCCCGCCATGCTGTTCATGGACGCTGATGACCATGCACTCGGCAACATGGCTGACCTTGTGCGAAACACTGCCTACGATGAAACCACGTAAATCGGTAAGCCCTCGACTTCCCATGACAATGGCATCGACGTTGAGTCGTTTGGCTTCCTCGACGATGATGTCCGCCGGCGATCCCAGCCGCAGCAGTGTCTGTACATCCCCCTTGTAATGGCTGCTCGGCATCAGCTCGATGGCGCGATCGAGAATGGCTCGCCCTTCCTTTTCGGCCTTGTCGATGACTGCTTCCCGCACCATTTGATGGACCCGATAATCGCCGCCGTATTGCATGGGTTCGAAAGGCTCCTGCACGGTCAGCAGATGGATTGTGCCCTGATTCGGCGTTGCCAGCTGACAGGCGATCTGCAGCGCGGTCTGGGCGTAATCCGAGCCATCAATGGGAACCAGCAGTGACCTGAACATGGCGTCTACCTCGCATTCGTTAACGAGCCTTCGGGCGATCCCCTTGTATTGCGAGGTTACCTGCCATGTCGATGGGCATATTGATCTGCATCAAGAAAGTCTCGAATGGTCCGTGCAAGTCTGATAACCAGCGACTCTACTCGCCACGATCATGCCGCCATTCGGGCGTGAGATGCAGTTCTACGCGAGGAACACCGTCATGGAATCCAGGCAGTGGCATGCGCTGACCAGGGATGCGGTACTCAGCGAACTGGATTCGGTGATGACCGGACTGAGCAGTGTCCAGGTAGCTGCACGCCTGCGTGATTACGGTGCCAATCGATTGCCGGAGCCCCCCAAACGCAGTCTGTTGCGGCGTTTTCTGCTGCAGTTTCACAACGTATTGATCCATGTGCTGCTGGGTTCGGCTTTGGTGACGGCTTTACTGGGTCACGTCGTGGATACGGCGGTTATCCTCGGGGTGGTCTTCATCAATGCAGCCATCGGACTGGTCCAGGAGTATCGAGCAGAGCGCGCGCTGGCTGCCATCAGCGACCTGCTGGCCCCGTATGCCAATGTGCTGCGTGACGGGGGGCGATGCAGCGTCAGGGTGGAAGACCTGGTCCCGGGGGATATCGTGCTGCTTTCAGCAGGGGACAGGGTGCCTGCCGATCTGCGGGTGCTTCGAAGCCATGGTCTGGGTATACAGGAGGCCATGCTGACTGGCGAGTCGCTGACGGTGGAGAAGCATACCGATCCGGTTTTCCCTGCCGTCGCAGTGGCCGAGCGAAGCTGTATGGCATTCGGTGGCACCCTGGTGGTCAGCGGTCAGGGAGTGGGTGTTGTGGTCGCGACAGGTACCGATACCGAGATGGGGCGGATCAGTCACCTGCTCGGCAATGTCACTACTCTGACTACGCCCCTGGTCAGACAGATGAATGTATTCGCTCGACGGTTGACGGTCGTCATCCTGTCTCTGGCATTGGTGGTGCTGGCGCTGGGTCACTTTATCTGGCACTACCCGTTCAGTGATTTGTTTATTGCTGTGGTAGGGCTATCGGTTGCGGCTATCCCCGAGGGTCTGCCAGCGGTCATGACGATTACGCTGGCGTTGGGGGCGCGGGCGATGGCGCGACGCAACGCTGTGGTGCGCCATTTGCCGGCTATCGAGACACTAAGCAGTGTTTCCGTTATCTGTACTGACAAGACCGGCACCCTGACACGCAACGAAATGGTGGCTTCAGAACTGGTGACCGTGGATGAGTGTCTGGTCATCTCGGGAGAAGGGTATGCACCTGACGGCGAGATTCGTAGCGCAGAGCTGCGCCTTGATCCGCAGACCCGTCCGGGATTGCAGGAACTGGCTCAGGTGGCAGCGCTCTGCAATGACGCGGCGCTGCAAAATAGCGAAGGTAGCTGGCGGGTTGAAGGCGATCCCATGGAGGGCGCACTGCTGGCCCTGGCTGCGCGTCTTGGCGTTACCCGCGCGAAGGCACAACAGCAGTGGATACGCACCGATGTGCTGCCGTTCGAGGCCGAGCATCGCTATATGGCGACGCTGCATCACGATCACGAGGGCCATGCCCGGTTATTCATCAAGGGGGCGCCGGAGAGAGTGCTGGCGATGTGTCGTCGGGTACGTACCGCCGATGGTGGGGAGGCGTACCTGGATGACAATTGGTGGCAGGCCCGGATTGAAGCACTGGCTGCTCGTGGACAGCGGGTTCTGGCGCTGGCAAGTCGGATGGTGCCAGCCTCCCAGACGGTGCTTGCGCGCGCTGACGTGGAAGGCGGGATCGTATTGCTCGGACTGGTGGCTCTGATGGATCCGCCGCGCCCGGAAGCTGTAGCGGCCATTGCCGAGTGTCAGCGAGCTGGCATCGGTGTACGCATGATTACCGGTGATCATGCCACTACCGCAGCAGCCATCGGTCGCATGCTTGGGCTGGCACGGACCCAACGTGTCATCACGGGTGCCGAGCTGGATACCATGAATGATGGTGAGCTCGGCCGCGCCGTAATGGAAACGGATATCTTTGCTCGCACCAGCCCTGAGCACAAGCTGAGACTGGTTACAGCCCTGCAGGCGCATGGTCTGACCGTCGCCATGACCGGTGACGGGGTCAATGATGCGCCAGCGCTCAAGCGCGCCGATGTCGGCATCGCCATGGGACGCAAGGGCAGTGAAGCGGCAAGGGAAGCAGCCGACATCGTGCTGGCCGATGACAATTTTGCCTCCATAGTGGCTGCGGTACGCGAAGGCCGTACCGTAAACGACAACATTACCCGAGTGATCGGCTGGACCCTGCCGACCAGTGCTGGTGAGGCGGCTACCATCATGGCAGCACTGCTGCTGGGCATGGTCCTGCCGGTGACGCCGGTACAGATTTTATGGGTCAATCTGATTACCGCCGTCACTCTCGGCGTGGCGCTGGCGTTCGAGCCTGGCGAAAGGAGTGCCATGCAGCGGCCGCCACGCTCGCCCCACGCACCGCTATTGGGATGGTTCTGGCTGTGGCATATCGTACTGGTGACGCTACTTTTTCTGGCAGGTGTTTTCGGTGTCTATGCCTGGGCGATCGGGCAGGGGCATGACATCGCACTGGCACGCACCATGGCAATGAACACTCTGATCATGATGGAAATTGCCCATCTGTTCTTCATTCGCAGCATTCACGCTCCAGCGTTCAGTATTGCCACACTGCGTGGGACCCGGGCCGTCTGGAGTGCAATCGCCATTGTCGTGATGGCGCAATGCGCCATGATCTGGGTGCCACCATTGCAGGCCATATTCGACACCCGAGCCATTCCGTTTTTCGAGGGTTTATTAATCCCTGTGGTGGGCGTATTACTGCTGCTGGCTGTGGAGACTGAAAGACAACTACGACGCAGAATGAAAAAACACTGGCATGGCAGTATTGGCCACCATGCCAGTAAATGAATGTACCAAAGCGATCAGGCGTCGGATAAGCCTGAAGGAAGGAGAACAGAAATCCTGAAGATTTCTTTGCAGGTTTTTTTGCAATTAACAATAGCCGGAATTATGGCTGTCCAGTTTGTTGAGGCACCTGCTGAAATATTGTCTGGGACTGCTGGCGTGCTTGCAGATTATTACGAATCATCTGCTGGCGCAGGGAAAAGATCTGCTTGTATTGTTCGCTGATGGCTTCAGGATCGATGTTGTCATTCAGATAGAGCGAGTGCAATTGTGCCTGATGCGCCATCATCTGCTGCATCAAAGGCGTCTGTTGTTTGATCAGCTGTTGCTGGATGTCACGCAAATGATTGCG
Organism: Kushneria phosphatilytica; assembly: GCF_008247605.1. Taxonomy (NCBI): domain Bacteria; kingdom Pseudomonadati; phylum Pseudomonadota; class Gammaproteobacteria; order Oceanospirillales; family Halomonadaceae; genus Kushneria; species Kushneria phosphatilytica. The sequence goes on along the minus strand of NZ_CP043420.1, from coordinate 2,507,086 downwards.
TTGCTGAGCGTTCAGATTACCGTTGGCATCCGGGTACTCATACCACATCATTCCTGGGCCATGACCATAGCTGCCCATCATCATGCCCGGGCCGTAGTCATTCATCATGGAGGTATTGCAACCGTAATCATTCATCATGCCTTGCCCGGCGCCGTAACTCATTCCGGGGCCTGAATGGCTCATCATACCGGTGCCATGTTCGCCATGAGCCGATGCCAGAGGGCTGGCCAGCACCAGCCATGTGCAGGCAAACAGTCCGGGCAGATATCGCTTGTTCATCCGTTTTTCTCCTGCTGAGTAATCAGGGAGTGAATATCGATCCCCTGACAAGAAACGTTTAATAGCATGCCGCGGATAAAAGTCAGTTGACTTGACGGAGATCAAAAAAAACCTTGCTCCCTCCTTTACTCTTTTCGGGGCAAGGAAAGGATGTCGAAAGAGCAGGAAGTTCATCAGGGATCAGGGAATATTAAAATTTGCATGGAAGCACTGAGCTCCTGTCGTCAGACAGGAGCTTTTTTCATGGAGGCAGCTGATCAGGGCTGTGTAAGTGGCCATAAGAGGCGCCCTGAGTCGCATCCATGGCATTTTCAGTGGCGGTTCGAGTGAACGAAAGAGACCTGAATGTTCGGCTTTCGTTGAACCCGGCCTCATTTTGACGCTGATCAAATTTATTGTTTTCCACCCGGATAATCTTGGCCTCAGGGGCGTTCGTCATTCTGCCAGGGAGAGGAGCGCAATTGCGGTTACTGCCATCAGTGTCTGATGACAGGATCGGTCATCCGGAGGGGGAAGTCGCCATGCAGCGAAGCATACTTCTCGAGGCGATCGCAGAGGGGATAGGGACCTTCATTCTTGTACTGTTTGGCGTTGGGTCGGTCGCGGTATCCGTCTGGACGGGTGGGCTGACACTGTGGCCGGTCTCGCTGATGTTTGCGCTGGGCGTAACGCTTGGTGTCTATGCTTCCGGCAAGATTTCCGGAGGGCATATCAATCCGGCGGTCACACTGACCATGGCCGTTTTTACCGGCTTTCCCTGGTCAAAGGTCGGACCGTATATCCTGGGCCAGTTTCTCGGGGCAGTACTTGCGGCAGTAGCGATCTATCTTTTCTATGCCGGCATTGTGGCGCATTTCGAACAGGGTGCGAATCTCATACGCGGTGAAGCCGGCAGTCAGTTGAGCGCCATGGGGCTGGCGACCTACGCCCCCAACCCGGCCTTTTCAGGGACGACTGCAGAGGCCTTTCAGCAGGTCTCGCTGCTCAAATGGTTCATGTCCGAAGCCTTCACGACAGCCATTCTTGTGTTCGGGGTGCTTTATCTGACCGATCAGCACAACACCTCGGCACCCACCGCCAACCTTGCTCCGTTTTTCATTGGTCTACTGGTGGCAGCACTGGTGGCTTACGAGGCGCCCATTTCCATGACGGCCATGAATCCGGCGCGTGATCTGGGGCCGCGTGTCGTGGCCTATATCTTCGGCTGGGGCGACATGGCCTTTCCCGGCCCAAGAGGCGGCTGGTGGATACCGACCATCGCTTCCTGTGCTGGCGGAATGATCGCAGGAGCGTTTTATCGCGGCTTCTATCGCCAGGTTTTCAAAATTTATGACACCGAAGCACCGGAATGGGAGAAAAAGCCGTGAAAAAGCTGATTGATAATGCCGATGACGTCACGCTGGAGCAGCTCAAGGGATTTGGCCTCGCCCATGACACGGTCGAGGTGCATTTCGATCCCAATTTCATCTGCCTGGCCGGAGGAGTAGAGGGCCGTGTAGCCGTCATCTCCGGAGGGGGTTCCGGACATGAGCCGCTGCATGGTGGCTATGTCGGGATGGGCATGCTGGACGCGGCCTGCCCCGGTCAGGTGTTTACCTCGCCAACACCGGATCAGATGTATGAAGCAGGCAAGGCCGTCAATGGCGGCAAAGGTATCCTGCAGATCGTCAAGAACTATACCGGTGATGTACTGAACTTCCAGATGGCTGCCGATCTGCTACGTGCAGAGGGGATCGAGGTGCGCAATATCATCATCGATGATGACGTGGCGCTGCAGGATTCTCTTTATACCGCTGGACGACGTGGCCTTGGGACGACCGTGATTGCCGAGAAGGTGTGTGGTGCGGCCTCGCGGGAAGGTTACGATCTTGATCGGCTCGCCGCGCTGTGTAGAAAGGTCAATATCCATGGCAAGAGCATGGGCATGGCGCTGACATCCTGTATGACGCCGCAAAACGGTACGCCGAGTTTCGAACTGGGTGAAGACGAGATGGAAATCGGCATTGGCATCCATGGTGAGCCCGGTATTGAGCGAATGCCGATCAAGAGCGCCACTGAAGTCACTTCAATGCTCGCCAGGCGCATTCTGGAAGACGGTGCCTACACCCGCACCCTGTCCGAGTGGGACTCTGAAAAGGAGGATTGGGTCGATGTCGAGATACAGGATATTACCTTCCAGCAGGGAGATGAGGTGATTGCTATCGTCAACAGCATGGGCGGTACGCCAATCTCCGAGCTCTATACGGTCTATGCCGCGCTGGCAGAGCAGGCGGAGCAGCATGGTGTGAAAATCGTACGCCGTCTGATCGGCCATTACATTACTTCGCTGGAAATGGCCGGGGTTTCCATCACCCTGGTGAAGGCCGATGAGGAAATCCTGCATTTTTATGATGCTCCGGTGAATACGCCGGCGCTGCGCTGGGGGGCATGAAATGGCCAATGCCAATACTCCCTTGCAGGTCGTGACGGCGGCCATGATTCGTCGCTGGATCGAGGAAATGGCCAGCGTGCTTGCTGAAAATCGCGCCTGTCTCAGTGAACTCGACTCACCGATCGGTGATGCTGATCATGGCAACAACATGGAGCGGGGCTTCAGGGCCGTGCTGGCAACACTGCCGGAGACCGAGGATATCGGTGCCCTTTTAAAGGGTGTGGCCATGACGCTGATCTCCAGGGTGGGGGGGGCTGCCGGACCACTTTATGGCACCTTCTTTCTGGAGGCGGGCAAACCGCTGGCTGGCAAGACCGAGCTGACGCCCGAGGATGTCGTACAGCTTTTTGAAAATGGTGTGACCGGGATAAGAAAGCGCGGTCGTTCCGACACAGGCATGAAAACCATGCTCGATGCGCTGGTGCCTGCCGCCGATGCCCTGCGCAGTACGCTTGCTGAAGGAGGTGATCTGGCGGCTGCGCTCAAGGCGGCTACTGACGCTGCAGAAGCGGGCATGAAGGGCACCATTCCGATGCTGGCGCAACGGGGCCGCGCCAGTTACCTGGGCGAGCGTAGTGTAGGCCATCAGGACCCCGGCGCGACCTCCAGCTATCTGATCGTTCGAGCACTCGGCGATGCGGTCGAGGGGATAAGCCGATGATCGGTATCGTGATCGTGTCACACAGTCGTCGTCTGGCCGAAGGGCTCAAGGAGCTCGCCGAGGCCATGAGTCAGGTGCAGGTGCCGATTGCTGCAGCTGGCGGTGTGGACGACCCCGAGCATCCGCTGGGCACCGATGGTATGCGTGTGCTGGAGGCAATTCGTGAGGTGTTGTCGGATGAGGGCGCACTGGTCTTTGCCGATATCGGCTCGGCCAGGTTGAGTGCCGAGATGGCGATCGAACTGTTGGAGGCGGATGAGCAGGCCAAAGTACATTTCTGTGAAGCCCCTCTGGTCGAAGGGGTGCTTGCTGCAGCCGTGCAGATTGCCGCCGGTAGTGATTCGATAACCGTCATGCGTGAGGCGCGACAGGCTGGGGCCATGCTCGCTGAGACGCCGGAAGCAACAGGCGGTGGTGTTGAGCGGGAGTTCACCATTCGTAATCGACTGGGGCTGCATGCGCGTCCTGCTGCCTTGCTGGTTCGAACCATGGGGGCATTTGAGGGCGATATTCGGCTGGAAAATCTTTCCCGAGGCAAGCAGCCGGTCAGTGCCAAAAGCATCAACGGCATCATGCTGTCCGATGTCAGTGGTGGCGACAGCGTTCGGGTGACGGCACCCGCGGACAAGGCTGAAGCAGTTTTTACGGCGATGCAGCGACTCATCGATGACAACTTCGGTGATCCCGAAGACGCCGCTGTTGAGTCGGCATCGTCTTCTGGCAGTGCCGAAGAGATGGCGATTCTGCCGCAGACCAGGGCGGGCGCACTGGTGGGTGTCGCCATTGCCCCCGGCTTTGCACTGGGACCGCTGCATCATGTGCAACAGGCGCTTTTGAAGATCGAGCCGGTCAGGGTCGAGGATCCGGCAGTCGAAATTGAACGCCTTGACAGGGCACTGATCGATGCCGAAGCCGAACTCAATACACTATTACAGAACCCGGATATCTCGCCTGGTGACGCTGAGCGGCAGATCTTCATGGCCCATATTACCTATCTGCATGATCAGGAGATCATCACCGAGGTTCGAGAGCGCATTCGACGTGAGAGCATTTGTGCGGCAGCCATCTGGCAGCAGACCCTGTCAGCGCTGGCAGATCGTTATGCTGCGCTGGAAGACAGGTTGTTGCAGGCAAGGGCTATTGATGTCATCGATGTCGGCCAGCGTGTGCTGCGTTTTTTAACCGATACACGAACCGCTCCCCGATACCCGACAGAACCGGCTGTTCTGGCCTTTCAGGAATTGCATCCATCGGATGTTGCGGCGCTGGCTGATTCTCCGGCATTGGGCATTTGTACGGCTTACGGGGGTAAAACCTCTCATGCCGGCATCCTTGCCAGTGGTCTGTCGATCCCGGTGATATTTTCACTCGGGGAGGCACTGAATGCAGTGCCCGAGGGCCAGCAGGTGATGCTGGATGGCGGGGCGGCTCGACTGCTCCAGGCGCCGGATAGTGAAGCGGTAGCTGCCATGGAACAGGCCCGCCTGGACTGGCAGGCCAGACGAAATGAGGCCGAGGCGGCAAGGCTACTGACCGCCGAGACCCGGGATGGTCATCGGGTACAGGTTGCCGCCAACATGACCTCTGCCGATGAACTGCCCATGATCGCTCATAGTGGGGCAGAAGAAATCGGCCTGTTGCGCACGGAATTTCTGTACATGGGCCGTGATACGGCACCGGATGAAGAAGAGCAGTACGAGATCTACCGGCGCATTGTGCGCGGTCTCGAAGGTCGACCCCTGACCATTCGCACTGCAGATATCGGTGGTGACAAGCCGGTGCCCTACATGAAGCGCCCAAAAGAGATGAATCCCAACCTGGGTTGGCGTGGCCTGCGTTACAGTCTGGATGAACCCGCGCTGTTCGAGACCCAGTTGGCGGCCATTCTGCGTGCCAGCGCCGATGGTCCGGTTCGGATCATGTTTCCGATGGTCAGTACACTGAGCGAGACCAGAGCCGCCAGAGAGCGGGTGAACAAGGTGATGGAGCGGCTGCGTCGGGCAGGGAAACCGTTCGATGAACAGTTGCAGATCGGTATCATGATCGAGGTGCCGGCAGCAGTTGAACTGGCGCCCCGTTTGGCCTCGGAAGTCGATTTTTTCAGTATCGGTACCAACGACCTGACCCAGTATGTCATGGCGGCCGACCGGGCCAATCCAAAACTTCAGAAACTCTCCGATCCATTTCATCCGGCAGTACTGCGCATGATTGCCAGAACGATCGAGGCGGCGCATGAAGCCAATATCCGGGTTGGCATGTGTGGCGCGATGGCCGGCAACCCCCAGGCCATACCCATTCTGGTGGGGTTAGGGCTTGATGAGTTCAGCATGCCGGCCCGTGATATAGCAGAGTTCAAGCTTGTGACCCGACGTTTGAGCCATTCGACCTGCCGCCTGCTGGCAACAGCCGTTATCAGGCTGGACTCCAGCAAGGCAGTCCATGAGAGAGTCATGAGCTTTCTGGCACAGCTCGAACAGGACACGAGCGCATCGTAGTATCGCCGGGTTTGAATGAGATTTGCCCCTCCTGCATGGAAGGATGACCCATCAGCGATGTCATGCTGCGTATCGACTGAGCCCGGCAGCATGACTGGGATATCAATATAGTGCTGTAACGCCTGAAGCCCATGTGAGCTCAAGGTGTTCCGAATTTGCTGCCAGGCTTGGATGCCATACTGGTGGACGCTTTTGCATCAGTAAACTCCATTGTTCCAGCTCTATCTTCAGCCAGGGCCGAGCTCGACAGGCTCGTGTGAAGACGCATGTGCCCATGGTGATGAATCAACAGATGTTTCAGGGCGGATTTTTCTTTTCTGCTAATATCAGCATATAAAAATAAACAATTTTTCAAAAAATAATATTATTTAATCATCCTGTCACCTGCATGACATGTGGTAACTGTAGATGCGCAAGATCAGTTAATTCCATGGATGATTTTGTCCATGAAATTTTTTCATTTTATAAGTTTCTGAAAATTCTAGCCTTTTATCCTTAACAGGCACAGTAGTGTGATTGCCAAAGGGCGACGGGTACGGCTAGAGTTCTCCTATAAGTTTTGCTTATACAATTTATGGTTAATACTGTTTGAGTGTTCAGCTTTCAATGACTCGGGAGGAGCAGCCTCATGAGCATTTCCATGCTCGAGAGTCAGTGTTGGGGATCCTGTCAAACCTGCAGCCTCAGCTCTCTTTGTTTGCCCCTGGCGTTGTGCATAAATGAAATGAAGGAATTCGATGCCATCATTACTCGGCGGCGTGCCCCACTTGTCCGGGGAGAAAACCTGTGTCGTCAGGGAGAATCCTTCACGAATGTATTTGCCGTTCGCTCAGGGAGCTTCAAGCAGATCGTGCTGGATGAGGAGGGGGAGGAGCAGATCAGTCACTTCTATCTCCCGGGCGAGCTGATTGGCCTGGAAAGCATTGATGAAGGCCATTATCCGGGGTTCGTGGTGGCTCTGGGACGTTCCTCCGTATGTGAAATCCCTTTTCAGCAGCTGGATACGCTGGCCGAACGGATACCGAGTCTGCGCCAGCAGCTCTATCGAAGTATCAGTCGTGGCATGAACGAGGATCGTCACCTGATCCGATTGCTGACCTGCAAGAGTGCAGAGGAAAGAATTGCCAGTTTCTTCCTGGATCTGGGCCGGCGCTTCAGGCGTTCCGGATTTGCTTTCGAGCACTTTCGCCTGCCCATGTCACGTACCGATATCGGAAGTCATCTTGGCCTGGCGCTGGAAACTGTCAGCCGTGTACTGGGTCGGCTGCAACAACAGGGCGTCATCAGTCTCCATGGCCGGGAATTACAGATTCTCAGGACTGATGAACTCTATCGCCTCTCTGAAAAGTATCCCTCTCATGCAGGGGGGATGGGCGCTCTTCGATAAGTCATGAAAGGGCGTTGTGTCGGGAGCTGAAGTGCTCGAGGCTGATGACAGCCAGCCGGATTCATACGGTATTTGATATGGGTCAAATTACGCTTCATGCAGAGTTTTAATCTGCAGTAACTGTCATGCCGGTCTGTTCCCGGCTGCTAATCGGGGAGGTGCTTATGTTCAGGTCACTGCTGGTCCCTGTTGATGGTTCGGAACATGCCCGTCATGCCCTCAAGGTCGCCTGTCAGCTGATTTTGCCTGACGGGGTATTGCATCTTCTGCATGTTATCGAGCCCCCGCCCATCATGTACGGGCTCGAAACCATGGGCGTGAGAAGTCCGCTGGATACCTTCCCGGAACAGCAGCAGAAACAGGAAGGGCAGGCCATCATGGATCGAATGATAAAAAGCATGCCTTCACACCAGTGCCAGGTGGATACTCAGGTGCTGGTGGGTACGCCAGCCTATGTCATTGTCGCCGAAGCCGGGAAAAATGGGGTGGACGCCATTGTCATGGGGAGCCGGGGGCTCAGTGATATCAAGGGCCTGATGGTGGGTAGTGTCTCACACCGGGTGGGATATACGGCGCCCTGTACGGTGATCTGTGTCCATGATGTGCCTGCAGCGGCATCGCAGGCGGTTGCCTGACCGCGAAGTGCGGTTATAGAGCATGGGAAAACATGTCATGTATCAGTCCATTCTTGTACCGCTGGATGGCTCCGAATGTGCCCAAAAGGCATTGAAGATTGCTGCCCATCTGAAACGCAGAACTGACGCGTCACTGTTTCTGCTGCATGTGCCGGTCAAACCCGATATATGGAATGACCACAGGGATAGGGTGGGAGCGACCACATTGGGGTATACGCCTGAGGAAGTTGTTCAGTATGGACGACAAATGGTGGAAAGATCAGCTTCCAGTGCTGCGCTGGAGAAGGATGATTATACCTTGCTGGCCACAAGTGGCGATCCGGCTGATGTGATACTGGAGCAGGCAGAGAAATTGCATGTAGATGCCATCTTCATGGGGAGAAGAGGCATGAGTAATGTTCAGGGGCTGCTGATAGGGAGCATCTGCCAACGGGTCAGCCATGCAGCACCCTGTCCAGTAATTGTGGTGCATTGATGATATCAACTCACCCTGGAGAGCGGCTGACATGTATCGATCAATTCTGGTTCCCATGGACGGTTCGGAAGGCGCCTTTTGCGCATTTGAACTGGCTTGTCATCTGTTGCGCGATGACTCCTCCCATTTGATGGCCCTGATTGTTGATGAAACAAAAGGGGGTAAGCATGCACCATCGACAGAGAGGCATGATATCGATCATATGCGTCAGCAGATGGATCGCCTGGCCACTCAGGCAGGGGTCAGGGATGACAATATCAGTATCGAAATCTCCCGGGGAGATCCTGTTGAACACATCGTCCGTGAGGCCGGGAAGACAGGTGTGGATGCCATCGTCATGGGCAGTCGCGGTTTAAGCAACCTGGCCGGCCATGGTCAACAGATGGGGGGTGTCTCACACAGGGTGAGTCATCGCGCACCCTGCTCGGTATTGACGGTTCATGGGGCCCGACAGGCTCACAGCTCACATCGAAGTCATTCGATTTGAATATGAAAGATCGGCATTTATTCCCGGGAGCGCGGACTGAAGCAGTCTGACGCTGCCCGGGATTCCACCACGGCTATCGATTCCCGTTGGCTCATCAGTCAGTGTCTGATACTTCAGGTGTCTGATCGGAGGAAGGGGTTGCCATCACGGCCTCGATGCGTTGCAGATAGTGCTGATATGTTTCGCTGCCATCGGCTGCGTAGTTCAGATTGCGAAACAGATCGGTCAGCCGGGTAAAGGTATCGCGAACGGCAGTCTTGTCGGAGAGGGCGAAAGGGGTCTCGACGACTCGCGTCAGCAGTTCGACCATGGCTTTCTGTCGTTTCAGCGGGGTGGAAACATCGACCGGATCAAAGGCGTCCTGCTGGAGATAGACCATGTCGACCAGTTGTGCCTTCTGTTGAGTGAGGTAATCATCGTTGCTGACGCCTTCCTCACCGGTGACCTGCATCATGCGCTGGATGTCATCGCCCTGACGCAGTAACTGCCGGAGTCGTTCGACCCGGTCGCGCCACTCTCTACCCATGTGCTGGCTGAACCAGGGCGCGAGCTGATCGGTATAGCGCGACCATGAGATCAGTGGGTCAACGGCCGGATAGAAACGCTTATAGGCACGGTCGTAACTCAATCCCAGAAAGGTCTTGACGGTATTGAGCGTGCCCTGGGTGACTGGCTCCTCGAAATTGCCCCCTGCCGGTGAGACGGTACCGATCAGGGTCAGACTACCGCTGTCGCCCTGGGGGCTGCGCAGGCTGCCGGCGCGCTCATAGAGCGTACGAATCGACGATTCCAGGTAGGCGGGAAAAGCCTCTTCGCCCGGAATTTCCTCAAGTCGGCCGGACGTTTCACGCATGGCCTGTGCCCAGCGTGAGGTGGAGTCGGCAATGAGCAGCACGTCATATCCCATCTGACGGTAGTACTCGCCCATGGTGATACCGGTATGGATCGATGCCTCCCTGGCTGCCACTGGCATCGAGGAGGTGTTGCAGACAATGATGGTGCGATCCATCAGTGAGCCGCCGCTGCGTGGGTCCTTGAGCTGGGGAAACTCGGTAATGGTCTCCACCACCTCGCCGGCCCGTTCGCCGCAGGCCACGATGATCACGATATCGACATCCGAGTAGCGGGAGATGAGGTTCTGCAATACGGTCTTGCCGGCGCCGAACGGCCCGGGAATACAGGCGGTCCCGCCCTTGGCAATGGGAAAGAAGGTGTCGATCAGACGCAGCGTCGTGGTCAGTGGTGTATCCGGGTAGAGCCGCTCGCTGCGACGCTCGCGTGTCTGGGCGCTGGTCAGCGGTTGTCGAACGGGCCAGTGCTGTACCATGGTGACCGAGTGTTCATGGCCGTGCTCGTCACGCAGGCGCGCGACTACGGTATCCACTGGAAAGGTGCCTGCCTGAATCCACTCCACACGACATGTTCCCGCCATGGCAAAGGGTACGAAAATACGATGGCGAAAGCGTCCTTCCTGTACGACGCCGAGCACGTCGCCGGCACGGGCCTGGTCGCCGCTGCGCATCAGTGCTTCGAAGGACCAGGAGCGCTTGTGATCGAGGGCCTGGATTTCGACACCACGCTGTAGAAAACGTCCATTGAGGACTTCCAGCTGTGGTAGTGGATTCTGCAAGCCATCGAACACCTGGCCCAGTAATCCCGGCCCCAGCTCTACGACCAGCTGTTCGCCACTCTGAATGACCGGATCACCGATCCCGATACCGGCGGTGTCCTCATAGACCTGAACATCGGCTTCGTTACCCCGAACGCGCAGTACCTCGGCTTTCAGCGCGGTACGGTTCATGCCGGGATCGGGTGGCGGGCAGATATGAACCACCTCATTCTTGATCAATGCTCCCTGATTCGGATCATCCAGCATGATGGTGACGACATCATCATTGATGGCCGTGACATGGGCGGTGGCTTCCGATTGATTGGTGGCAGGTGGCATAGCGACAGGATGAGTCATGAATGAGCCTTCAGGAAGCTGTCCGAATCGGGGAGGGTATCGAGCAGGGCCAGAAACCGCTGCCGAGCACGTGCTTCATGACGCTGGCAGCTGCGTTCGATCAGCCACCAGCGCAGCAGATACAGCAGCACATCCTCGAGCCCATAGGGCCGGGTGGCGCGTGCTCGACTGAAATGGGTCCAGCCCAGGGTGAGTTGTGCCTGTTCCAGTGCGGCGGCGTCATTCTGGTCGATATGCGTTGCGAACGTTTCAAGCCAGGGGTAGCGCTTCTCCAGCCCGAAGGTGGGCTGTGACCAGGCGTGCTTCAACTGACGGCCGACCACTGGCGCTGCTGCCAGCAGGCCGGGATGGTCCGCGCCATGATGACGTTGTCGCAGGGCGGCCGTCAGCACGGTCATGATCAGCCACCATTCCAGCCATTGATGCAGTCGTGCAGAGCCGGTGTGATCCAGCAGGGCATGGGCCTGCCGCAGCCGTTCGGCATCATCGATGGCCGGGGTTAGCCGATGAGGCAGCATGAAGGCTTCGATACGTCGGACCAGTTGAAGATCCGATGACGTGAGCATGGCGAGTCGCTGCTCAAGCTGAATGCGCGAGATGGGTGGCCGCTCATGAGCCCAGGGCGGCGACAGATGCGGCAACGAACTCAGTAGCGTGATGTAGCGATAGGCGCTGAAGGTCATGATGGCACTCTCCCGGCCTAAGCCACCACGCCTTCGAGCAGGGCGCGAAAACGGGGCTGAAGATGGCGCAGCAGCATATCGGCAATCGCCCGGTCGGTCAGGTCGACCTGAATGTGACCTTCATCAAGACGAAAACGTACTCCGGCTTCAACGTCATGGTCGCTCTTCAGTACGATACCGCGCTCCAGCATCCTGCCGGCGACCTGAGCCAGCACCCCGGGCAGGGCGCCCTCATGCAGGGCCTGGGGGTTATCACGCAGTTCATCGAGGCCGACCACGTGCTCGGGCAGCAGGGCTTCACCCTTGACCCCCTCGGGCAGGGGCGTACGGCGGGCGACTTCGGTGATCATGCCGGCCAGAATTTCCGGTTCATCCAGCGACTCCCGAATCAGGGCCTCCAGCTCGTTGGCAAACTGATGGCTGAACGTATCCCGAGCTGTCAGGCAGAGGTCACGATAGGCCAGCCTGAGTGCCTGGGTGCCGGCCTCGCGCAGCGTCCGGGCCTCTTCTTCGGCCTGAGCGCGAATACGCTCGGCTTCTTCGTTGGCCTGATGAATCAGCCATTCGGCTCGCTGGTGCGCCTGCGCGACCAGTTCCGTGGCCTCCTGACGTCCTGCCTCGACGCCTTCCGAGCGCAGCGTGTCGATCAGCTCCTGTATGCCATGACTGTCCGATGGGGACGATGTGGTCATGAAGTTCTCCTCAACCGGGTAGCGAGCTGCTCAGAACCAGTGCAAAGACAAAGGCGAAGACGGCAAACCCTTCGACAATGGCGGCTGGTGCCAGCGACATGCCGAATATTTCGGTCTTGTTTTTTGACGCTTCGATGGCACTGACCAGACAGCGGCCCTGATAGATGCCATTGACCAGCATGGCCACGCCCGAGAGCAGACCAATGGCAGCCAGGGCGGCGCCGTTGGTCACCGTGACCTCACGATTGAGCGAGAACATGATGACAATGCCCAGAATGGCCTGGGTAGACGGCATGGCGGCCATGCCGATGTATTTGCCGTAACCGCTTTCGACATCAAGCAGTGCGCCTGCCGCCGCCTGGCCGGCCAGGGTACAGCCGATGGAGCTGCCGATGGTCCCCAGCGCCACCGGGGCATAGATCCCCAGCCAGCCGAGTACCAGGATTACCTGATCCACGTGGATTCCTCCTTGTTGGCAAATGCCCGGAATGGGCGTCCCTCGCCGCTGATGCCCCAGCGCAGGAATTCGATGAGATTGAGACGCAGGCCATGGATGACCCCGCCCATGAGCGCCAGGGCGAGGTTGAGTACATGGCCGAGCAGCAGGATGACGATAAACAGCAGGGTGCCGCCGCCGGGCATGCCATCGCGTACTTCAACCGCCAGCTGATTGAAGGTGATGGCCAGCGAGGCACTCGATAGACCGAGTGCAAACAACCGCATGTAGCTCAGTGCGTTACCGAACGCCTGAGCCAGTTCTCCCAGCGAGGTCAGCCCGCCGAACAGGTGTTTCAGGCGATGCGGCCAACTGTCGACGGGTTCGGCACTGGAAAACAGCAGGATCAGGACGGCGCTGCAGGGCAGGAGATAGAACCACGCAGAGGTGGTCAGTGAGACCGCGGGATCGTGCCCGGTTTGCCACCAGAGCATGAAGCTGCTGCCCAGCAGCAGTACCCAGCCGAGATGCCCGAGCGCCAGCCAGCGCGGTCGGGCTGCCAGGGCCGCCAGCAGATTGGCCAGCATCAAGTGTACGACCCCGATGGCGATCGATAGCGCCATCATGGCGCTGAAATCATCCATGTCGAGCAGGTGCAGATGACCGAGCAGTGAATCGGCGGGTGGTGTGATGCCGAAATAATTGCCGACCAGACTGCCGTAGATCAGGGAGGCGCCGCTCATGGCCAGTGCCATGATGCCCAGACGGCGACCGGTTCGGGTGCGTTTCCAGCGGCGTCGCCATAACAGCACCAGGGCGCTGCAGATCAGGGCATAGCCGGCATCAGCGAGAATGATCGCGAAAAACAGCGAGAACGAGCAGAACACCATGATCGAAGGGTCCCAGCTGCGATAGCCGGGAAGCTGAAAGAAGCTGACGGCTTCTTCGCCGCCGGCCAGCCACTCCGGATTGTCGAGCAGCACCGGTGGTTCTTCTCCCCTGATCGGGGCTCGATCAACCAGCGCCACATCGCGCTCATCGCAGAGGGTCTGCAGGGTGGTGAGGCGGCGGGCAGGCACCCAGCCATCAAGGATGAACAGTGTATCGGTGACATGACTGGCGCGCTCTGCCCGACCGAGTTCGGCATTGTTGACAGTATGCGCTACTCGGCTGGCCAAAAACCGTATCCAGCGGGTCAGCAGAAAGCGCTGTGTATCGAGTTCTTCCAGCTCGGCCTGTGCTGCTGCTTCCTGGCGGCGTATCTCCGAGAGCGACTCGCTACCCGTATGGGAGCGTTCGAAGGGCACCTGATCGACGCCTGGTTCTTCACGGGCAATCACCACCAGATAGCAGTGGCGGTGATCACGATTGATGATGTGCCATGGCAACCGGATGTGATCGATGGCTGCCTGCTGACCGAGCGGCACAAGATAGAACCAGAGTCGATAAGCACCCATGGCGTCAAGTGGTGTAAAGCGAAAATCCCCCCATGGCGCCAGGGCCTGGCGATGACGACGCAGCAGGGTCAGATGATCCAGCAGATCCTCGCGTTGACGCCGGTTGGCGAGCACCTCTTCGATGACGGCGCCGGGTTCGGGCGGCGAGACAGGCATTTGATGACGACGGCGATGGGGGCCGGCAAGCAGATACTCCAGCGCTGACATCAGTTCGACGTACTCGCGACGTTCTTCCCGCTCGGTGTCATCGTTCTCTTCGATATGCGCCACTCCGAGCGACTGCAGTCGTTGCAGGATGGCCTGACGGTGCCGGGCCAACCCGATCAGCGTCACCCGACGCATGGGCACGATACTCATGGTCTTGCCTCCGTTCGCGCCAGCTTCTGTTTGGCCAGCTTGGCGCGGACCACGGCGGCACGCTCCTGATCCGACAGGTGCAGATCAATACGTTTCATGTGTCGTTCGAGCTCGGGAATCATGACCCGGGAGAACAGGTTGATGCGCTGGGTGATCAGGCGGACGGCGTCATCCAGCAGGGTCAGGCGGCGTTCCAGTACCCGCCTTTCCACCTCGAGTTGCATGGCCGCTGCCAGCTGATCCTGTGCCTGATCCACCCAGTGCGGTTGAACCAGCAGCGGGCAGGAGTGGCGGCTGATCCGAACATTACCGAGTGCAGGCAGGCTGACGCCCACAAGATTCTCCTGAACGATTTCAACGTCCTCCACTTCAACCAGTCCGGTCAGCGCTATGTCTTCATCAGCCATCATCGGCAGGTCCCGACCAATGGTTGCCTGCTGTTCATTGATACGCTGGCGCAGGGTCGCCAGGCGTTGGCCGGTCTGCTTGCGTTGAGTCAGCAGCAGCCGCTGTTTCATTTCCAGCGCCGGGAGATAGCGCTGATACATGCTGCGCTGACGCTCAAGATGACTGAGCGAGCTTTTGTTGAGCGCCGGTTTCTGCATGGGGCCACCAGGTATCCTTCAGGGACTGTTTGATGACGACTTCGTCACGCTCGAAGCACTCGGCCAACAGTGCCCAGCAGGCATCCAGTGCTTCTTCGAGCGGTTGGCGGACATCAAGGTGCATGAAGCGCTCACGAAAGGCTGTTGCAAAACGCAATAACCGGTGATCGAACGCAGAAAGCTCGAAGGCCATGGCCTGTTTCTGCTCGGCCTCCACGCCCTGGGCGTAGTAACGGATCATGGTGTTCATGATCTGGCTATGATCCTCACGGGTTTCCTTGCCGATCACGTGCTGCTTGAGCCGCGACAGTGAACCGAATGGGTCGAGCATGCCGTCATGCAGGTAGAACTGCCCTTCGGTGATGTAGCCGGTGTTGTCCGGTACCGGGTGGGTGACATCGTTACCGGGCATGGTGGTGACAGTGAGGATGGTGACCGAGCCGGCCCCCCGATAGTCGCAGGCCTTTTCATAGCGTCTGGCAAGCTGCGAGTAGAGATCTCCCATGTAGCCGCGGTTGGAAGGGATATGCTCCATGGAGATGCCGATTTCCTTGAGGGCATCGGCAAAGGCGGTCATGTCGGACATCAGTACCAGGACGCGCTTGCCTTCTTCTACTGCCAGTCGCTCGGCCACGGCCAGTGCCAGATCCGGCACCAGGGTGCGTTCCACGACCGGGTCGGAGGCCAGGTTGGCGAACATGACCGTGCGCGACAGCACCCCGGCATCCTCGAAGGCCTGGCGAAAGGTATGAAAATCATCGTGAATCAGGCCCAGTCCGGCGAAGACCACGACATCGGCATCCGCCTGGATGCCGATTCTCGCCAGCAGGGCGTTGTAGGGCTCGCCGGCGACCGAAAAGATCGGAATCTTCTGACTCTCTACCAGACAGTTGAAGACATCGATCATGGGGATGTCGGTACGAATCATTTTTGAAGCCAGCACTCGGGCCATGGGATTGACCGTCGGGCCGGCAATGGGGATCCGGGGATCGTTATCGAGTTTTGGTCCGGCATCGATCGGAACGCCGGCACCACTGAAAACACGCCCATAGATGTTGTCCGAATGGATGGCCCGCATCATTTCACCGGTAAAGCGCACACTGGCCCGGCTGGAAAGCCCCTTGGTGCCGGCAAAGACCTGAAGCGAGACACTGTCCCGGCTCAGGCGTACAACCTGTGCCAGTGAAAAGACCTGCCCCTCCTGTTCCAGCAGCGCCAGTTCCCGATTGCGAGGTACAAGTCCCATGCGTCTGGCGGCACGAACATCGATTTCAACGATATCCCCGATAATCGAGATGATGCCCCGGAATGATATGGCTGCACTCATTGACGTGTGTTCTCGACAGGAAATGGTGGCCCACAAGGGCTGTTTCCGATTATCGAAATGTTTTGATCGGGCAATTTGATCTGCGTCAAAAACACCCGATTCCGAGCATGAATAATGCCGTTTATCGGGTGCACCGGACGACGGAGCGACTCGTCATTTTTCATTCATTACAACGAGGCGGGCAGGGAATGTCTTCGGAAACGAACTCGTCAGACAGTCGTAACAGACTGGCATTGCCGGCACTGACGGCTCTGGTCATTGGCTCGATGATCGGCGGTGGCATTTTTTCCCTGCCACAGAATGTCGCCGCAAGTGCGGGCGTGGGTGCGACCCTGATCGGGTGGCTGATTACCGGTGTGGGCATGCTGACGCTGGCCCTTGTCTTCCAGAATCTGGCCAATCGCAGGCCTGATCTTGATGGCGGGATCTATGCCTATGCGCGAGAAGGTTTTGGCAACTACATGGGGTTCAGCTCTGCCTGGGGCTACTGGATCAGTGCCTGGATCGGCAATGTCAGCTATTTCGTCCTGCTGTTCAGTTCACTGGGGTATTTCTTTCCGATTTTTGGCGATGGCAATACACCGGCCTCGATCCTTTGCGCTTCACTGCTTTTATGGATTGTGCACTTTCTGGTGCTCAGTGGCATTCGTCAGGCCGCCTTCATCAATCAGTTGGCCACCTGGGCGAAGATAGTGCCCCTGTTGTTGTTCATTATTCTGGTGATTACGGCTTTTCACTGGGATGTTTTCAGCCGCGATTTTATCGGTAACAGCTCGCCTGATGCCGGCAGTTTGCTTGATCAGGTGCGCGGCATGATGCTGGTCACGGTCTGGGTTTTCATCGGTATTGAAGGGGCCAGTGTCTACTCGGGAAGAGCAAGAAAACGTCGGGACGTTGGACGAGCGACAGTGATCGGCTTTCTGGTCACACTGGTACTGCTGCTGGCGATCAATCTTCTCTCCATGGGCGTCATGAGTCAGGCAGAACTCGCCGGGCTGAAGAATCCTTCCATGGCTGGTGTGCTGTCTCGGGTTATCGGCCCCTGGGGCAGTGTACTCATCAACATCGGTCTGATCATTTCGCTGGCGGGTGCGCTGCTGGCCTGGGTGCTGCTCAGTGCCGAAATTCTGAGCGCTGCTGCCAGGGATCGCACCATGCCGGCATTCCTGGCACGCGAGAACCGCAATGAAGTGCCGGCCAATGCCCTCTGGTTGAGCAATGGCATGATTCAGCTGTTTCTTGTGCTGACGCTGTTTTCCGAAAGCACTTATCTGAGCCTGCTCTATCTCGCCACTTCCATGATTCTGGTGCCCTATTTCTGGTCGGCAGCCTATGCCGTGCTGTTTGCCTGGCGGGGCAACAAGGATACCCGGCAGGCAGGGGTGAAAGGCCATGAACTGGTTATTGCGGTGGTGGCCCTGCTGTATTCGATCTGGCTGATCTATGCCGGTGGTCTGCAGTATCTGCTGCTCTCGGCAGTGCTCTATGCCCCCGGTGCCCTGCTGTTTGCCCGAGCCCGACGCGAGCAGGGGAAACCGGTGTTTGTCGGTTTCGAGAAGCCCCTGTTTGCGGTGGTGCTGCTGGCAGGGCTGTTCGGTGTGTACGGGCTCTATGCGGGCTTTCTTTCCCTTTGATAGCGGATCGAGGTGATTTGTGAGCGATAGGCAGTCTTCATTCGGTGTATTTTCGGAAATTGGCAAGCTGCGCAAGGTCATGGTCTGCGAACCCGGGTTGGCGCATCTGCGTCTGACTCCCCAGAACTGTGATGCACTGCTGTTCGACGATGTGATCTGGGTCAATCAGGCGCGGCGTGATCATTACGACTTCGTCAACAAGATGGAAGAAAGAGGCATCGAAGTCGTTGAAATGCATGCACTGCTGGCAGAGACGCTGGCCGTACCGGAAGCTCGCCAGTGGGTGCTGGATCGACGCACCACGGTCAACCAGGTAGGCCTGGGGTTCGTCGACGATGTGCGCGGCTGGCTGAATGAACTCTCCGATGAGTTGCTGGCGCGGCATCTGATCGGTGGCGTGGCTGTCAGCGACCTTCCCCGGGAACTGCATAATCCGGCTGCGTCGCTGATACGGGAAACGATGGGCATGTCCGGTTTCGTGCTGCCACCGCTGCCCAATACCCTGTTCACGCGCGATACCACCTGCTGGATCTTCAACGGCGTCACGCTCAATCCGATGTATTGGGCTGCACGTCGACAGGAGACGCTGCTGACCAGCGCCATCTATCGTTTCCATCCGGATTTCGTGGCCGAGGACTTTCATGTCTGGTGGGGCGACCCGGATGTCGATCACGCAATGGCGACCCTGGAAGGGGGCGATGTCATGCCGCTGGGCAATGGTGTGGTGCTGATTGGCATGGGCGAACGCAGTTCCCGTCAGGCGGTCGGCCAGGTCGCGCAGGCACTGTTCCAGCATGGTGCCGCCAGCCGGGTGATCGTCGCAGTACTGCCGCGCTCTCGCTCCGCCATGCACCTCGATACCGTCTTTACCTTCTGCGATCACGATCTGGTCACCCTGTTTCCCGAGGTGGTGGACAATATCGTGACCTTCTCGCTGACACCCGATGAAAGTGCGCCCAATGGGATGGCACTGCAGCGCGAAGAGCGCCCCTTCCCGGAAGTGGTTGCTCGGGCGCTGGGCCTTGAAAAGCTGCGGATGGTGCGTACCGGCGGAGACAGCTATGAGCAGGAAAGAGAGCAGTGGGATGACGGCAATAACGTGATTGCCCTGGAGCCCGGCGTCGTCATCGGTTATGACCGCAACACCTATACCAATACTCAGCTGCGCAAGGCCGGGGTCGAAGTAATCACCATCAATGCCAGCGAACTGGGCCGTGGTCGAGGCGGGGGGCATTGCATGACCTGTCCCATCGTGCGTGACGCCGTCGATTACTGAGCGACAACCGTTCGGATCGTGGCGTTCAGGAACGCCTGCGATCCCTTTTTTTCATCAGGGGAGCCAAACACGATGGCCATTAATCTGCGTGCGCGCAGCTTTCTGTCACTGCGGGACTTTCAGCCTCGGGAAGTCATGTATCTGCTCGAGCTGGCGCGCGAGCTCAAGGCTGCTCGAATGGCCGGGTTCGAACAGCCGTGCCTGGTGGGCAGGAATATTGCCCTGATCTTCGAGAAATCTTCCACGCGTACACGCTGTGCCTTTGAAGTGGCGGCGCATCAGCAGGGGGGACATGTCACCTTCATCGATCCCGAATCCTCGCAGCTGGGTCACAAGGAAACCCTGCGCGATACCGCGCGGGTACTGGGTCGCATGTTCGACGGCATTGAGTATCGTGGCTTTCATCAGCGGGTCGTGGAAGAACTGGCCCGTTATTCGGGAGTGCCGGTGTTCAATGGTCTGACCGATGAGGAACACCCCACCCAGATGCTCGCCGACGTGTTTACCATGCAGGAGCACGCCAACAAGCCCCTGCGGGATATTCGCTACGCCTATCTGGGAGATGCGCGCAACAACATGGGCAATTCGCTGCTGCTGGTCGGGGCGCTGCTGGGCATGGATGTGCGCATTGCTGCCCCACGGGCGTTGTGGCCGCGAGAAGAGTGGCAAGCGATTTGCCGGGAGCTGGCCAATCGCAGTGGCGCCCGGTTGACGTTGACCGAGAACCCTCGTGAGGCGGTGCAGGGTGTGGATTTCATTCATACCGATGTCTGGGTGTCGATGGGAGAGTCGAACGAGCGCTGGGCCGAGCGTATTCGCGAGCTCATGCCCTATCAGGTCAATGCGGCGCTGCTGGAGGCCAGCGGCAACCCGCAGGTGCGTTTCATGCACTGTCTGCCTGCGCTGCACAACCGTGATACCCATATCGGTGAACAGGTATGCCAGCAGCACCCGGAACTGGCCGGTGGTATCGAGGTGACTGAAGAGGTCTTCGAATCCGATGCGTCGATCGTGTTCGATCAGGCAGAAAATCGACTGCACACCATCAAGGCGGTCATGGTCGCTTCACTGGGTGATCGGTAGAGCGTTGCCCTGAAGGAGGAAACGAGCATGCGTTATGTGATCGCCCTGGGCGGTAATGCCCTGTTGGAGCGCGGCGAACCGATGACCGCCGATAATCAGCGCCAGCGTATTCGTGAAGCGGCGCATCACCTGCATGAGCCGGGGCTGGCGCATGAGCTGGTGGTGGTGCATGGCAATGGGCCACAGGTGGGCCTGCTGGCATTGCAGGCTGCTGCCTATACAGCGGTTGAGGCTTATCCGCTGGATGTGCTGGGCGCGGAAAGTGAAGGCATGATCGGCTATGTACTGGAACAGGAGCTGCGCAATGCGTTGCCCGAACGTCCGGTTGCGACACTCATCACCCAGGTTGAGGTGGCACGTGACGATCCTGCCTTTCAACACCCACACAAGTTCATCGGGCCGGTGTACACCCTGGAAGAGTCATTGAAGCTGGCGGAGAGCCGAGGATGGGAAATGGCTGCAGATGGGCCACACTACCGTCGTGTGGTGCCCAGTCCCTCGCCACGTCATGTGCTTGAAATCGATTCGATCGAACGGCTCTTGCAGCACAATACCCTGGTGATCTGTGCCGGCGGAGGCGGTGTACCGGTTTACCGCGATGAACAGGGACAGCTGTGTGGTCTGGAAGGGGTGATCGACAAGGATGCCAGTGCCGCACTACTGGCCTGTCAGCTCAAGGCGGATGGGTTGCTGATCGTCACGGATGTGGCGGGCATCTATCTCGACTGGGGGACTGACCATGCTCGGCGCATCGCTCGCATCCATCCCGACGAGCTGGCCAAGTATTCCTTCCCCGAGGGCTCCATGCAGCCGAAGGTCCGAGCCGCAATCGATTTCGTGAAGCGCACCGGCAGGCCCGCCATGATCGGGTCACTGCATGAGCTGGATGCACTGCTGAGTGGTCATTCGGGCACCTGTGTCACCCTGGAGGCCACAGAGAGGGTTATCGCCTGAATATCGCGGGGTGTTCTGTTATGCAGGCTGAGCGCCCGCGCCGGTTGTGCGGCACTTGATATGGCGCAAGGTGAGGGCTTCAGGCATGACAATAGCCCGCCAAAGGGCGGGCTATTGTCGTAAGCAGAGGTGCCGGGGGCTATACACCTCCCATCATGAACAACCCCTCAATGGTGCCGTAAGCGCAGAGAATGATACCTGCCATGGAAATGATCGCGGTCAGCAAATAAGTCATCTCACCTCCCTGTGAGTGGACGTTTTTACATTCCGGTGTGTTGATTAACGTTCAATTACATTTGTAGCAGACCTGTACACTTTTTTCCTGTACAGATCCGATCATTTCTCCATGGGTGGTCGTCAGTGCGTCTTTTCAAGCGCCAAAGCGTTGTATCAAGGGGGTGTTGAAAGCGACATCAATAAACAGTGAGGGTGTCCGGCTGGCTCGCGGTAATACTCAGTTGCGTCCCCCGAAGCGCCGCTTCAAGAGCCTGGCGAATGCTCATTTCTCCCTTTACGGGGCTGACGGTTACCGAGCCGGTGTTCTCCAAATCCGTTCTGATGAAACAACCGGTGGCATGGGCCAGTTGCTGAGCCGTTTCATCAAAGCGTTGAGCCGGGAGATCGTAATGGGCCACTTTATCGCAGGCTCCGTCCGGCACGGCAGAAACATGTGAAGCACTGGTACTGCAGCTGCTGAGTAGCATTGTGGTTAGCAGCAGGGAACCGACCTGAAAAATGCGAGTGTTCATATAACAAGACTTCCCGACACTAAATTCATGATACAGGGCTAGCGGCTGACCAGGATGATCCCGCCCAGGATGACTATCCCGCCAAGCACGAAATTGAGGGTTAATGGTTCATCGAGCAACAGGGCACCAAACAGGACGCCGAAGAGTGGCGACAAAAACGAGAAGATTCCGAGTTGCGAGGCCTTGTAACGGCGCAGCAGAGCAAACCATAACAACAAGGCACCAAACGAAATGACCAGGGTCTGGAAGGCCAGACTGGCGACAGCCGGGCCGCTTAAGTCAATCGCTTGAAGGTCGCCCATGAAAAAGGCCGCCGGCAACAACAGCAATCCGGCAACCACCAGCTGGTAGCATAGGGTCTGCTCCGGGGGCGCTTCCGAGAGGGTCGAGCTTCTGAGCACCAGCGTAGTGGCCGCCCAGGAGAGCCCCGCCAGCAGACCCAGTGCATCCCCCAGCAATAGCCCCGGTTCATCAAGTCGGGTCGGCGTCGGTGCCATGGCGATCACCATGCCTGCAAAGGCCAGTGCTACCCCCCACCATTGATGGTGATGCAGCTGTTCTCCCGGTACCAGCCAGTGCAGTCCGAGCGCAGCAAAAACCGGTGCGGTATAGAGAAACACCGACATATGTGAGGCGAGAGTGTAGTTCAGCCCCCAGGCCACGAATGTGAACTCTGCGGCGAATCCCACTCCAACCAGCGCGCCCGGCCTCGCATGAGAGAGCAGGGAGGAGAGGGGGATGCCACGCCAGCGCATCAGCAGCATGACCAGCAGGGCGGCCATGGTGGAACGCAGCGCTACCTGGGCCAGCGTGGGTATCTCCATGGCCACGGCCTTCATGGCCACTTGCTGGAAGCCCAGGGCCAGACAGAACAGTGTCATCAGTGCGCTGGCGGTCATGTCGATGGAGCGTCGATGCCGGCTGTGGGGTGATGACGTCTCGGCTTCTGCCATGGATGATCCTGTATGCCTCATGAGACCACTCCTGTCCTGAAAAGGCCGTCAGTTCACCATTTGTCGCCTGGGGCGCCAAACGATTAATCTGCGCATCCAGGCTCAGGAAAACTCAACTCATGAAGATTGAACGGCTCCCACTCAATGCCTTGCGTGCCTTCTCCGAAGCGGTCGAAGCCGAGAGTTTCAAGGCCGCAGCGGAACGACTGGGTGTCACCCCGGGTGCGGTCAGCCGACAGATCAGACAGCTCGAAGAGCGCCTCGGCATCGCTCTGTTCGAGCGTCAGGCCCATGGCGTTCGGGTTACCGAGGCCGGCAGGATACTGTCCCGGGATGTGAGCGGCGGGCTGGCACGTATTGCCGAGGGTGTTCGGAATATTGAGAAGTACCATACTGGCGTTGCTCGTCTGACGCTCAACGCGCCTCCCTCCTTTGCACAGCTCTGGCTTTTGCCGCGGCTTGAGGCCTTCGAGGCTCGGGAGAGCCGGCTGGACATTACCCTGGAAGCGGAACAGGCGCTGATTTCGCCTGCCTGGCAAGGCAGCGGAGCCAGGCTCGCTCTACGCTACGGGCGCGGCCCCTGGCCGGGGGTAAAATCCCTGCGTCTGTTTGGCGATGCTCTGTTTCCGGTTTGCTCACCGGCCTTGCTTGAGCGCTTGCCCATTCTCGCGCCAGCGGATCTGCTGGAGCACTCTCTGCTGGAAGTCAACTGGGGAGCACGGCAGGGGGGGAACGTGCCGGGATGGCGTGACTGGTTTCATGCGGCCGGTCTGGAAGTGACCGATAGACCGATCAAGCGCCAGTATTCCCTTTATGGCATGGCGCTCGATCAGGCCATGGCCGGTCATGGCGTGATGCTCGCCAGTTACCCGGTCGTTGCTGACCGGCTCGCCAATGGCGGGCTGGTCCGCCCGTTCGGCGCCGATTACGTGATCGATTCCAGCTATACCTACAATCTGATCCTGCCCGCCAGCGGTCAGGCTCCGCCGACCGTCCAACAATTCATCGACTGGTTACTTGAAGAGGCAGCCGCCTTCAGCGCCGGGTTCCCCGATACACCACCCCTGTCCTGACCCGCTGGCAAGCCAACGGGCGACACCGTTAGAGCGCATCACAGGCTATTACTGAAAGTTTGAATATTCTCTTTAAGTCTAACGTTATAATGTAAATAGCGTTATGCTGGCAGTGATGAGACTGCTTCAGGAGCTGCCATGAATACTTTTGCGCTCTCACAAGGCCAGCCGGGTCAACCGAATGTCGCCGGTTTTTTCGACCCTCGCACCTTCAGCGTCCAGTACGTCGTAATCGATCCGGCAACCCGCGCCTGTGCCGTGATTGACCCGGTACTGGATTTCGATGAAAAGTCCGGCGCCACGGCCACCCATCATGCCGATGAGCTGCTGGACTATATTGCGCGTGAAGGTCTGCACGTCGAATGGATTCTCGATACCCACCCTCATGCCGATCACTTTTCCGCGGCTCGTTATCTCCATGACAAGACCGGCGCGCCGACCGCCATCGGGCGAGAGGTGACCCGTGTCCAGGCGCTCTGGAAGCAGATCTACAACTGGCCGGATCTGCGTGACGATGGCAGCCAGTGGGAGCACCTTTTCGAGGATGGCGACACCTTCCGGGTGGGTGAGTTGCCGGTACGGGTCATGCATTCGCCAGGCCATACCCTGGCCTCGATCACCTATGTGATCGGTGATGCCGCCTTCGTACATGACACGATCTTTCAGCCTGATTTCGGCACCGCCCGTGCCGATTTTCCCGGAGGCAGTGCGCATCAACTGTGGCATTCGATTCAGGCAATTCTGGCCCTGCCGGAAAAGACCCGGCTCTTTACCGGCCATGACTATATGCCCGATGGTCGAGAGCCCCGATGGGAAAGCACCGTCCACGAGCAGCGTCGGCATAACAAGCACCAGCTGGGCGAGCTCAGTGAAGCGGCCTATGTCGAACTGCGGGAACGGCGCGACCGTGAACTGCCGATGCCCAAACTGATTCTGCATGCCTTGCAGGTGAATATCCTCGGAGGGCGTCTGCCCGAGCCGGAAGACAACGGCAAGCGCTATCTGAAAATCCCGCTGAATGCTCTGGAAGGGGCGGCCTGGGAGTGAGCTTCGCCTGATAACCCGGTAAGGGCACAAACATGACGCAACACGAGAGGCGCGCTCCCCGACGCTGGCTACCGATTCTTGACTGGGGACGCCACTACAGCGGCCGCCTGCTGGGCGATGACCTGCTGGCGGCGCTCATCGTCACTCTGATGCTGGTGCCGCAGGCACTGGCCTACGCCATGCTGGCCGGATTGCCGCCGGTCACGGGGCTCTATGCCAGTCTGCTGCCTTTGTTGCTGTATACCCTGCTGGGCAGCAGCTCTTCGCTTTCGGTCGGCCCCATGGCGGTTGTCTCGCTGATGACCGCGGCGGCGCTGAATCGGATTACCGATCAGGGCCTCGCCGACCCGGTGACCGCAGCGCTGGTGCTGGCACTGCTCTCCGGGGGCATTCTGCTGGTGATGGGGCTCTGTCGGATGGGGTTTCTGGTCAACTTTCTCAGTCGCCCGGTGATGACCGGCTTTATCAGCGCCTCGGGCATTCTGATTGCCGCCAGTCAGCTCAAACATCTGCTGGGGATCGAACTCTCCGGTGCCACACTCCCGACCCTGTTGGCGCAGTTGCCTGAAGCAATACACGGCATCAGTCCGGCAACCATGAGCATCGGAGGCGGTTCGCTGCTCCTGCTCTGGAGTGTGCGCCACCGGGGACGAAGTATCCTCCAGCACTGTGGATTGTCACCTCGCAGCGCCGGGATGCTGGTACGACTGGCGCCCATCATGACCATCGCGCTGGCGGCATTGATCGCCGGTGCTGCCGGATGGCTGGGTCACCAGGTGGCAGTCATCGGCGAGATTCCTGCCGGATTGCCGCCATTGACCCTGCCGCAGTGGCAGCCGGAACTGTGGCAGACCCTTCTCTGGCCGGCGGTGCTGATCAGCATCGTGGGTTATGTCGAGTCGGTGTCGGTCGCCCAGGCCCTCGCGGTCAGGCGGGGCGAACGACTGGATCCCGATCAGGAACTGATTGGCCTTGGCGGCGCCAACATGGCCGCCGCGGTGACAGGCGGCATGCCGATCACCGGTGGTTTCTCGCGTTCGGTGGTCAACTTCGATGCCGGCGCCCGCACCCCGGCTGCCGGGGCGTTTACAGCGCTCGGCATTCTGCTGGTGATGCTGCTGTTTGCCCCCTGGCTGCGCGAGCTGCCGATGGCCACCCTGGCCGCTACCATCGTGGTCGCCGTGCTGTCGCTGGTCGATCTGCCGGCCTTCGTGCGGGTCTGGCGCTACTCGCGAGGCGAGGGTATCGCCATGCTGGCGACCCTGCTGACCACGCTGCTGCTGGGCGTGGAGATCGGTATTCTGGTCGGGGTCGGCATGTCACTGGCGTTGCATCTCTATGGCACCAGCCGGCCCCACAGTGCCGAAGTCGGGCGGATTCCCGGTACCGAACATTTCCGCAACATCCATCGCCACGCTGTGGAAACCGATGCACACGTGGCCATCCTGCGAGTGGATGAAAGCCTCTATTTCGCCAATGTGCGCTATCTGGAGGATCTGGTGACGACGGTCATCCATCGCGAGCCGCCACCGCGAGATCTGGTGCTGGCGTGTCAGGCGATCAACGTGATCGATGCCACGGCGCTGGAGAACCTGGAAGCACTCAATCAGCGCCTGAAGGAGGTCGGTATCGGCCTGCACCTGGCCGAGGTCAAGGGGCCGGTCATGGATCGCCTGAACGGCACCGGGCTGCTGGCCTCGCTGAACGGTCAGGTGTTTCTGAGCACTTTCGAAGCCTGGTGTCAGCTGCATGGGCATGCCTCTACGCCGCTGACGCATCCCGATATCGCAACCTCTTCTTTAACATCGGATCACACTGCGGTGCGCTGAAGGGTGGGGCGCGATGATCATCGAGGAGCGGTGAAATGGAAATGTTGAGTCTGATGAAGGGGGTCGCAGGGGGCGTGCTGATTGGCTGCTCCGCGGTCGTCCTGATGGGGCTGCTGGGGCGTATTGCCGGCGTGAGTGGCCTGGTCAGTGGCTTGCTGTTTGAGCGTGACCGGTCGGATCGCGGCTGGCGCCTGGCGTTTGTGCTGGGATTGATCAGCGCTCCGCTGTGGCTGACCCTGGGCGGCCCTGGCTGGGGAAATGTCGCCGACTCTGCTGGTGCCGTGATCGGCACGCCGATGGCCGGTGTGCCGATCATGCTGCTGGCCGGGCTGCTGGTAGGTGCAGGTACCGGCATCGGCAGTGGCTGTACCAGCGGCCATGGTGTCTGCGGGCTGGCACGGCTGTCGCCACGTTCGCTGGCGGCAACGCTTACCTTTGTGGCTGTCGCCATGCTGACGGTCTTCGTGACCCATCATCTGATGGGAGGGAGCGCATGAAAATGCTGGCAGGGTATGTGGCGGGGTTGCTGTTCGGGCTTGGTCTGACCATTGGTGGCATGACCGACCCCGCTCGGGTGATCGGTTTTCTCGATGTGGCCGGTGACTGGGATCCGACACTGATGGGTGTGCTCGGCGGTGCCGTGATCACGACCTTCATCGGTTATCGTCTTGTCTGGCGCCGGGGAGCACCGCTGCTGGCCGATCGTTTTCAGCTGCCTGAGCGGCGTGACCTGGATGCGCGTCTGCTCGGTGGGGCCGCCCTGTTCGGCATTGGCTGGGCGCTCTCGGGTTACTGTCCGGGGCCGGCAGTTGCGTCTCTGACCGGGCTCTCCTGGCCACTGGCCGCCTTCATGGTCACCATGGTGGCAGGCTGGTGGATTGCACGCCGCTGGACGGGCAGACACTGATCGAAAGACCCGGCAGTTCTGCAGTCTCTCTGCAAGCGTGCCGCGCAGAAACAATACATCAGCTCTGGCCCTCCAACCGATAGCACGTCACCTGCTCTGGCAAACCCATTCTTCCGAGGTGATGGCATAGCGCTCGTGATCCCGCCATTCGCCATCAATTTTCAGGTATCGCGGTGAGTAGCCTTCCAACCGAAAGCCCAGCGACCTGACCAGACTCACCGATCGCACATTATTCGGCTGAATATTGGCCTCCAGTCAGTGCAGCTCGTGCGTATCAAAGGCGAGTGACATCACGGCGCTCAGGGCCTCCTTCATCAGCCCTTTGCCCTGATTCGGATAAAAGGCGTAGTAGCCAAGGTAGGCAGACTGAAGCGCCCCGCGAACAATTTCATTGAGATTGATACAGCCGATCAGCGTGCCGTCACTTGCCCGAGCCAGGTAGCTGTAGTGAGTGCTCGCTGAGTACCGGCGCAGATAATCAGCATATTTTTCCGGCGTGTTCGGTGGGATAACCCAACGGTCAAAAACGGATTCGCTGCGCTGAACCGCCGCCAGGAACGCTGATTGGTGCTCTTCCCGGGGCTGGAAAATTTCTACAT
The DNA here is from genome assembly GCF_008247605.1 of Kushneria phosphatilytica. Taxonomy (NCBI): domain Bacteria; kingdom Pseudomonadati; phylum Pseudomonadota; class Gammaproteobacteria; order Oceanospirillales; family Halomonadaceae; genus Kushneria; species Kushneria phosphatilytica. The sequence continues at coordinate 2,478,609 of NZ_CP043420.1, read as the reverse complement.
GCATCATGGTCGGCAGGTCTCAGAGGCTGTCTTGAAGACGGCGAGCGATGAGCTGACGTGGCCCGCTCGCACATGGCAGGTCTCGCGCTATTCTACAGTGTGACCCCTGATGCCGCGGAGCGCACCATGACCTCGCAAAGACGTATCGTGATACCGATCTATCCTGGCGTAACGCACCTGGATTTCACGGGGCCGCATCAATTCTTTTCACGCACACCCGGGGTCGAAGTGGTAGTAGCCTCGGCCGGTGGCCGTCCCATCGAAACTCAGGGCCTGACCTTTGCCAATCTGGCCGATCCTGATGATCTCACCGCATGCGATGTGCTCTGTGTGCCCGGGGGCATGGGATGCCTCGATGCTGCGGAGGATGAACCATTCATCAACGCCATTCGGCGACTGGCCGAAACGGCGCAGTATGTCACTTCGGTTTGCACCGGCTCACTGATTCTGGGCGCCGCCGGGTTGCTGAAGGGACGACGCGCTGCCTGCCACTGGGCCTGGCGCGATCTCCTGCCGCTTTTCGGGGCCGTGCCCGATTCGGCGCGAATCGTTCGGGATGACAACATCATTACCGGTGGCGGCGTCACTGCCGGCATCGATTTTGCGCTGACAGTGATTGCTGCTCTATTTGATGACGAGACCGCGCAAATCGCACAACTGACGCTTGAATACGCCCCCGAACCGCCATTCAACGCCGGACGCCCGGAAACAGCTCCGACTTCCATCCGTGAGCACGTGCTCGCGGATATGGCTGAGGTGCAGGAAACACGATATCGGCAGGCTGAGAATATCGCTGCACGGTTGAGATGAAGGGAACGCCCGGAGGGCTGATCTGGCCGAGCAATGCAGGGCTGATTGGTAGGCAGGCGGAGGTGTGCATCAGGATTCGGTCTTTTTGCACTCCAAATTTGGAACTCGGACAGCAAGCCCTGCGTACCCACGCTAGGGCGACTGCGGATAGTGAGGAATATCTTCGCTGAGCTTCACCCACGGCTGTGCGCTCGACGTCCAGATGTCTACCATCGGCTTGAATCCGGCCTGATCATCCAGTGAGGCAAAGCGAATAGACATCAAGTCCGGGACGACCTCGCCACGGGTAAATAAAGGCGTGCCGCAACGTATGCAGAAGCTGCGAATTGTAGTGCCTCCGCTACTACCCTGAACAGAATATGTGCCCGGGCTACCTGACACCTCTGTATCTGCAACTCGCACGACGACGCCCGATGCGAAGGGCGCTCCACTCGACTGCTGGCAGTCGCGGCAATGGCAATTGAGCATCGCGACTGGTGCGCCAGTGCACACATAACGGATTGAGCCGCAGGCGCATCCGCCGGAGATTGTTTGAGTCATTGCGTTATTTCCTTTTTCGGCCTAATGCCGCGCTCTGCGGAAACTCAGGCCCTGTCTGAAAAGTGCCTACGCTTGTGCATACTGTGTTAAAAATCCAGATCAGGATACTCATTTACCCCATGTAAATTCCGTATCTTCGCCGTTTTTTTGCCTTGCCCTGACATCGCTCGGTGACTTTTCAGACAGGATCCAAGCACTATTGCGATGGATTCGGTATCCGGCTTTGAGAGTTCGGTCAGCCTGACAGCAGATGACCGAATAGCACCGCGAAAGGCCTTGGCATCGCGGCTAGATGGCATCCCCATCATTTTAACTCGCTGGCAATCTCGGGCTGCTTTGGAAATCGGATCAAGGCGCTGTTGTTGAGTTAATGGATATGGAGGGCATTTGGACTTCTGTTTTGTCTGGTTGGTTTAAAGCGGTACTGCGATTATTGGTGCGGTGATGAAGGCAGGAGAACAAACGGGCGACCGCAATGGGTCGCCCGTAAGTCATCAAATCTGTTGGTGCCCCCGTCAGGATTCTACTTATAATGTATCTTTATGTTTTTAAAAGGTATTTATTTGAGCATCGTGTTTGTTATACCTTGATGTATACCATCAGCGCCATTTATGGAATGGATATCCTTTTATCATAAACAGCATTTTTTGTATTTTTTACCACTACCGCATGGGCATTTCTCGTTGCGGCCAATTTTTGTTATTGTTTTAGTTTTGAAATTTACGCGACCGTTTGCTGCTATAGGTTTGGCTGGCATAAAGTTTCTCGTTAAATTGTCCATTTCAATTGATTGTTTCCAAGGGAAAACTTTATTCACCCCAAATCTTAATTTTAAAGTTTTTGGGTCTATGCATATTCCAAACCATTTGTCAGCTTTCTGTAAATATTTTCGAGATTCACAGTGCCTATTTAATAACTGGATAGCATCATGATTTGAATTGTTATTACAATGAATGGTCAAGCCTGCTTTTTGATCACTTACTACTAATGTCAAATCATGGTGTTTTCCATCGTATTTAACTGCTTCAGCTATTTTATCGATACTGTCATTGATTAACTCAATCGTATCTCCCCCGAAAGCTAACATCATAAATCCGAAATCGATTGTATCCGAGCGTTCTAATTCTTCTATATCAGAAATTAGCTTTTCGAAATGAGTCCCTTGGTATTTTGTTAAAATGCCATCAACTTGTTTCGGGCCGGGCAGCCCTTCTCTTCTCGATAGCATTGCAAGGTCGAGATCGGCACATATATCATCTTCGAGGTATATTAGTGAGAAATCATTTTCTATCCACAAGTTTGTTTTGAGATGATATGAAAGAACAGTAAGCTCATGAGTTGATAAGACTTTTTCGTTGTAAAAAACTCTTCTATGAATATAGCTTAGGAAGTGTAAAGGGGACTGTAGCATTTCTGTTAAAACATCAAGAAAGAAGATGTCCATTACAAATGCTGGTTTTATTATATTCGTTTGTTTCTGTTTGAGAAACTGCTTGGCTTGGAAGGAAAGCGCAGGGTAGTGATCAGAAACGACACAAAAAGGATATATTTCTTTAAAATCGTTGCTAATTTTTATTTCTTCCTTCTGACTATCAAAAAATCTGCAATTCCCTTCCAGAATCAATCTTGAACAAGAGAAAGCTTGATCGTAAGCGTCTTGTACGGCTTTTTTAAAGTCGCTTTTCAAAGAAAGATCATTTCCTTTTCGCGCTTCAATAGTTAATTTCTTGGATTTGGCTTGTAAGACTATTGCTCTATCAGAAAATAAAACTAATACATCTATTTCGCCAACTTTCTGATTTCCAGAATCGAAAATGTCAATATTACAAAATACACGTTCTTCACCAAAAACGATCTCTAATCTTTCTTTTGAAAATAATTCAGTAAATTCGCCGCGGTGCTGCATGGCCTTGTTCTTGTAGCTTTTGTCTTCATTAAACCAAAAAAAGGGAGTCTCATAGAAAGCTTGGAATAAGCTGTAAACTGAAAATAAAAGATATTCCCCATCTTCAACTTTTATTATGGGGCAAGCATTTATAGGGTTAAAGTCATCCAGATTTTGAAAGCAAGCCATGTCTGTATAGCATGTAAGAGACTCTATAACTTTCTGTGACACGGCTGTGTCGACGCCAGAATTATTCGATATTTCCTCTGTTTTAAATTTAAAAGTTTCCAAAAAAGTCCATTCTTTTGGATCTTTTTGAGCAAAATCAATGAAAACATTATTTAACTTTTCATCGTGGACGTCTTGGATGGCTGTAATTACTTTTATAGCTTGATCTAAATTATAACCTTTGTTTAAAACAAGCCAGTTATCATCTTTTTCGTACTTTAATTTTGAGAAATCTTTGTACTGGAATTGATAAGCTGATTCACCCCCATAAAAAATGGACTCTCTCAATATAGAACCTGACTGGAAAGGATTGATTTCTCCTTTTCTTGCTTCTTCTGTATTAAAGATCCTATCCATACCGGGACGCATTGATTCATGGAGTTCTAATAATAAGCTATCAGTTTTGTCGATGTATTCTTGGAAAACATCAGGAGAGGGGAGGCTGTTGTCTATGTTTTTTTTGCACATAAGGCCGACTATAGTCGAGAGCTCTGTGCGAACTAATCTCTCCATCGAAAATTGTTGCAAAATATCTTCCAACTTAACCTCGGAAGGAGAATGTCTGATAGTGTTGTCTCGGATGCACAAATAAGCGATAACATGGACGTATCCCGGCGACTGGCAAAGCAGCTCTAATTCTTTGAATATAGTTTTTTCAGTTCGAGTGTTTGCAATGTCAGACATTTTACTTTCCAAGCTGAATGGAGGGGGTTTGTTATGTTGCTAACTAGCAGGTTCTTTATAAAGAGTATGATGAATGCAAACTGTTGAACAGCTTTGGGTTATGAAAAATTGCCTAGTTTAATGGCGCTTCGGTATATGGGCGTTATAAACGAGTGGGTTCAAAAGATAGTAATAGTTGACGTTTTTGAATCCGGAAATTAAGCCACCTTGATAACCCCATGCGATGGCGGGGCTTAATGTCAGCTTGAATACTTAATTACCCTTTTTATGTTTATGTGGCTTCAAAGATGGTGTGTTGCCAGATGTCTGTTTGTTGTCACGCCGACGGCGGTCGGGTTTGCCGGTTGAATCAGCGATCCGTTTTGGACCCGGTTTAAGACCCATAATGACTCCTTGCTGCTGTTGGTACGACATGAGTGGTTAGACACGACTGCCGCGCTCCTGACACCGTGGATAACACATCTGCAACGGCCCACGGTGAAAACCTCGGTCAGCTCCCCCGGCGCGCTGTCGACTCCTCGCCCCGCCTGCGGGCTAAATGGGTCGGTTTTGTTGCAGTGACGCATCAGGGCGCCAACCGCGCCAGTACTGGGGCAGGGCGTGGTTTCGGGGCACCGAAAAACGTTGCGCTTTGTTGCATTTTGCACCCTCCCCAATGCACCCCGTGGGACGCTGATCCGAGCTTCCGGCAGCGTTTCACAGCGCCGGTGGCCATCAGGGGTCCTGTTCGGTCCGTTACCCGCCGAACAGACATCATCCTTTATCGAATTAGCGTCCACTTTTATCACGGATAACCATGGTTACAAAGCCATACAAAAGTATGCACAGGATCGCGCTGGTTTTGGCAGGAAGAAGGGAGCGGGTCGGACCGTGATCACATTGTCAGCGGGGACGCTCTCCCATCCGGAATTCCCTTCACCGGCTAATCGCTCGCCAGGCTGAAAGAGTAAGCGTTCGATTCGAGCTGGATGGCCTTTCACTTATCGAGAACGTTTCCCATTTTCCCTGAACGTTTTCACACCTGTGATTTTTGAGTGGGAACACCGGGAACAGTGGGAACAAGGCTCAACCATGCGGGTTCCAGCGTGGGAACGTTGTTCCCACTGAAAAATCGAGTGGGAACAGAAACACGTAGATATACCCTCTATCAGGGAGGTGTTCCCGTTTGTTCCCACTCATATGGTGATTACCGGGAACACGGCAGCCCGCCTGTGGTGCGACTTCCAGCGAGGTGTTCCCACTGTTCCCGGTGTTCCCGCTCGTTTTCAGGTTCCTGTGACTCGCTTCCCGACCGTTCCGGGATTGGCACCGTTTCGGTGACGCAACGATGCCCGGCCATGTCGCCGCTCGATCTTCCTTTCCGGCGAGCGAGATTTTCAACCGATGTAGCTGGGTCTGACGCCATCGCCCGACAAACAACCCCCGCTCGCCAGTCAGTAACGAGATGCCGATTCGTTCGGGCCGGGGGGAAGCCTGAAAGGTGAGAACGTTTCCCATTCCCCTGATACGTTTTCACACCTGTGATTTTTCGGTGGCAACACTGGCAACAGTGGCAACAAGGCTCAACCATGCGGGTTCCAGAGCGGCAACGCTGTTGCCAGTCGAATGGCGAGTGGCAACAGAACCCTCTCTCCATAAGTACCCAAGGAGGTGTGTTGCCAGCCGTTGCCACTTATTTATGGGGAGTGGCAACACGGGAGCCCGCCTGTGACGCGGCTTTCAGCGACGTGTTGCCTTGTTGCCACTGTTGCCAGTCGATTCAGGTTCCTGTGGCAGTCTGTGCTCACCATTCCAGATCAGGGAAATGATTCATAAACGACTTCAAACTCGGGACCAAGCTCCGTTTGAAGTCTGGATCTCATGTCATGGGCGGCAGTTTCAAAAGCTCGAAACTCTTCTTCGCTCCAAGGGCTGGGGTCAGGTGGATAATCCCAGTCCAATGCCTTGTCATGCCAGACAGTCAACGCATGAAGCTTCTGGAGAGTGGCTTCCGATAGCGGCAGATTCTCTTCAATGGAGCCCACACCAAACCTTTCCCGAGCAGCATCGTTACCGCACCAGATACATCCACCACCCCATTCAAACATCAGCCGTACCCTATAAGGCATTTGCCCGATCCCCCTTGAACAAAAAATGGTGATTCGATAACCCATTACAGAATGAAGATTACCGCGCCTATCAAAGTCAGTAATTTCGCTCGCCAGAATGAAATATCACGCCTCACTCCAGCCGTTTCGGGCCTCTCTTTTGTTGATACTGATTCCCATTCCTCTGATACGTTTTCACACCTGTAATTTTCGACCGGGTACACCGGGTACACCGGGTACAAGGCTCAACCATGCGGGTTTCAGAGCGGCAACGCTGTTGCCAGTCAAATGGCGAGTGGCAACAGAACCCTCTCTCTATAAGTACCCAAAGAGGTGTGTTGCCAGCCGTTGCCACTTATTTATAGGGAGTGGCAACACGGCAGGCCACGCCAGCCGTGGGCTGTAGCGATCCGTTGCCACTGTTGCCACTCGTTTCAGGTTCCTGTAACGCTCCTTCCGGGGCGTTCCGGTGGTCGGCATGGCCGGGCCGATCAGTGGCATCCGATCATGTCGATGACCGTTTCTTTCTCTGGCGAGCGAAAGAGGGGGGAAGTGGCACTCCTGCAAGACGCTCTTCGCAGAAAGCGAGGGATACCCGAGGTCTTCAGTTCATCCCTGAAGCCGTTACAGCCTATTCGGGAAGTGCCGTAGATACATTATGAGGAGGGCACCCGGGGCTCAGCCTCTTTTACCCCCTTGGCCGAACAGGGGCCGATAGGATCAGGACCCTGTTGCGACCAACAAGGTGTACTGGATTGGTCAATCAACACCGGGGCCGTTCACATGATGAGGTTCGCGCCATGAGTGCCAATTCCAGGAGAATTCCCTCTGCCGCCAAAATGATAACGAAAACAGATGTTGATAAACGCGCGTATCTTCCAAGCCCCGAGCAACAAAACATTTTGCGGCTTGCAGGCATCGAGCCTCTTGAAGGTGGTGACCAGCACGCTCCGGGTTATGAAGGGCGCTGGACTTCGGGGGGCCCATCCGGGAGGTACTCCATGCCTGTCAGATTCAGCTATTACGATGCCTTGAGAAATCCGGACAGAATTCCCGAGCCCAGAATGGGCCGAGATATTATCGACAGGCTTGAAGTGGGCAAGTATCTGTATATGGGCTGGGACGGCCATCATGTCCTGTTCTCCATGCATGACAGCGCCTGACTTTCGGTTTAACAGTCTCTACCTGACCTGAAAAAAAGGCCCCGCACCGGTCGGGGCCTTCTGCGGCTGTCAGGGGGCTATTGTTGCGTTTGGCCGGGGATGTACTCCATGGACGCTTCCAGCTCCTTCAGGCGCCGGTGACGTGCAATGCTGGTGCCCCATTCATTCCCGTTCGCTTCGCAGTCCAGCGGCGCGATGCCCCTGAGGGTGGTGGGCTCTTCGGTGGCCGTCTTCGGCAGCAGGTGCCAGACCAGTTCACCCAGCGCGGCATACTGGCGTTCGCGGATATCGTGGCGGACCGCTTGAGTCTGCCGATTGTCGAGGAAGGCGAAGATGCCCTCACCGGGCTGGCTGGACACATCCAGACCGTACCGAAGCATGTACGAGGCATCGTTGCAGAGGTCATCGCTGATACGTTGGAACAGGCCCGAGAGAGAGGCCCGGAAGGCCCCGCTCTCCAGTCCGTCGAACAGGCTTTCGGCCTCGGCCAGCAGTGTGTGATGCGTGGTGACCTCCTGCGCGGCCCTTAACCGGTGCTGGAACTCTTCCCGGGCGTACCGGGTCCTGATCTTCAGCCACTCCACCTGCGGGGTCAGCAGCTCGATCATCTCGCGTTTCTGCTCGGCCTCGATGCGCCACTGGGTGGCCTGTTTCTGCTGGTCGCGTACTTCCCGGCCCTGCTGGCCGGCCCCTTCCAGAAACGCCCGGCGCCAGCCTTTGCCGGCCTCCTGCTCCTGAGCTTCGGCGGCGCTGACGGTCTTTTGCAGCCGGGCCAGTTCCCCGCTGGCCTGTTTCAGGCGTTCGCGCCACGCCAGATACTCGGTCCGCGCCTTGTCCAGTGCCCTGTGGGCCCTTTGCGGTGTCAGAGCCTCGATGGCCGGTGTGGTCGGCTGGTATTCGAAGTCGATCTCCAGCAGACGCCGCGAGGGCTGCGGCATTGACGGGGGCGTGTCTGTGGTGGCTGTGATGTTGGCATTCTCGCTGGTCATGGTCGGCGCTTCCTGTGTGGCGTTGTCCGGAGTGGTGCGGGCGTTGGCAGCGGTCATGGGGTGTCATCTCCATGGGGTGGGCAGGTGATCGTGGCCACGCGGTGGCCACGGGGTGCGGGGGATAGATGCCGGTGGGCGTGTCTCGTCATGCCGGGCGCTCCGGATCGAGCCTTTCGGGATCGATGACGAAGAACCGGGCGCTGCCCCCGCCCGGCAGGCGGTACTTTTTCTGGAGCCTTCCCGGGTCGGTCTTGGGAATCACGTCATGGGTGCCCAGCGTGCGCAGGATGCGGTCGCGGCTGTAGCCCTCGGCGGCCTCTATGAGCGCGGCGCGGTTGAACAGGAACAGCCGACGCCCGTTGTCGATCTCGTAGAAACCGGCGCGGTTGATCACATGCGCGGCCAGCTGGGCATTCACGTCCGAAAAGCGGCTGTCTCCGTGGCGGGCGATGAAGTCGGCCAGCGCCGCAAGGATCTGGCGATCCTCGGCATTGCCATCGCCGATGGTGGCCAGCCATTCGTGAAAGAGCATCCGGCAGGCGGCAAGGGCGGTGCCCTCGGGCCACGGCAGGATGCTCCATTCACTGGCCAGCTCCCCGGCGAGCGCCATGACCGCGAAGCGGTCGGCCACCCGGCCGGCCTGAGCGCTGGCCACGTCGAACGAACGGCGCAGCTCGCCGAAGCGCCACGGCAGGCCGTCCATCACCTCGCGCTCCAGCAGCTGTTCGATCAGTGCCGGGCCGGCATGGCCATAGTGGCGATTGACCGCCCCGGTCAGGGCGCGGTGGAAGGCTTCCCCGGTGGTGCCGTGGACGTCATCGAAGGCCCGATAGGGTCTTGTCCCGGCATTGATGTCGACCAGTCGCAGTTCGGCCCCGGCATGCGCCGTCTGGCCGGACAGGCCGGCATGATCGGCGGCGCTGCGCTCGCCGCTGGAGAGGATGGGCACACACCAGTGGTTTTTCGGCCGGCCCTCGCGATCCCGGGTCATGGTGCCCTTGCCGGCCCCGTTGGCCAGCGCGTAGATATGCTCCTGCAACCGTTTGGGATTGGCGCGGCTGATCTCGTCGGCGATCAGGGCGGTGTCGTTGCGGGTGGTGGCCTCGATCTCGACGCCGCCGCCCGACATGTCCCAGGAGAGCTTGAAGCGATCCGGCGCGCCCCACACAGACGCCCCGGCGTCCTGACACAGCGACTTGCCGCTGGACGAATCGCCGATCAGGTGGATACCGCCCCCGTGTACCCCGACCCTGCGGAGCAGCGGCCCGGAGAGCGCACAGCACAGCGAGAGGATCAGCACCGGGTTGCCCAGGCAGGGCGTGGCCACCTCCTGCTGCCACTCGGCAAGGGTGCCCCGGCTGTCGAAGATGCGCGCTTCCAGCCCGGAACTCTGATAGCGCACCTCGTCGCTGCCGATCACCCGATGCGGCAGCACGAACGAGCCGGTGGCAGCGTGCCAGCCGGTGCGGGTGGTGGTGGCCAGTACCGTGGCCGGGGCGTGGTGGCTGGCGATATAGGCCGGCACATGCTTGCGCTGGTTGTAGGCGACGGTCAGGCCCTGCCGCATCAGCTGGCGCAACACGTCCTCGCCCTTGCCGGCGAGCGCTTCCATGGGGATCACGCACTCGCGTTCCCGGCCCCGGTGCGCAAAGCGCACCAGCCGGCCGATGCTGCCGTCCTCGCTGTCGACCGTCTCGGCATCGACATAGAGCGGCGAACAGATCCACAGATCGAACGGCAGCCCGGGTTCATCGGGGCCGGTCTGCTTGAGGCCGTGATACCAGACGCCGCCATCGAACACGCGGCCCTCGACGGTGGTGGGTCCGGCATAGACGGCATACCCGGGGCGGGCGAGTGCTGCGGCCTGCTGCGGCGCGGCCGGCTCGCCGACCAGACTCAGACGAGGTTCGCTCATCGGTCACCCCCTGTCAGGTCAGTAGGGTCCCCATGGGCAAGCTGCCGGCGATGCCAGCGATACAGGTCGTTGAAGTCGGTGAGATCGTCCGGGCAGCCCTCGGGCCACTTCGGATAGAGCACCATCGCGCCCACGGCCAGCGCCGCATCGTTGGCGGCGGTGCGCCCGGGATTGCCCTCGGTGTGGCGGTCGTCGTCGCCGGCGATGATCAGCTCCAGCGAGCCGTCGCACAGCGGGCGCATGGCCCGTGCCACGGCGGCGAGGTTGCCGGCGTGCATGGCGCACACCACCGGCTCGCCGGTCAGCCGGTGCAGCGTCGCCCCGGTGGCCCAGCCCTCGCAGATGAACAGCTTGCCGAAGGGGCGCGGCTCGCCGATGGGGGCGTAACAGCCCTGTACCCGGCCACCCTTCAGGAAGCGCTTGCCGCCGTTGGGCATGATCGACTGGACGTTGACCAGCTCGCCCTGGTGGTAGAGCGGCACCAGCAGCCAGCCGCGTTTCGACTGGCGCAGGTTGTAGGCCGGCACGCCCCGGTCGATCAGATAGGGATGGGTGGACGCGGCCGGCCGGGCGCTGTCCCAGCACTGCCGGGCGCGTTCGGCGGCATGGGCGCGGGCTTCGGCGCGTTCGCTCTCGATACGCTTCTGCCGGGCGAGCCATGCCTCCCGGTCGGATACGGCCGTGTCTTGCGGGGCGGGGTGTGGCACTCCGGCGCCGTGCTGGAAGATACCCAGCCCCAGCAGCCGGTCGATGGCCATGGCGGCATCGACCTGCCGGCAGCGGTGCAGATAGCCATACAGCGATACCAGATCGCCGCCGTGGGCGGCACTGTCGGCAAAGTCGTTCCACTTGCCGCTTACCAGCGAGACGCCGAACGAGCCGGGGGACTGATCCCCCCGGGCGACGTTACGGGCGATCCACTCCGAGCCGCTGCGCCGGCCTTCCGGCAGCAGCTCGCGCAACAGGGTCTCGCTGTCGGTCAGGGCGGCCATGGCCACCTGCCGGATCTTCGCGACGGTTGCGTGCTCAGCCACGGCGCACCTCCCGGGCATCCGCCACTTCGCGGGTGTGGGCACGGCCGATGGCCAGCAGCATGTCGTCGGCGTCTTCCAGCAGCAGATAGGCGGCGTTGGCGATACTGGCCAGATCGCGGCCCTCGGCGGCCACGGCGCGCTCGATCCCCACGGAGGCAATCGAGAACAGCATCTCCTTGGCGGCGGTCAGGCGTCGGCCGGCGCAGTCGTGCAGGTTCTGGAAGTCGGCATCGGCACGGATCACCAGCACCGGCACGTCGTGGCGGACGTTGGTGGTCAGGGGAATGTCGTGGCTCAGGGGCAGGTTATGGCGCTCAGCCATGGGACACCTCCTCATCCGCGAGGGCGTAGAGGTCTTCCAGCAGCTGGATATGCTCGGCATTGGAGATGGCCCCGAGCTGGGCGGCCATGCGCGACATGCCGATGAGCTGGGCGAGCTGTTCGGGGTGACGGTTGATGCGAAAGGCGATCAGCTTCGCGCCGATCAGGGCGATGGCCTGCTGTTCGAGGGGGATTTCAGGGCGTGCGGACGCACTTCGGGCGTGATGTGCCATGAGACGGGCTCCTTGAGTATCGGAACCGCCCCGGCTGTCGCCAAACAGCATGGGGGCGGACTGCGCAGGGTTGGCGAACCGGCACTCAAGGAAACCGGCAGACCCGAAGGTCTCCCCACGCAGCCCGCCATAACGACGCACTACAGACACAAAAAAAGCGCCTGCAATGGTTTGGGCGCTACTGCGCCTTGAGTGATTCGGGTCGCCAAACCCGGTCACGGATTTTGCCGTGACGCGAGCATCATAATCAGATCGTTGTGGCCGGGGCAAGTCCGGCGCGGTCAGCGGGTATCGTTCGGCGGCCATGCCTGGCAAAAAGTGGGACGTGACAGCGGTGCGCATTGCGGTATCCTGTAGCGGTCTCCTCGACGATGTTCCGAAAGCCCCGTGGCCCCCAGCTGCGGGGCTTTCGCCGTTTTCGGCGCAGAGTTCCCCCAACCCCACCCGGTGACTACCGGGCAGCGGTGATATTCAGTGGTTCAGAGGGTCAGGCGGTGGCGCGGCCTAGCAATCGGTCTCGATGCTGGGGCCCCAGTGCAGATCGGTCAGCAGGTGATGATTGGTGGGGTGTTCGGCGTGATGGCCGGGTGTGGTGCTCGTCTTGTGCTGCGTGACGGACACAAAGCGCTCACTGCCACCGCGCACGATCTCGCGGCCCGGCAGGTTGACGGCGCCGGTCAGGGCCGAATCCATCGACTCCATGTCGGCCTCTGTAAAGTCGATGCTCTGATTGCCGATTTTCATGGTGAAGCGTTTCATGCACGGGCCTCCGGTTGGGCAGTGGTTTTCAGAGTGGTGTTGCGCTGGGAGAGGCGTTCGGCGATCCAGCCGTCGATCTCTTCTTCCAGCCAGGCGACGCTGTTGTCGCCAATCGGCACGGGTGCCGGAAAGGTGCCCTCGCTCACGCCCTTGTAGATCGATGAGCGGCTCTTGCCGGTCTTGAGCTCCACCTCGCGGCGGCGCAACAGGCGGTTGCCAAGCTGGATGCGTTCGACGCGCCGGCAGGCTCGGGTGGTGGGCTGTGTTGATGCCGTCATAAGCGTTTCCTGTCGTGGTTTGATCAGGCGGCGCAGGTGCCGCCGGGGACAGGATCAGCTTGCAGGGTGACGGGGGAGACTTCGAGCAGCTGGCGTTGTAAAGCGCGGTTTTACAACGCTTTCGCCAAAGCTGTCTTCAAGAAAATGAAAATATTAAATTCGATTAACGCCTACTAAGAGAGAAATCATGGCCAGATCTAAGTTGCCACAAATTGCAGAGCAGACTGTACTTACAAAAAGCCTTCGCAGATGTGCATTATGCTTTGGATTAAATCAGGACAGCACACAAAAAAGAGGGCAAATAGCTCATTTAAACAAAAACAAAAATGACAATCGGGTGGAAAACTTGGCCTTCCTATGCTTCGACCATCACGATACTTTTGACTCAACTACCAGCCAAAGTAAAAATTACACTTGCAATGAGATAAAGCATCATCGAGACCAACTGTACAATCAAAACCAGACCTATTCTTACGATCCACAAGAAATAAAAAGAGTCATAGACTACCTTAGCCTGATGCCTGAAATGTTTGAAAAATTAAGGATTGAAGGTGGGGAAATAGCTTACTGCTTAGATTCAGACCTTCAAATAGAGCTGGAGTTTTATAACTATAATGTCAGCTCTAACAATCTACTATCCTTCTCAAAAGACATTTACGATATTCAAATGCAAATCGCATCTAATATCAGTGAAATCCAAAGAGAAATCGACCTTTCTGAGTATCACCTTGCTGGCAACAATTTTATTTTCACATGGAGAGAAGACCAATCTCATAATGAAAAGCTAGAATTCAGAAAAGAAACTGTAAGAAATCTGATTACTGAAATCATTGAAATGCGAGAAATGCTCAGAGCAATGGTTACAAATTAAGCTGAGAGGCAATGTAATCTCCCCATGCCTGCATCATGGCCGGCCTTTGCTCCGGCGCCATGTGTTCGGCATGGGTATATACCCCCTGAATCCCCGGCAGCTTGTGCGAGAGCTGTGCCTCGATCCACTCGCCGGGGTATCCCATCTCCTTGAGGCCGGTGGCTACCATATGGCGGGTGCCATGCGGTACGTGCCTTCCTTCAAAGCCCATCCGCTTAAAGGCCATGCCGAAAGAGGCATCCGAAATGGGTTTCGTTGAATCATTGCGCCCGGGAAACAGGAAGCGGTATTGACCGGTCACCTTGCGTAACTCCCTCAGACACTGAAGTGCCTGACAGGGTAGTGGGACGCTGTGAGGGCGCGCCATCTTCATGCGTTCGGCAGGGATCTTCCAGATAGCGGCTTCGAGGTCGAATTCGTCCCAGCGAGCCCAGCGGAGTTCACCCGGGCGAACTGCTGTCAGCGTCAGCAGCTTAAGGCCGGTTTGAACCAGCTTGCTCTTGTCATACTGGTTAATGGCGTGAATCAGCTCTGGTATTTCGGCCTGAGAGACATGCGAGAAATGCGTGCGCGGCTGACGTTGCAGGGCACCCGCCAGATCGGTCAGCGGATTATAGTTAACTCGTCCGGTGATAATGGCGTATCGATAAATATCACGGCAGAACGAGTGAACCTTGCGCTTTTGTTCAAATTTGCCGACAGCTTCCATTCGTCGGAGCACATCGAGCCATTCAAGTGGTTTGATGGTATCGATGGCTTGATCGCCCACCATTGGGAAAACATGAGTTTCCAGCGCGGACCAGCTTTGCTCTGCACGTTTGGTCCCGGCTTTCCAGCGGGGCACCATGGTGTCGTGCCATTCCTTGGCCAGCACCTGAAAGATGTTTCCACTGGCATAAAGCCGCTCGCGCTTTTCTTCCTTGCGATGCTCAACGGGATCGATGCCCTGTGCCAGTAACCGGCGCATGTCCGTGCGCTTCTCTCGGGCCTCAGCCAGGGTAACTTCGGGATAGCTGCCAAGGCTCATCATGTTGCGCTTGCCGTTGGGTCTGGTATAGCGCAAACGCCACCCCTTGCGACCAGAAGGGGAAATCCTGAGTTCGAGTCCCAAACCATCGGATAAGGTGATTTCTTTCTTGCCGGGCTTGGAAGCCTTGATTTGCCTGATCGTCAGCGACATGTGGTATAGCGACATTCTTCGAATTGGGTATATACCCAGTTCTATACCATTTTTTGGCTGGCTTCTGGAAGATTGCTCAGGAAGGGTGGGGTATAAAAAGTGCTTATTTTCAGGGCTTTAAGGACTAATTTTGGAACGTGTAAGCCCTGTTAGGAAGCGTCGGTGGTGCCCCCGTCAGGATTCGAACCTGAGACCTTCCCCTTAGGAGGGGGACGCTCTATCCAGCTGAGCTACGGGGGCGGAGCGGGCGCATTATAGGCATTTTGTTCCGGCGGATAAACCCGACTTGTTCAACAGGGGGTAATCGCGTTATTGAAGCCCCTGTCATTGATCGGAGTGTTTTACCGCCATGAGTGAATCTCCGCTAGGCGATCGCCACTTCAACGGCATGGTCGAGAAGTTCGCGCAGTCGATGTATAGCGCCAGCCGCGGTCAGTTGCGCCTGGCATTGTTGCAGGAGACGTTGCAGCGCGAGCTGCCATTGCACGATCAGCCGATACTGGATGTCGGTGGTGGGCTGGGGCATATGGCGCAGTGGGCCGCCGAGCGTGGCCATTCGGTCACGCTGCTGGAGCCCGCCGAGGATATGCTGGCGGCAGCGCGCGAGCGGTTGGGCGGGCTGAAAATCGACTATCACGCGGTCGATCTGCAGGGCTATCAGGCGCCTCATCCGTGGCCGCTGGTATTCTGCCATGCGGTACTCGAGTGGCTGGCAGCGCCGGAGGCCGCTATCCCACGGCTGGCCGAACTGGTCGCGCCGGGTGGCTGGGTGTCGCTGATGGTATTCAATGCCGATGCCCTGAGGCTGTCGAACATCGTCAAGGGCAATCTCGATCGGGTGCTGGCCGATCGTCTGGCCGGGATGGGCAAGGGCAAACGGCTGACACCGATTTCACCGCTTACCCATGAGCAGATAATGCGCTGGGTGCAGGCGGCCGGGCTGGAAGTTCGGGGCGTGACGGGGATTCGGGTCTTTCATGACTATCTGCGCGAACGCCACCCCGATGCGGCCACGCTTGATAAACTCTTCGAACTGGAGCGGCGCTTTTGCCGCTGCGAGCCTTACTGGCGCCTGGGGCGCTATTTGCATTATACCCTGCATCGACCTGACCACAGCGCCGATGCCTCGTTCTGAAGGATGTTCTGTTGTCATGACCATGACCACGCCCATGGGCCAGCTGCTGGCACGCCAGCCGGAAAACCGCTTTGCCGACTGGCTGCTGGTAGCCCCGCCCGCTGATGAGGGGTTATTGAGCGGTCAGCCCCGGCGCATTCTGACTCTCGATCATGCGCGGGCGTCGATGTGGCGTCGTGCCGGTCATGAGGTCTGCGAAGGGCTGACATTCGAGCTGCCCGAGACGCCGGCTGGCGTGCTGCTGTTCTGGCCGAAAACACTGGCACTGGGGCGCTGGTGGGTGGAAGAGTTGTGCCGCCAGCTGCCGCTGGGCACGCCACTGATGATTGTCGGTGAGCATCATGGCGGAGCGCGACGCGTGCCGAAGATTCTGGAAGAGCTCGGCATGGCGTGCCAGCGTATCGATAACGCCCGTCGCTGTTCACTGTTCGAGAGCGCGACCGTGGCGACCGCCGAGGATGAGCAGTGGATGAGCTTCGAGGCGCTGGGGCTGACGCTGGTGAGTCATCCCGGTGTTTTCGGGCACGGCAAGGTGGATGAGGGTACGCAGATGCTGCTGGCAGCACTGCCCGAGCTGCATGGCCGGGTACTGGATGCCGGCTGTGGCGATGGTGTTATCGCGGCCACGCTGGCCCGGGGTGGTGCCGAGGTGACGGCGGTCGACAGCAACCATCTGGCGGTTGAGGCGACCCGGCGTACGCTCGCGGCCAACGGATTGGCAGGCGAGGTCCGTGCCAGCGATATGCTCGATGACATTGAAGGCCAGTTCGAGGCGATCGTCACCAACCCGCCATTTCATCAGGAGCGTCAGGTCGATACCGACCCGACGCGCAAGCTGATTGCATCAGCCTCGGTGCATCTCGAGCCGGAAGGCGCGCTCTATCTGGTGGCGAATGCGTTTCTGCCGTACCGCGCGATGCTTGAGGCGCACTTCGGTCGGGTTGAGGTTCTCAGCGAGGATCGTCGCTTCCGGGTCTATCGGGCCAGGGCGTGATGGGTTCGGCCACCGTCAGCGGCGGTGGTCATCCTTGAAATAGTCGATTTCGGTCACGATATAGTGCTGCTCGCCGCCGGGGGCATCAACGGTGACATCATCATCCAGCCGCTTGCCCAGCAGGGCGCGGGCGAGCGGGGCATCGACGCTGATCCAGTGGCGGCGATTGTCGGTTTCATCCGGGCCAACAATACGCACCGTCATCTCTTCGCCATCATCATCTTCCAGGGTGACCCAGGCACTGAAGAAGATGCGTTCAAGGTCCTCCGGCAGTCGATCGACCACGGTCAGATCGTCCAGTCGTCGCTGCAGCCAGGCGATCTTCGAGATGGTGGCGTTCAGCGCTTTCTTGTTATAGGTATAATCGGCGTTCTCGCTGCGATCGCCCTGGGCGGCTGCTTCACCGGTCTTGCGCGAGAGCTCGGGGCGGCGTTCGCGCACCAGATGATCGAGCAGCCCCTGCATGTCCGCATAGCCTTTGGCGGTAATCAGGTTGGTCTTTTTCTCCTGGCGCGGGTCCTTTGCAGGATCGCGCCAGCGCGTCATGTTGCGTCCTTTCATGGCGCCTGCCCGAGAGTTGCGAAGTAGGAAAAGCCGCTACCTTAGCCGGGAGTCCGGCCCTTGCCAAGCGGGTGACAGGCAAGGTGGAAAGTACGACGACCGACCCGCAGGTCGGTCGAAAAGGGCGCTCTGTAACAGGCCATTTCAGTAATGGGGGCTGCTATCAGGCAGCTACGCGTCGGCAGGCTTCAGCGCACTCGTGGCAGGCTTTGGCACACTGCTGGCAGTGATCGGCATCATGCTGGGCGCATTCATCGCCGCAGCGCTGACAGATCTCGGCACACAGTGCACACAGTTGCGGTGCCATCTCGCTGTCGCGCGCCATGAAGGCCGCTGCAGTACGACAGATCTGAGCGCAATCCATGTCACTGCGGATGCACTCTGCCATGTGAGCAACGTTTTCTTCCCGAAGGCAGGAGGCAGCACAGTTATCACAGGCAATGGCGCAGCGCTGAGCTGCTTCGATGCACTCGTTGTAGCGGTTGGTGGAAGCCATGATTCTCCTCCATGAAACATCATGCATGGAACATAGGGTGGCCTTTGAAGTGCGACCACGACATCGGCAGCATAGATAGCCGGAATGGGGTCGACAAAGGTGTGTCGGGCCCCGATGTTGGCTCAGCACAGGCTTCCGGCTGGCAAACGGACATTGGCTTGTCGATACTGTGACGCTAATCGGAACAATGCGATGGGAACGGGTGTCATGACGCAGCAGGAACCACCCGCGAGCCGTTTCGGCCGCGAGGACGTTGAACGGGTCGCTGATGAGTGTCTTTACGACGGCTTTTTTGATCTCTACCGACGCCAGCTGCGCTATCGACGATTCGGCGGCGGCTGGAGCGAAACGGTGACCCGCGAGGTCCATGTGCGCCATGATGCGGTCGGCGTACTGCTTTACGATCCCGAACGCGATGCGGTGGTGCTGGTCGAACAGTGTCGTGCCGGGGCGCTGGATCGCCCGCGTACGCCCTGGCTGATCGAGCCGGTGGCGGGGTTGATCGACAGCAATGAATCTCCCGAGGCAGTGGCCCGCCGTGAGGCAGAAGAAGAGGCCGGCTGTCGCGTTGATGAACTGATTGAAATTCAGCGTTATTTTCCCAGCCCTGGCGCCTGCAGCGAATATGTCACGCTTTACTGTGCGCTGGTGGATAGCCGTGAGCTGGGGGGGGTACACGGGCTCGATAGCGAGCACGAGGATATTCTGGTGCATGTCCTGCCGTTTACGCAGGCATGGCAACTTCTGGAAGAGGGCCATCTGGATAATGCCATGGCGCTGATCGCCATGTACTGGCTGGCGCGTGAGCGTGCCAGTCTGAGGGCAAGGAGATAATCTTGAGCAAGAATGCGTACGTGACAGATCTCAAGACCCTGCAGGGCGAATGCACGGCGAACTATGTGCGCCTGTGTCGCCTGCTGGGGGACGCCGAGGCCGGCGAACACATCGAGATTCCACTTACCGGACGCACCGGGCATTTCGGCTCGCTGCATCTGGAAGTGCGGGAGCGTGCGCCCTATACCACCATGCTGAAGGTCTCTCAGAGCGGTGTGCTCGATGAGATGATCGATACGCCACGCATGGTCGTGCATCTCTATCACGATGTGCGCATGGCTGAGGTCACGGACTTTCAGCGCCGTCGCCACTTCCAGGGGCGCTATCGCTATCCCAATGCGCACATGCATCAGCCTGACGAGAAGCTGCAGCTCAATCGCTTCCTCGGCGAGTGGCTTGATCACACCCTGGCGCACGGTCAGGCCCTGAACCAGCCCGAGACCCCCTGATTGCCATGCGTTTGATTCAGATCAGCGACCTGCACCTGAGTGCCGATCCCGAAGCCGAGTATCGGGGCGTTCATGCCCGCCGCCACTGCGAAGCCATACTGGAAGACATCAAAGCCCACCATCCGGAGCTGGTGCTGGTCACCGGTGATATCAGCGAGGATGGCAGTGTGGCTTCCTATCGCGTGGCCGCCGATTGCCTGGATCGCCTCGGCTGTGACTGGGCATGGTTGCCCGGCAATCATGACGAACGCTCTGCCATGGCGCAGGTACGTGCCTTGCCCGGGCAACTGACGATTGAAGGCTGGCAACTCCTGCTGCTGGATACGCGAGTGTCCGGTGAGGTGGGCGGACGAGTCGGCCAGGCAGCGCTTGAGCAACTCTCCGAGCAGCTGCTGGCCGATTCGCGACCAGCACTGATCGCCATGCACCATCCTCCGGTGTCGGTCAACTCGGCCTGGATGGATGGTGCAGGTGTGGCCGACCGCGATGCGTTCTGGCAAACCCTGGCGCTGTATGACCAGGTGCAGCTGGTCATCGCCGGCCATGTACATCACGTCTTTGAAACACGCCAGCAGGAGGTGGCGGTGCAGACCGTTCCCGCGGTGTCGCAACAGTTTGCGCCTGCCTCTGCCGAATTTACCCTCGATGATACCGCACGCCCCGGGTATCGAATCATCGAGCTGGCCGATAGCGGCGCCTGGCAGTCGCGCGTCGTTCGAGTCGAGGTCTCCTGATTCACGCTTTATGCCATTATCGTCTAACTGGATAGAAGTTGATTCTTTGACGTTATGACGATGGGTGGCTAACGTGGCTGCATTATCGCGGTCCTGTACGCTGCGGACCGCTCGTTGCCGATGACCGCCGACTGCTGTGTTTGTCTGCAGCGGCCGTCTATTGTTTCCGCGCCGCCCGACGGGCTGCGCACGCCTGTCATGAAGAGGTTGCCGATCGCATGCTTTCCGCCGAGCGACAGACCCATCTGAAGCAGCTCGAAGCCGAGTCGATCCACATCATCCGGGAAGTGGCTGCCGAATTCCGTAACCCGGTGATGCTCTATTCCATCGGCAAGGACTCTTCGGTGATGCTGCATCTGGCCCGTAAGGCCTTTTATCCGGGGATACCGCCGTTCCCGCTGATGCACGTCAACACCACCTGGAAGTTCCGGGAAATGATCGAGTTTCGGGACCGCATGGCGGCCGAAACCGGCATGGAGCTGATCGAGCACATCAACGAGGAGGGGCGCGAGGCCGGTATCAACCCCTTCGACCACGGCAGTGCCAAATACACCGACATCATGAAGACCCAGTCGCTCAAGCAGGCGCTGGATCACTACCGCTTCGATGCGGCCTTCGGTGGCGCACGACGTGACGAGGAAGCCTCGCGGGCCAAGGAGCGCGTCTACTCCTTTCGTGACCGCTATCATCGCTGGGACCCGCGTAATCAGCGCCCCGAGCTGTGGCACCTCTACAATGGTCACGTCAACAAGGGCGAGTCGATTCGCGTCTTTCCGCTCTCCAACTGGACCGAGCTGGATATCTGGCAGTACATCTATCTCGAATCGATTCCCATTGTGCCGCTCTATTACGCCAAAAAGCGTCCGGTCGTCGAGCGCGATGGCACCCTGATCATGGTCGATGACGAGCGCATGCCGCTGGAGCCGGGCGAAGAGCCCGAGATGAAGTCGGTACGCTTCCGGACCCTGGGCTGCTATCCGCTTACCGGAGCGGTAGAGTCCGAGGCCGACACGCTGCCGGACATCATCCAGGAGATGCTGCTGACCCGCACCTCGGAACGCTCCGGTCGTGCCATTGATCACGATCAGGCCGGCTCGATGGAGCGCAAGAAGCGCGAAGGGTATTTCTGAGATCGACCCGCATCCGACTGGATACGCGCCGATACAGGTTTTTCATATTCAGGGTGTCCGACATGTCACACTCATCTCCCAAGATCGCCGAGGATATCGAGGCCTATCTCAAGGAACACGAGGCCAAGGATCTGCTGCGTTTCATTACCTGCGGTAGCGTCGATGACGGCAAATCGACCCTGATCGGTCGACTGCTGCACGACTCGAAGATGATTTACGAGGATCAGCTGGCAGCGCTGTCGCGGGATTCGAAGACCCGTGGCACCACCGGCGATCGGGTCGATCTGGCGCTGCTGGTCGATGGCCTGCAGTCCGAACGCGAGCAGGGCATCACCATCGATGTGGCCTATCGCTTCTTTTCGACCGACAAGCGCAAGTTCATCATCGCCGACACGCCGGGGCACGAGCAGTACACCCGCAACATGGCAACCGGCGCCTCGACCGCCAGCCTGGCCGTGATCCTGATCGATGCCCGCTATGGCGTGCAGGTGCAGACCCGTCGTCACAGCTTCATCTGTGATCTGCTGGGCATCCGGCACTTCGTGATCGCCGTCAACAAGATGGATCTGGTGGAGTACTCGCAGGAGCGCTTCGAGGAGATCCGGCGCGACTATCTCGAGTTTGCCGATAACCTCTCGGCAAGGGATATTCACTTCGTGCCGATGTCGGCGCTGGAAGGTGACAGTGTCGTCAACCGCGGTGACAACATGCCCTGGTACGAGGGCCCGGCGCTGCTGTCGCTGCTCGAAGACGTCGAGATTACCGAGGATCAGAACCTCAGCGATCTGCGCTTTCCGGTGCAGTACGTCAATCGTCCCGATCTCGACTTCCGCGGCTACGCCGGCACCCTGCAGGCCGGTATTCTGCGCCCCGGTCAGCGGGTGAAGGTACTGCCCTCCGGCAAGACATCGACGGTCGAACGGATCGTCACCTTCGATGGCGATCTGGCCGAGGCGTACCCCGGCCAGGCAATCACCGTGACACTCGCCGATGAGGTGGATGTCTCTCGCGGTGACTGGCTGGTGGGCGGTGATGCCGAGCTGCCGCTGTCGAACAGCTTTACCGCGGATATCGTCTGGATGCACGAACGGGCGCTGGTGCCCGGTCGTGGCTACGACTTCAAGCTGGCCACCCGTGACGCGAGCGGACAGATCAGCGATATCGACTACGGCATCGACGTCAATACACTGACCCATCACGATGCCGGCGAGCTGGGGCTCAACGAGATCGGACGCTGTCGGGTCGAGCTGACCCAGGCAGTGCCGGTGGATGCCTACGATGTCAGTCCGGGGACCGGCAGCTTCATCATCATCGATCGTCTGACCAACCTGACCGTGGGCGCTGGCATGGTGCGTGAGGCACTGAGTGAAAGCGGTGGCAGTACCACGGTGGACTGGGAGGCCTTCGAAATCGAGCTCAATGCCCTCATTCGTCGCCACTTCCCGCACTGGGAAGCCCGGGATGTGAAGGAGCTGTTTGGGCAGCGCTGATATCCTGCATCAAGCGGGTGTTTCGCTTCGCTCAAACAATAACGCCCCCGCCCCCTCAGCCGAGGGGCGGGGGCGTTTGCGCAGGTGCGAAGGGCTACGCCACAGGCTGAGCTGCTTCCAGCGCAACCATCAGATGGCCTTGTTGATCGAAGGCTTCCAGTACGGTTTGTGAGCCTGAAGCCCCGGGGCGGATGACCTCCCAGGCTTCGGCCAGTGCCAGCGTATCGAGGCTCAGGCTCAGCGTACTGCCTTCAAGCTGCAGCCACTGGTTTGCCCCCGGACTCAGGAAGGTAAACCGATCGCAGTGCTGATGCAGTAACCCGGTGTGGCACATGCGAAGACGTGTCAGCCGGCTGTCATGGCAGGTGCTCGCCATGGCCATGATGAAACGGTTGGTATTGATGCGCTGGCTGAAGTGCCCGGCTACCGCGCGGTTGGCATCGATACGACGCAAACGGTGGCGGCGCAGTAGCTGGCGCAGATCCAGTTCGTTGCGCAGGTGCTGCCACTGCTCGATCAGCGATGACTGCGATGGCGGGGTGGCCTGGTGGAATAAGTCGATACAGCGGGTAAATCCTGGTGTGATCCGCGAAGTATAAAAACGCAGGGCGCGCCAGGCCGGATGCGCCGGTTGCAGGGCATACAGCCTGTGAATGGCCTGTCCGAAACGGTTGAAAATCTGTACGCAGGGGGCGGTGTCTTCTTCCCCGGGGCGGCGCTCATGAGAGAGGCAGGCCCAGTACCAGCCGGGCAGCAGCATTTCAATGGCTAGCGTATTGCCCTGGGCAAGATGGGCGTGGCGTGCCCCTACATCGATTCGGCAGTGTTCGATGCGGCTGCTCAGGGAGGCGTGATGGGCCTCGGTTACGATTTCAAGCGGTCCCAGTCGTGGCAGCATCATTGCCAGATCGCAGGCGGTCAGGCACAGCGACCGAACTCCGTGGCCCAGTCTGGCAGCCTGTAGTTCTCCTTCGCTGATGCCCAGCAGTTCGGCCAGCTGTTGGCTGTCCAGCTGCGGGGCGCGCAGGCGTGCTTCCTCAAAGGCTTCGAACAGTACGGCGGATAGCGTCATGGCAGGGCTCCCGCACAGGCGTGTGGTGTTGGCCGGTATCGAAATTTAATGAATGATAATTATTATCGATTATGGCGCCATCAACAAGCCTCGCGATACTGCTGAGCTGTGCAGGAGAGCCTTTTGAGTGACGTCAGCGCCGTCGAGCGATCAGCACGGCTCGGCGAGGGGCCGGATACCCTTCCACGGTACGTGTGGGATCATCGGGATCGAGGAAGTCGCGCAGTGACTGAAAGGTCATCCACTCGGTGGCGCGCTGCTCATCCAGGGTAGTAGGGGCTTCATCGACCACTTTAACGTCCTCGAAGCCGCAACGTCGGCACCAGTGGCTCAATGCCGCAGAGGAGGGGAGGAACCACACATTGGGCATGCGTGCATAGCGATCGCCGGGCATCAGCAGCGTATGTTCATCGCCTTCCACCACCAGTGTCTCCAGTACCAGCTCGCCGCCCGGACGCAGGGTATCGCGCAGTGCCAGCAGGTGATCGATGGGTGAGCGACGATGGTAGAGCACCCCCATCGAGAAGACTGTATCGAAGTATTCGAGCTCAGGAGGGACATCTTCCAGTCCGACCGGCACGAAGTGAACCGGCGGTGCGCTGCCGATGAAGTGGCGCATGGCAAGAAACTGCCAGTAAAAGCGCGGCGAGGGGTCGACCACGATCACCAGCCCGGCGCCGGCGCCCGCCATGCGCCAGCCGTGATAGCCGTTGCCCCCACCAACATCGAGAATGCGTCGACCCTTCAGCGGGCTCAGGTGCGGGGCCACGCGCTGCCACTTCCAGTCGGATCGCCATTCGGTATCGATGTCGATGTCATCGATGCGGTACGGCCCCTTGCGCCATGGGGCGAGCAAGGCGAGCAGGCTGCGGCTGCGGCGTCGATCGGCGTCGCTCATGCCGGCATCGATGGCCACGGTATCGGCGTTAAGCTCGACGTGGCATTCTCCGCCGGGTGTTGGCAGTTTGTGTACCGCCTTTTCCCACTGCGGCAGATCGCCGAAGCGCTGACGATCGAGCCCACGGGCGAGCTGATCAGGCAGTCGTGACAGCCAGGTGGTCAGGCCGGCATCGACAAAAGCATGGTAGAGTGCCTGCTGATAGTTTCGGGTCGACATTGCTGGGCAGATTCGAGTCAGTCGCGAAAAGCCACCATGGCGGCGAAATTGAGATGCTGAAACCAGGTGTAATGACGGTTGAAGCCGGAGCGGGCCAGCCTGTCATGATGCGTCTCGAGGGTGTCGGGGATCATGACATGTTCCAGCGCGTTGCGTTTCTGCGAGATTTCCAGCTCGCTGTAGCCGTTGGCCCGCTTGAAATCATGATGCCAGTCGATCATCAGTGCGGCACGGGTTGGATCTGCGAAAGTGATCTTTTCTGCCAGAATCAGCATGCCCCCGGGCTCAAGTGTCCGGTAGAGCCGGTCGATGACCGCTTCACGATCTTCGGGATCGAGAAACTGCAGGGTGAAATTGACCATGATCAGCCCTGCAGAACGCAACGGGAAGTGACGGATATCGCCTTCATGCACATTGACGGTGTAGCCGGGACAGTGCTCTGTGAGCACTTCACGCGCCCGTTCGACCATGGCGGGCGAGAGATCGACGGCATCAAGGGTAAATGCATCGGCAGGCAACTGCTGGCAGAGTGCCAGTGTGGACGCGCCCAGCGAGCAGCCGAGATCGTAGACATGGGCGCCTCGACGCAGATGGCGGGCCGCAATGACGCCCAGCATGCCGATGATCTGACCATAGCCGGGAACCGAACGGCGAATCATGTCAGGAAAACAGCGCACCACCTGTTCATCGAAGGAGAAGCTGGCAACTCGGTCCAGGGGTGTTGTAAAGAGTGCGTCACGGTAAGATGCGTCAGTCATCGGGCTCTGGCCATCGAGTCAACTCGGAAAGGCATGGGTGCGGGGTGCTGTCGCGATGCTCGCCCGGCGGGACAGCAGGACGCAGCCATTCTACGCTTTGATCATTTCAGCTGCACGTGTTCGAGGAGGAGTTCGGATGTCGATTCGTCAAAACCGCGCCTGGCAGGCACTCGAAAAGCATCGCGACAGTATGCGCGATGTTCACCTGAGTTCCCTGTTCAGTGAGGGTGGGCGCGCCAGCGCACTGACGCATGAAGCGGCAGGTCTGCGCATGGATCTGTCCAAGCAGCGCGTTCGCGGCGAGACCATGGAGCTGCTGCTGGACCTGGCTCGCGAAGCCGGCGTTGAGCAGGCTATTCCGCGCCTGCTGGAAGGCAAGCATGTTAACCGCACCGAGGATCGTCCGGCGTTGCACAGTGCTTTGCGCATGCCCCGCGATGCACGGCTGCATGTCAACGAAACCGATGTCGTGGCAGCAGTGCATGACAGCCTCGATGCCATGGAGCGCATGGTAAACAAGCTGCACGCCGGGCAGTGGCGTGGCACCAGTGGCCGGCCAATCACCGATGTGGTCAACCTCGGTGTGGGTGGATCGGATCTCGGCCCGCTGATGGTCTCGACGGCACTCGAAGAGTTCGCGCCGACCGATGTCCACCAGGTCGAACTGCATTTTGCCTCGACCATTGATGGCTCCCAGCTGGCCGATATCCTGCCGCAGCTGAATCCGGAGACCACGCTGTTCATCTACTCTTCGAAGTCCTTCGGTACCATCGACACCGCTGCCAATGCCGCCACCGCGCTGGACTGGCTGAAAGAGGGACTGGGTGAGAGCGAAGCTTCCATCAAACGCCAGCACTTCATCGGTGTTTCTACCAAGTCCGAAAAAATGGACGAGTGGGGCTTTGATCGTGAACACCAGTTGCTGTTCTGGGACTGGGTCGGTGGGCGCTACTCCTTCTGGAGCGGTATCGGTCTGGGGATCGCCCTGAAAGTCGGCATGGATAACTTCCGGCGCATGCTGGACGGTGCCCATCAGATGGATGAGCACTTCCGCAATACGCCGCTGGAGCAGAACCTGCCGGTGCTGTTTGCCATGGTGGGCATCTGGAATACCAACTTCCTCGATATTCCTTCGCTGGCCGTGCTGCCCTATGACGGCCGTCTCGGCCATTTGCCGGGGTACCTGCAGCAGCTCGAAATGGAGTCCAATGGCAAGTCGACTACCAATGAGGGTGAGCAGGTCGATTACGCCACCTGCCCGATCATCTGGGGGGAAATCGGCCCCAATGGGCAGCATGCCTTTTATCAGCTGCTTCATCAGGGTACTCGGGCTGTGGCCTGTGACTTCATCGCACCGATCGATCGCTACAGCAATGTTGAAGACGATACCCTGCGGGCGGACCTCAAGTATCAGCACCGTCTGGCGTTGGCCAACTGTTTTGCCCAGTCACGCGTGCTGATGCTGGGTGATGATGCTTTGCCGGAAGGTGAGGAGCGGCCGCCGTGGAAGCGTTATGCCGGCAACCAGCCTTCGACCACGCTGCTGCTCCAGCAGCTGACGCCGGAATCGCTCGGGGCCCTGGTGGCGCTCTATGAGCACAAGGTCTTCGTTCAGGGCACTATCTGGGATATCGATTCCTTCGATCAGTGGGGCGTTGAACTGGGCAAGCAGATTGCCAATGAAACCGATGGCATCCTCAAAAGCGGCAGTGGCGCTGACCGGCTTGATGACTCCAGTCGTGCTCTGATCGAGGCCGTCTGGGCCGGTAGCCATAACGCATGATCGCATCATGGCGTGTTGCCCGGGGTTCGGCTGGCAGGCCGAACCCCATTAACAGGATGCTGGTTATATATACAGTTTTTGAGTTATGCTGGCGTCATGAGTGATCAAGTCCGCCCGGTCGACAATGTGCTTTACCTGCACGGCTTCAATAGCCACCCGACTTCGGTCAAGGCAGAAATGACTCGCCGGGTCTGTGCATGGGCCGAGCCGCAAGTTCGATTTTATGCGCCCTGGCTATCGCATCGCCCGCAGGAGGCCTTCGATGCGGCGCTTGATGCGTTGCGTTCGCTGAGAGGCCGTACCCTGGTTATTGGCAGCTCGATGGGGGGCTTTCTGGCTGCGTGCCTGGCACGCCATGAGCCAGTAGCCGCCATCGCCGTCATCAATCCGGCCATCCATCCCTCGAGGATTGCCATGGCTTATCAGGGTGAGTCCTTTGAAAATACCTGGACCGGCGAAACATTTCTGATCGATGCCTCGCACGAGCAGCAGGCACGAGCACTTGAAACGGTATTCGCTTCGCCTGCGCCCAGCCTGGTGTTGCTGGGTACCGCGGATGAAGTGCTCGATTACCGTGAGGCCATGAGCGCCTTCGAGGGTAGCCGCTTTCTGCTCAGCGAAGACGACGATCACGGGCTGAGTCGTTATCCCGCATTTCTACCGGAAGTGCTGGCCCATGGTGGTTTGACACTACCGGCGTCGGTGCGCCGCGGACTGCAGGCCGAGCCGCCGGAATTGCCCGACGATCAGCCGCGCGGTTAGCGCCCCGGCCGGGGCCGGCAAATCCCGGCCGTTCCTACTCTCTGACGGATATAACAGGTGGTATGAGCCAATACAGCGCCAGTTCCATCGAGGTGCTCTCCGGCCTGGAGCCGGTGCGCAAGCGTCCCGGCATGTACACCGACACCTCGCGTCCCAACCATCTCGTTCAGGAGGTGGTCGATAACAGCGTCGATGAGGCCCTGGCCGGTCACGCTCATCGTATTGTCGTGCGTCTGCGGGATGATGGCGGTATCGAGGTGACCGATGACGGTCGCGGCATGCCGATCGATCACCATCCCGAGCATGGCGTATCGGGGGTCGAGCTGATCATGACCCGGCTGCATGCCGGCGGCAAGTTCTCACAGGAGAACTATCGTTTCTCCGGTGGCCTGCACGGCGTCGGCGTCTCGGTCGTCAATGCGCTCTCCGAGCGGCTTGAGGTCGAAGTGTGCAAGGGCGGTGAACGTCATGCCATGGCTTTTGCCCGGGGGGAGAAGGTCGAGGACCTGTCGGTTATCGATAGTTGTCCGAAGAAGATGACCGGTACTCTGGTGCGCTTCTGGCCTGAAAACAGCTATTTCGATACTCCGGGTGTATCGGTCTCGCGACTGCGTCATCTGCTGCGGGCCAAGGCCGTGCTGTGCCCCGGTCTGGAAATGGTGCTGATCGAAAGCGACGGCAGCGAAACCCGCTGGCAGTACGAGGATGGTCTCCGGGACTATCTTGCCCAGGCAACCGATGGCTTTGAGCCGCTACCGGCAACTCCCTTTGTCGGGCGCTTCGAGGATGAAGAACATGGCGTGGACTGGGCCATCCAGTGGCTGCCCGAAGGCGGCGATGCGCTGGTTGAATCCTATGTCAACCTGATCCCCACGCCACTTGGTGGCACCCATGTCAACGGCCTGCGCAGCGGTTTGCTGGAAGCGCTGCGCGAGTTCTGTGACTACCGCAACCTGTTGCCGAAGAACGTCAAGCTGACCGGCGATGATCTCTGGGAGCGGGTTTCATTCGTGCTATCAGTGCGCATGTTCGAACCCCAGTTCGCCGGACAAACCAAGGAGCGATTGTCGTCGCGCGCCGTGGCCGGCTTTGTATCGGCGGTGGTCAAGGATGCCTTCTCGCTCTGGCTCAACGAGCATACCGATCAGGCTGAGCAACTGGCTGAACTGGTGATCAGCGCCGCGCAGCGCCGTCAGCGCTCCTCAAAGAAGGTGGCGCGCAAGAAGGTCACCCAGGGACCGGCGCTGCCAGGCAAGCTGGCGGATTGTTCCAGTCAGGACCCGGCGGTCAGCGAACTTTTCCTGGTGGAGGGGGACAGCGCCGGTGGCAGTGCCAAACAGGCGCGCAACCGCGAGACTCAGGCGATCCTGCCGCTGCGTGGCAAGATTCTCAATACCTGGGAAGTTGACCCTCAGGAAGTACTGGCCTCACAGGAAGTTCATGATATTGCCGTGGCGCTGGGTATGGACCCGGGCAGCGACAATCTCGAGAAGCTGCGCTACAACCGGGTCTGTATTCTTGCTGATGCCGATTCCGACGGCTTGCATATCGCCACGCTGCTGTGTGCGCTGTTCGTTCGACACTTCCCTTCGCTGGTTGATGCCGGCCACGTGTTCGTCGCGATGCCGCCGTTGTATCGCATCGATCTCGGCAAGGAGGTGTATTACGCCCTCGACGAGAGTGAAAAGGCGGCAATTCTCAAGCGACTCGAAGGCAAGCGGGGGACGCCTGGTGTACAGCGTTTCAAGGGGCTGGGCGAAATGAGCCCGGTACAGCTGCGCGAAACCACCATGGCTCCGGATACGCGTCGGCTGGTACAGCTCACGCGGGAAACCGGCGACGACACGCTCGATATTCTGGATATGCTGCTGGCGAAGAAGCGCGCTGCCGATCGGCGCGGCTGGCTGGAACGCTACGGCAACATGGCTGAGGTAGAAGTCTGACGATGGACATTCATGTCGAAGAGGGCGATGTCGAGCGTCTGTCGCTCTCCCGTTATACCGAGAAGGCGTATCTCGACTACTCGATGTACGTCATCCTCGACCGCGCACTGCCCAATGTAGGCGATGGCCTCAAGCCGGTGCAGCGACGCATTGTTTATGCCATGAGAGAGCTGTCGCTGACGGCCAGTGCCAAGTACAAGAAGTCTGCACGTACCGTGGGGGATGTGCTCGGCAAGTTTCATCCTCATGGGGACAGTGCCTGTTATGAAGCGATGGTGCTGATGGCTCAGTCCTTCTCCTATCGCTATCCGCTGGTGGATGGGCAGGGGAACTGGGGCAGCCCGGACGATCCCAAGTCGTTTGCGGCGATGCGTTATACCGAAGCGCGTCTGACCCGTTTTTCCGAGGTGCTGCTGGCCGAGCTGGGGCAGGGTACGGTCGACTGGGTGCCCAATTTTGATGGCACCATGAACGAACCGGCGGTGCTGCCGGCGCGGCTGCCGCACGTGTTGCTCAACGGCGGCTCGGGCATCGCCGTGGGCATGGCGACCGATATTCCTCCGCACAATGTCGGTGAGGTGATCGAGGCGACCATCCACCGTTTGCGTCATCCGCAATCTACCGTGACTGATCTGTGTCGCTATTTGCCGGCACCTGATTTCCCGACGTCGCCGGAAATCATTACGCCAAAGTCCGATCTGGTAAAACTCTATACCGCAGGGCGTGGCTCGGTACGAATGCGGGCTCGCTATCGGGTCGAAAACAGCGAAGTGATCATCGAGGCGCTGCCCTGGCAGGTCAGTGGTGCCCGGGTACTGGAACAGATTGCCGCTCAGATGCAGGCAAAGAAGCTGCCGATGGTGGCCGATCTGCGTGATGAGTCGACGCATGAAGAGCCGACCCGACTGGTCATTGTGCCTCGCTCGGGACGCACCGATGTCGAAGGGCTGATGGCGCACCTGTTCGCCACGACCGATCTCGAGAAGAATGCCCGCGTCAACATGAACGTGATCGGGCTGGATGGTCGGCCACAGGTCATGTCGATTGATCGGCTGCTTGATGAATGGTTGAGCTTCCGGCGCACGACCGTACGGCGTCGGCTTGAGCACCGTCTCGGCAAGGTCGAGGATCGCCTGCATATTCTCGAGGGGCTGCTGATTGCCTATCTGGATATCGATGAGGTGATTCGCATCATCCGTGAGGAAGATGAGCCGAAGCCGGCGCTGATGAACGCCTTCGGCCTCAGCGAGCGCCAGGCCGAGGCAATTCTCGAATTGCGACTGCGGCATCTGGCGCGTCTCGAAGAAATGAAGCTGCGAGGCGAGCAGAGTGATCTCGAGGCCGAGCGCAAGCAGTTGAAGGCATTGCTGGGCAGTGATGCCGCGATGACCGATCTGATTGAAAAGGAGTTGCGTGAGGATGCCGAGAAATTCGGCGACGAGCGGCGTAGTCCGCTGGTCGAGCGCGACGAGGCGAAAGCGCTCTCCGAGGTCGATCTGATCGGTGCCGACCCGATTACCGTAGTGGTCTCCCAGAAGGGCTGGATTCGGGCCGCCAAGGGCCACGAGATCGATCCCGAAAGCCTCTCCTACAAGTCTGGTGACAGCTTTGCACTGGCGGCGCGCGGCAAGTCCAACCAACCTCTGGTGCTGTTGGATGATGGCGGACGTGCCTATACCCTGGCCGCTCACCAACTGCCTTCGGCTCGAGGGCAGGGGGAGCCGATTTCGGGTCGGGTCAATCTGACCGCCGGCGCACGCATACGCGGTGTGATGCTGGGTCCCGGGGATGGCCAGTGGTTGCTGGGAAGCGATGGCGGCTATGCCTTCCGGGGTACGCTTGAAGAATTCACCGGGCGCAGCAAGTCAGGTAAAAGTGCGCTGACCGTGCCCAAGGGTTGCGATGTACTACCGCCATTGGCATTGCCACCCGGCGAGGCAGGGCAAGCCCCTGATGCCCGGCTGGCTGTGGTCTCCAATGAAGGACGGCTGCTGATTCTTGATACAGCCGAACTGCCTGCTATGAGCCGGGGCAAGGGCAATCGCACGATCAACATTCCCTCGGCCCGTGCAGCAGGACGTGATGAGTTCGTGCGCGACTGGGCGCTGTTACCACCTGGTGCTGCCCTGGTGGTGCATGCAGGCAAGCGCAAGAAGCGGCTGACCGGCGAAGAGCTCGACTATCATGTCGGAGAGCCCGGACGGCGTGGCCACAAGCTGCCCCAGGGCTTTCAGAAAGTCTCGCGGCTGGAAGTTGAACTGCCCGGCAATAACGGCGCTGGCGGAGGTGGCAAATGACCCGGCGTGTGCTTGTCCGGGCGACCGGTAGTGCCCGACCCGGGCAACTGGGCGGCCTGGGGCAGGCGCTGGCAGAAGCTGGTGCCCGGCTGCTGGATATCAATCAGAGTGTCACCTTCGATATGGTGGCCTTCGAAACGCTGGTGGCGCTGGACGAGGCGGGTGAAGAGCAACGTACCCGCCTTGAGCAATCGCTTGAAGAGGCGGGTGACCGCCATGCTCTGGTCATTCAGACCGTCGATGTCAGCGAGGAAGATCATGAGCGCTGGAGCCGAGGAGATGGTCACACCCGGCTGATCGTGACACTGCTGGCGCCGAAGTTGCCGGCCACCGTGCTGGCGGAACTGGGACGACTGACTTCGGCCTTTGGTCTGACCATCGAGCTGATTCATCGCCTTTCGGGGCGTGAACCGCTGGATGGAGAGGCGCCGGAGCGCGGTGTCTGTATCGAGTGCTGGCTGCGTGGCGAATCGGTCGATCTGGATGCCTTGCGCAAGGGGGCGCTGGCCATCGGTGCCGATCACGGGGTCGATCTGGCCATTCAGCAGGACAGTATCTGGCGGCGCCATCGGCGACTGATCTGTTTCGACATGGATTCGACCCTGATTCAGGCTGAAGTCATTGATGAGCTGGCGCGTCGCCACGGCGTGTACGAAGAAGTGGCTGAAGTTACCGAGCGCGCCATGCGTGGGGAACTCGATTTTCAGCAGAGTTTTCGTGAACGCATGAGCAAACTGGCCGGGCTATCGGAGTCGGTATTGGCCGATATTGCCGAAGAGCTACCGTTGATGCCGGGTGTTGAACATCTGCTTGAACAGTTGCGTCGCCTGGGATATCGCACGGCCATCCTGTCGGGCGGCTTCACCTGGTTTGCTGAATATCTGCAGCGTCGGCTGGGCTTTGATGAAGTCCATGCCAATGAGCTGGTGATTGAAAATGGTGTGGTGACCGGTGAGGTGCGAGAGCCGATTGTCGATGCTGATCGCAAGGCTCAGCTGCTCGAGGAGATGGCAGCGCGTCAGGGCATTCGACTGGAACAGACCGTGGCCGTCGGTGATGGTGCCAACGATCTGAAAATGCTGGCGGTCGCAGGTCTGGGCATTGCCTTTCGGGCCAAGCCCACAGTGCGTGAGCAGGCACGCCAGTCGATCTCTACCCTGGGCCTTGATGGTGTGCTCTATCTGCTCGGTTATCGGGACGATGACCGGGATGAGGTGCTCGGAGCCCGGTGAGTCGGTAGCACTCAAGACGCTGTCAGCTCCTGCCGATAGAGGGAAAACACCTGTTACCGGTGTGTTCGCTATCTGAACGGATGCTGCCATGTCCCAGCCGTGTCACGGAGTCGTCGAGGATGTCGACGCCATTGCCGATGTTTTTGTCGAACTGACTCACAATGCCCACGAGGTCACCCTTCGTTTTGATGCCACGCCGGTCCATTATCCGGTGTCGGTGGTCTCCGTTGATCGGATTTCTGCCAGCTGTCTGTTGGATATCACCAGCCTGGGAGACATCGACGAGCTCCTTGCCAGACGATATCAGTTCATTCTTCACGCTCGGCAGGAATCGGCGTCACTACGCAGTTCAACGATGCAGATCAGGCGGGTGGTCAGCCGCTCGGGTCGGCTGGGGTTGCACTGCGATTTTCCACAGCAGTTGCGTTATGCCCGCCGCCGTGGCTACTTCCGGGCGGCGCTGAGCGATGGCATGACAGTGACAGTGGAACTGGCAGCGCCTGATGGCCAGTGCTGGCAGGCTCTGTTGTGTGATCTGTCAATCGGAGGCTGTCTGTTGGCGCTGCCTGCTTCACAGCCCCTGCCGGAGCTGGATGCTCAGTTGCAGCTGCGGGCACGTTTTCCCAATGGAGAAGTATTCAAGGCCAATAGTCGGCTTCGCCACATTCAGGCCGGCGAGGGCGATACGATGCAGATGGGCGTCCGTTTCGACATCGGTATGGCCGAGCATGAGCGGCGGGTCTGGTTCTATGTCCGCGAGATAGAGCGGGAGAGCGTGCGTCAGCGGCGGACGCCCTCCGAAACACGACCACTGGCACCCTCACGGCTGTTTCAGATCACCTCGGATGATACCGGGTCAGACTGACAGGGCTTGCAGAGGATTGACTTTGCAGGATGGCGTGACAGCTGCCAGATTCTTCTTCGAATGATGCGGCCGAAAGGCGTATCGAATCCGCTTTGAAGGAGTCTCGTATGCCGAGTGATCGGGCTTTCAATGTGCTGGGAGAACCGCTGCAGGAGTGCTGTCACGATCCCGTAACCGGATTCTATCGTGATGGCTTTTGTCATACCGGCAGTGAAGATGCTGGTGAGCATGTGGTCTGCGCCGTCATGACCGAATCCTTTCTGAGTTATTCGCGCTCTCGCGGCAATGATCTGAGTACGCCGCGGCCTGAATTCGGTTTTGCCGGCCTGGCGCCCGGCGATGTCTGGTGTCTGTGTCTGCAACGCTGGAGTGAAGCCTTTCGGGCTGGCGTGGCACCTCCGGTGCGTCTTGAGGCCACTCATGAAAAAGCGCTGGAGCGAGTACCGCTGGAGACCCTGCGCCGTTATGCGCACTAATACCCACTGACAATTGGCGAGCGATCACCAGGCCGGGGCCTGGCACCCAACGATGGGCGCTGAGACGGTACCCATCATTGATTCAGCGCACGACGAACGCATGCCCGGTCGACCTGTCACCGGCCGCTAACCGTAACGGCGCTGATGCTCGCGTTTGCGCGCCAGATAATCGCTGTCCTCGCGAACCTGTTTCCAGACCGCTTCGAAAATGCGGGCAGCCTCGGCCTTGGTTTCATCGATCTTGCGTTCATTGATGCGTCCCTGGCGATCATATTTGCGACCTCCGCGATAGTTCGCATAGCGTCTTGCCCGGGTATAGCCCATCTGGATGAACTTGCGCGCCATGTCCATACCAACGAAATCGTTGTCCTGACGATACTGTTCGAACATGTCGTGCAGGGTGCGTGAAGACTCTCGGGCAATCTCGGGAGTACGAAAGCGCCAGTGCGGCAGCAGTTCGCTCTTGTAGGGTTCTATTGTCAGTACCCCCTGTTCACCGCGGCCAACCCGATAACACTCGGGATGGGCGCGGCAGTCAGTGGTGGCATCCTTCTTTGCATTTTCGGACATGGTATGGCTGCTCCCGGTCTGATGGCGCCAGTGTAGAAAAGCAGCGATGTATTGCCAGGGGGATGCTTTTCTACGACCAAGGTCGAAGAAAAGGGATGATCAGGGTTAAATCATCATGCCGTCATATCAACTAGGCTGAATGGAGTCGGCGTTACCTGTACAGGCTCATTACCGCGTCGACAGGAGTCGTTTCAATGCGTGCGCTGGCAGCCAGCAATAATCCCTATGGCATTATCCCGCCCCATCTGCTCAACCGGGTCATTCAGCACGGCAACGAGCAGCAGCGCCGTCGAGCCCTGACGACGCTCAATCTTGATGACGGCTTTCGTGGCCATGCTGCCCGACGTCAGGCCGACACCGTGCATGAGTATCACGCCACCGATGACGGCGAGACGCCACAGCGGCATATTTTCGATGCCCGACACGGCATGCAGCTGCCGGGCGAAGAAGTGCGCTCGGAGGGTGACCCGGAGGTCAATGATCGCGAGGTCAACGAGGCCTATGATGACCTTGGGGCCACCTGGCGGTTCTTCCGGGAGATTTTTGATCGTGATTCGATCGATGATGACGGCATGGCGCTGCTGGGCACGGTCCACTATGGCCAGGAGTATCAGAATGCCTTCTGGAATGGTCAGCAGATGGTATTCGGCGATGGTGATGGTGAAATATTCCGTCCCTTTACACGGGCACTGGATGTTGTCGCCCATGAATTGACTCATGGTGTGACCGAACTCACCGCCGGGCTGGCCTATTCCAATCAGTCCGGTGCATTGAATGAATCGATCTCTGATGTCTTCGGGGCAATGACGGCGCAGTATTCGGCCAATCAGACAGCCGGTGAGGCTGACTGGCTGATTGGCGCCGAGCTGCTCACCGAGAGTGTTCAGGGCAAGGCATTGAGATCCATGGCCCAACCCGGTTCGGCTTATGATGATCCGGTACTGGGACGTGACCCGCAGCCCGGTCACATGGACGAGTACGTCAATACTGCCGAGGACAACGGTGGCGTGCATATCAACTCGGGGATTCCCAATCATGCCTTCTATCTCATCGCTACGGCGCTGGGAGGTTATAGTTGGGAACGCGCCGGCCATGTCTGGTATGACACGCTGCTTGATGAGCGTCTGACCCCGGATGCCGATTTTGCCACTTTTGCCCGCCTGACCATCGACAACGCCCAGCGTCGTTTCGATGAGGAAGTGGTCAGTGCCGTGCGTGAAGGCTGGCAGGGTGTCGGGATCAACCCATGAGCCGCTTTGCTGATCTGGATGAGCACGCTTCGATCCGGCTCGCCCGGGAGGGCGGTGTGGTCGCTGCGCCGGGATTGTCCCGGCCGCGGCAGATCGATTTTCAGGGCTGTTCAAGCGCTGAACGTCAGCGGATCTGTGCCATTCTTGATGAAGCTGATCGTTGCCTGCCGCTGGGTGAACCGCCCGGGCGGGGTGATCAGCGCTTCTACCGGGTACTGATCTGGCGTGGCTTGCAGCGTACGGCAGAAGATGATGATGCCCCGCGTGATGAGCTCAAAGTCCCGGAGAGCCATGCTCCGCAGGCGCTGGTTACGCTCTGGCGCGATGGTCCCGAAAACAGCTGATGCATTCTGACCCCGCTCTAAAGCGGGGTTTTCGAAGCTTCCTCGGGAATCTCCCTGACCAGTCGTGGCACCAGAAACCCGGATACCCGGGTACGCAGTCGGGCGACCAGCGATCTCGCTTCATCGTCGGGCACATCAAAATGTGCGGCGCCGGCCACGGCATCAAGAACGTGCAGATAGTAAGGCTGGATGCCCACCTCGAACAGCCGTTCGGAGAGCTCTGCCAGCGTATCCACGCTGTCGTTCACATGACGCAACAGCACGCTCTGGTTGAGCAGCGTGACGCCGACCTGCCTCAGGCGCTGACAGGCGGCACTTACGTGCTCATCGATCTCGCGCGGGTGATTGATGTGCAATACCATCACCCGCTGCAATCGGGTGTTGCCAAGCCATTCAAGCAACGCCTCATTGATCCGGTCCGGAATCACTACTGGCAGCCGGGTATGAATGCGTAGCCGTCGAAGATGCGGAATTTCGGCCAGTGCTTCACAGAGCCAGGCCAGCCGCCGATCACTTGAAACCAGTGGATCGCCGCCCGAGAGAATGGCTTCCGTAATCGAGGTGTCATTACGCAGATAGTCGAGGGTCTCCTGCCACTCGGTCATCGAGGGCGTATGATCCTCGTAGGGGAAGTGGCGCCGAAAACAGTAGCGGCAGTTGATGGCACAGCCGGCGCTGGCGATCAGCAGTACCCGGCCAGCATATTTGTGGATCAGTCCGGCTCGCGGCGTATGGTCCGCTTCGGCCAGCGGGTCGGTGACAAAGCCCGTGACACTGTCGGTTTCCTGCGTCAGGGGCAGTACCTGGCGCAGCAGTGGATCATCGCGATCGCCCGGGGTCATGCGATTCAGATAGGCGCGTGGCACACGTACCGAGAATTGGGCGTGCCCTCCCCTGGCGCCTGCCAGCAGATCGTGCGGCAGCGACAGCGCATCCAGCAGGGTGGCCGGGTCGCGGATCACCTCGCGTAGCTGGGTCTGCCAGTCGGCATTGGGCGTATGTGCAGCAATGGCCTGCACACCGTCTGAGGTTCGCGTTATCATCGGCACACTTCAAATTCCGCAGTGTTTTACATCGGCGTCACGGTTCTGGCAACGGCGCCGCTTACAGAGCGAGGCAACATGGCGAGTTATTCTACCAACGAATTCAAGGCCGGTCTGAAGGTGATGCTGGATGGCGATCCCTGCAACATCGTCGAGAACGAGTTCGTCAAACCCGGCAAGGGCCAGGCCTTCAATCGTGTCAAGCTGCGCAATCTGATGACCGGTCGGGTATGGGAACGTACCTTCAAGTCCGGTGAATCGATCGAAGGCGCCGATGTTCTTGAGCTCGACATGGAGTATCTGTTCAATGATGGCGAGATGTGGCACTTCATGAAAACCGATGGCTCCTTCGAGCAGTACGCCGCCGATAAAAAAGCGGTAGGTGATACCGAGAAGTGGCTCAAGGAGCAGGTGACCTACACCGTTACGCTGTGGAATGACAATCCGATCGCTGTGACCCCGCCCAACTTCATCGATCTGGAAGTGACCCAGACCGACCCCGGCGTCAAGGGGGATACCGCCAACGGGGGCTCCAAGCCGGCTACACTCTCTACCGGCGCCGTGGTGCGGGTGCCGCTGTTCATCAATGAGGGTGAGAAACTGAAGGTGGATACGCGCAAGGGTGAATACGTCGGTCGCGCCTGAGCGATCATTGCCAGATCTGTTGCGCTCGAAGAGGGCGGCAGTGTCGTGTTGATTGACGCGATCACACTCATGGTGTGGTCGCGTTATTGTTTCCGGATACAAGGTGATGGATAAATCGGTAGAGAGCTGGCGACCCTCGGCAGCCATCGAGACACTGTGTGAGCGGGCCCGGCTGCTGGCCGAGGTGCGGCGTTTTTTTGCCGAGCGTGGTGTACTGGAAGTCGAGACACCGGTGCTGGGTCACGCAGGCAGTACCGAGGTGCATCTTGATTCGCTCTCAACCGAAGCTACTACGCCGGCTGGGCGTGAGCGGCTGTGGCTGCAGACTTCACCGGAATTTCATATGAAACGACTGCTGGCGGCTGGCAGCGGACCGATCTTTCAACTGGCACGCAGTTTTCGTAATGGTGAAGTGGGGCGCCGCCACAATCTCGAGTTCACCATGCTGGAGTGGTATCGCCCGGCATGGTCCCTCAAGGCGCTTGTTGATGAGACCGAGGCATTGATCCGAACGCTGCTGCCCTCAGCCGGCGTACGTCGACTGCGTCGCTATCGCAGCCTCTTTCGTGAAATGCTCGATGTTGACCCTTTCACTGCCTCATTGGCGGCACTTCAGCATCTGGCGGGAGAGTGGGGCGGTATTGCCATGGATGATATCGAGCGTGACGGCTGCCTTGATCTGCTGATGAGCATGGCCATTGAGCCGCAGCTGGGCCGAGACGGTATTGATATAGTTATCGACTATCCACCGAGTCAGGCTGCGCTGGCCCGTCATGTCACCGATGTCGAAGGGGATCGGGTCGCCGCGCGCTTCGAGGTCTATGTCGATGGTTTGGAGCTCGCCAATGGATATGACGAACTCGTCGATGCCAGCGAACAGGCCGAACGCTTTGCCGAAGATAATCGCGCACGCGCGCGCCTTGGCAAGCCGCTGGTTGAAAGTGATCGGCAACTGGTGGCGGCCCTGGAAGCCGGCCTGCCCGAAAGCAGCGGTGTAGCGCTGGGCATCGACCGGCTCATTCAGCTGGCGCTTGGCAGGGATTCGATTGCCGAGGTCATGGCCTTCCCGACATCGCGCTGTTGAGCGTTGCGCAATCCGGCAGAGCCTCAGCTTTTTGGCGTGGCCAGTGACTGGCCCATGCTGACCATCTGACCCGGGGTCAGCGGCTCGTTGAACTCGATACTCTCCGGAAAGCACATCACGACCGATGAGCCGAGCATGAAGCGTCCCATTTCGGCGCCGCGCTCAAGCGTGACAGGTTGCGCATCGAAAAGTGTGTGACGTGGCTGGCGAGGGATGGGCGTAATGCGACCCGCCCAGACGGTTTCGATGGCGGCGACGATCATGGCGCCAATCAGTACCAGCGCCATGGGGCCATGCTCGGTATCA
Source organism: Kushneria phosphatilytica (assembly GCF_008247605.1). NCBI lineage: Bacteria > Pseudomonadati > Pseudomonadota > Gammaproteobacteria > Oceanospirillales > Halomonadaceae > Kushneria > Kushneria phosphatilytica. Next base: position 2,438,262 of record NZ_CP043420.1, on the reverse strand, counting down.
AAGTGACAGACCAGCCGCTCGTTGCGGGCAAACAGTGCCGGCACCTGACGGGTGGTAGCCTGATTGACCGAAAACAGTCGGCCCGGCACGTAGACGGTTTCGCGCAGGGTGCCGGTGCACGGCATATGGACGCGATGGTAATCACGTGGAGACAGATAGACGGTGGCAAAACGGCCACGGCGAAGCGGTTCGGCGCGCGCTTCGTCACCCCCCAGTAGCGCAGTGAGCGAGTAGGCGTGGCCCTTGGCCTGGATCAGCGTGCCGTGCTTGATGGCACCGAACTGTGAGAGTACGCCATCGGCAGGGGATAGAATGCCGGCCCCCAGTGGCCTTGCCTCGGGCTTCAGCGCTCGGGTGAAGAAGGCATTGAAGTTTTCATAGGCACCGAGGTCGGGCTGTTCGGCCTGACTCATGTCGACGTTGTAATGGCTGGCAAAACGCCGGATAAAAGTGTCCCGGATCCACGGTTGGCGGCTGTCGGCCACCCGGCCGATCAGGCGTGACAGGGTGTGGTGGGGAATCGGGTACTGAAGCCAGGCGAAAAGCTGCTCGCGATCCATGGTGTCATCATTCCGACGGGACAGGGGGCCGCACCTTATCCCGAAGCTGCGGCCCGCTCAACTCTCGATGCAGCGCTCAGTGCTCCACCGGCGTATCGTCGCGATTGCCCCACTCTTGCCAGGAGCCGGGGTAGGCGCGAATGTTGAACCCCAGCGCCCGGCCGGCCAGCCAGGTGAGGCCGCTGCGATGGTGGCTCTGGCAGTGAGTGACAATCTCATGCTCGGCCGTAATGCCACGGGCATTGAGCTCCGTGAGCAGTTCGCTGAGATCGCGCAGGCGGGCGCCATTGCTTCGATCCATGACATCCAGCCAGTCGAAATTGACCGCTCCGGGGATATGACCGAGATGGCGATTCTGTCCCTTGAGGCCGGCGTACTCCTCGGCGCTGCGGGCATCCCAGATGGCCAGGCCGGTATCTTCCAGTCGTGACTGAAGCTCCTCGCGTGTCATCAGCATGTGAGGATGACGAATTTCGGCGTGATAGTCGCTGGGCTGTGGTGCGACATCATCGGTTGAGAGCGGAAGATTGTCGCTGCGCCAGGCCTGGATGCCGCCATTGAGATAGCTGTAGTGCGGATGCCCCAGCAGCTCGAGTGTCCAGAGCAGGCGACCGGCCCAGCCGCCACCTTCATCGTCGTAGGCAATGACATGGGTCTGTTCGGTCAGGCCCAGCGACGACCACAGTTCGGAAAGCTGGGCCTCGGAGGGCACATCATTGGCCACGGGCCCTTCACCGCGCAGCAGCCGGGTGTGATCAAGAAAGAGCGCCCCCGGGACGTGGCCTTCGCGGTAACTGTCAGCGCGGGCCGGCACATCGATGATCAGCAGCTTCGGATCATCGAGGTGGCGTGCCAGCTGTTCGGGTTCGATGATCAGTGGCAGCGTGTTGTGCTCTGTCATGGGGACCTCTCCTGAAAAGACGAAGCGTGTTTCCCGATTCGTCCCGGTCGTTGATCGAACTTCTGCTGACAGCATCGCATACCGGCAACGCTGCCGCGAGTATCATGATCGCTGCGCATGGCGGGAGCCTTTGGTTATAATCGCCCGCTGCAAGCGGCTCGGCCGGGCAGTGGCGCCCGAGCGGATCCACAATAAATCGGCGGAGACGAGACGTGCTCGATCGTTACTTCAGTATTGAAGCGGCCGGCAGTACGGTCAGACGAGAAATCCTGGCCGGCATCGCCACCTTCCTGGCCGCGATGTATATCATCGTGGTCAATCCTTCGATTCTCTCCAGCGCTGGTGTGCCCTTTCCCGGGGCACTGACGGCAACGGTACTGATCAGTTTTTTCGGCAGCCTCATGATGGGGCTCTATGCCCGTAACCCGGTACTGGTGGCGCCGGGCATGGGCATTAACGCCCTGTTCACCTACACCATGGTGATGGGGGCCGGGCTGCCCTGGGAAACCGCGCTGGGCTGTGTGTTCTGGGCTGGCGTACTGTTTGCCGTGCTGGCTGTCTTCAATGCCCGTCAGTATGTCATCGATGCCATTCCCGCCCAGCTGCGGCATGCCATTGCCTGTGGTATCGGTCTTTTCATTACGGTCATCGGTCTGGTCAATGCCGGTTTTCTGGTCGGCAATCCCGATACCGTGGTGGGCCTGGGGGAAATGACGCCAATGCTGGTGACCTTTCTGATCGGGTTGGCGGTGACCGCAGTACTGGTGGCTCGCCGACAGCAGGGGGCTCTGATTATCGGGATCGTTGTGACGACTCTGCTGGCAGTCCCGATCGGGCGCTGGTGGGGGGATGCCAGCGGTGTCACTCCGGATCAGGCCGCTACTCTGGTCAATTATCACGGGCTGGTGGCCTGGCCCGATTTCAGTCTGATCGGCCGGCTCGATCTGCTGGGTGCGCTGAAAGTGGCCTACTGGCCGTTCATCTTCGTCATCCTGTTCACCGCCTTTTTTGATGCACTCTCCACTTTCATGGGAATCTGTCAGGCGGGCAATCTGCTCGATGAGCAGGGCGAGCCGCGCAACATCCGCCAGTCGATGGTCATCGATGCGTTGTCGGCACTGATTTCCGGGCCGCTGGGGACCAGTCCGGCGAGTGCCTATGTCGAATCCGCGGCCGGGATCAGTCAGGGCGGAAGAACCGGGCTGGTCGCAGTCATCTGTGGCCTGCTGTTTCTACCGTTTCTGTTCCTCTCACCGCTGTTGTCGCTGGTGCCCTCGATTGCCACCTCGCCGGCACTGATCATGGTAGGGGTGTTCATGCTGGCACCGATTCGCAACATCCACTGGGATCAGCTGGATGACGCCATTCCGGCCTTTGTAGCGATGATCCTGATTCCTCTGACCTATTCGATCACGCATGGGGTGGTGTTCGGTTTTCTCTCGTTCGTGGTGGTCAAGGTCGGCGTTGGCAAGGCTCGCGAAGTGCGTCCGGCCATGTGGGTATTGTTCGTACTGTCGATTTTGTTGTTGTTTCAGTACTAAGGGCAGGGGAGCGACGGCATGAGCCTTGAATCAGCGCGTGGAAGTGGCCAGTTCACGGATAATGTGTTGAAAGCTTTCAAAGCGTGAAGACGCGATCTCGCCGCGCTCGACTGCCTCGCGCAGGGCGCAGCCCGGTTCGCGATCGTGGTGGCAGTCGCGGAAACGGCAGTGTCCCAGATAGGGACGAAACTCGATAAACCCCTCGGCGACCTGGTGTTCGTCGAGGTGGCCGAGTCCGAATTCACGGATGCCGGGTGAGTCAATCAGCTGGCCGCCGGCCGGTAGCGGATAGAGGCGCGCCGTGGTCGTGGTGTGTGTTCCCTTGCGATGTTCGCCGGAGAGTTCTCCGATGCGCAGCTGCTCGTCGGGTAACAGGGCGTTGATCAGTGAGGATTTGCCCACCCCCGATTGGCCGACAAACACGGCCGTCCGTTCAAGCAGTGCCTGATGAAGGTCTTCCAGACCATGATCGCTGCGTACCGAAGCGCTGATTACGTCATACCCCAGCCGCTGATAGTCGTTAAGCAACTCATGCAGCCGGCTGGCACGCTCCGGTAGCAGATCGACCTTGTTGAGAATCAGTGCGGGGGTAATGCCGGTCGCCTCTGCAGCGACCAGATAGCGGTCGATCAGGTTGGGATGCGGTTCGGGTTCGGCAGCGAAGACGATCATGATCCGATCGATATTGGCGGCTACCGGTCGCAACCGCCCTCGGCTGTCAGGGCGTTCCAGCGTTGAGCTGCGCTCGAGTCTGGCCTCGACCACGCCGCTGCCATCCGAGGCCGGCCGCCAGCTGACCCGGTCACCGGTGACCAGCGCATCGAGATTGGCACGCAGATGGCAGAGATGACGCTCGCCTGCTTCATCTGCCACTTCCAGTCGGTGGCCAAAATGGGCCATCACCCGGCCGGGGCGTTCGTCTTCCAGAGCGCCTTCGGCTTCCCGATGATGATCGTTGGTTTCGCGACGCTCTGCGCGTCGGGCGCGTTCAGCCTGAATTTTTTCGATGCGCCAGCGCTGCTGGCGGCTGAGCTTGCGTGGGCTCATGAGGCTCCGTAATCAATTGGCGTGAAGGCATGGGGCAGCGGCAATGTGGAGAAACGCCGGAGGCGATTGTACGCTGCCGAGAGTCGTGCTTTCATCCTGCGCCATTGTCATTTTTGTCATAGGGAATCAACACCATGTCCGAGGCTTTTGAGCATGAACGCCTGATCTGGATCGATCTGGAGATGACCGGACTGGATCCCGAGCACGAGCGTATTATCGAGATTGCCACCATCGTGACTGATAATGCGCTGAACGTGATCGCCGAGGGGCCGGTCATGGCCGTGCATCAACCTGATACGCTGCTGAACGCCATGGATGAGTGGAATACGCGAACCCATGGTCATACCGGGTTGACCGAGCGGGTGCGTCAGAGCGATATCGACACTCGTGAGGCCGAACGGCGCACCCTGCACTTTCTGGCCGAGCATGTGGCCAGTGGTGCCTCACCGATGTGCGGTAACAGCGTGCACCAGGATCGACGTTTCATGCAGCGGGAGATGCCTGAGCTGGAGGCCTTCTTCCATTATCGCAATCTCGATGTCTCGACCCTCAAGGAACTGGCTCGGCGCTGGAAGCCGGAAGTACTGGCTGGCCTGACCAAAAAAGGGACTCACCTGGCGCTGGACGACATTCGTGACTCGATCGAAGAGCTGAAATATTACCGTGAGCATTTCCTGAAGATCTGATGACGTGGGGGAGTGGTGGCTGCGATACGTCAATGGTTGGCTTTCGCGACTGAAGTCGCTCCTGCATGGCAGGCTGCTGATGGAGTGAGGCTGGAAGCGTTCTGTTCGTGACGTTGGCAGGAGCGTTTCGGCGGCGATGAGATGGTTCTCTTTTGCAACTGAAGGCGCTCCTGCAAGGAGCGGTCCGCTGGTTGATTGACTACAGGGTTGCTCATTCCTGGGGGTGTAGGAGCGACTTCAGTCGCGAATTGCGATATTCCGCCGTGGCTGGTGTCGTTCAGCGCGCCTCTCGGGCGATGATGTCACGATAGCCGGCATCCACCGGTGTGATGCGCGCATCGACCGGGTTTTCAGGCCGGGCACGTTCGTACTGTTTGGCCAGTGCCCAGCGCACGTGCTCGCGTACCATGTCCGAGGGCCAGGCCAGGCGGGCGCGCAGAGCGCTGATAATGGCCGGATCATGAGGGGCGTTGCCCAGACCCACAGCGAGGTTGCGGAGCCAGCGCTCATAGCCGATGCGGCGAATCGGGCTGCCCTCGGTGCGGGCAAGAAACTCCTCTTCGCTCCAGTTGAACAGGGTGACCAGCTCGGCACGATCAAGCGCATGACGGGGGGTGAAGTCCTGCTCACGCGTTGCCCGGGTGAAACGGGTAAAGGGACAGACCAGCTGGCAGTCGTCGCAGCCAAAGACGCGATTGCCCATGGCTTCGCGAAACTCCAGTGGAATCTCGCCATGTTTTTCAATGGTGAGATAGGAAATGCAGCGGCGTGCGTCGATCACCCGGTCATCGACGATGGCACCGGTCGGGCACCAGGTCTGGCAGCGATTGCAGGAGCCGCAGTGTTCGCCCTCGAAGGGCTTGTCGACCGGTAAGGGCAGGTCGGTATAGATCTCGCCCAGGAAAAACAGCGAGCCGGCCTGCGGATGCAGAATCATGGCGTTCTTGCCGAACCAGCCCAGACCGGCCTTTTGAGCCAGGGCGCGCTCCATGACCGGGGCAGAATCGACGAAGGCTCGATAGCCAAATGGCCCGATTTCAGCTGCCAGCTGGCGAGCCAGCCGCGTCAGGCGCTTGCGCATCAGCTTGTGATAGTCGCGTCCGATGCCATAGCGTGAGATATAAGCGCGATTCGGCTGACTGAGCACCCGAGTGGTTTCTACTTCAGGGGGCAGGTAGTCCATGCGCACGCTGATCACTCGGAGTGTGCCGGGCTCGAGTTCTTCCGGGCGCGTGCGTTTGGTGCCGTGGCGCGACATGTAATCCATCTCGCCCTGATAACCGGCTGCCAGCCAGCGCTCCAGATAGGCTTCGTGGTTGGACAGATCGGTATCAGTGATCCCGAGTTGTGCAAAACCCAGCTCGCGCGCCCACACTTTGAGTCGTTCGGCAATGGCGGCGAAATCGGGATCGCCATGATCATGCAAGGCCGTTGTCAGAGCGGAGTCGGTCATGATAGCGAACGCCGCAGACGGCGGATATTGATGAATACAGCGCTGGCGGACATTTCATGAATGGCCGGCAGCATCGAATGACGATGATTTCAGGGAAGCGTTTTATGATAAACGATGAAGCGCTGGCGCTATATAGTCGTGAGCAGGCGGGTGCGCTGGATCGCACCCTGATTGATGCCGGTACGCCGGGTTTTGAGCTGATGAGTCAGGCCGGTGAAGCGGCCTGGGCCTCACTGCAGCGTCACTGGCCACACTGCCAGCGTCTATCGGTACTGTGTGGGGCCGGTAACAATGCCGGCGATGGCTACGTGGTGGCAGCGCTGGCGGCTCAGTCAGGCTGGCAGGTTGAAATCGTGGCACTCAAGGAGCCGCAGACCCTTTCCGGGGAGGCCGCTGAAGCTGTGGCCATGGCGCAGCAGGCAGGGGTGGCGATAACACCCTGGCAGGCAGAGTGGACGCCTCGTGGAGAGGTGCTCGTCGATGCCCTGTTGGGTACCGGGCTGACCGGAGAAGTGCGTGCGCCTTATGACGCCGCTATCAGGGCGATCAATCAGAGTGCTCTGCCGGTGCTGGCGATCGATCTGCCCTCCGGGCTGGATGCCGATACCGGAGCTGTACTGGGCTGTGCCGTCAGGGCCTCGCGCACGGTCACTTTCATCGGTCGCAAATTCGGTTTGTATACCGGCCAGGCCCCCGATTACACCGGTAGCATCGATTATGCACCACTTTCACTGACCCGCTTGCGGCGGTCGAATGTTGAACACGTCGGATGGCTGATGGATGAGGCGCTGCCGTCACGGACTTTGCCACAACGGCAGCCGACGACCCACAAGGGGCAGTGTGGCCATCTGCTGGTGGTGGGTGGACGCGAAGGGTTCGGCGGTTCGGCTATCATGGCAACGGAAACAGCTGCACGTCTGGGGGCCGGGCTGGTCAGTCTGGCGACTTCGGCGGTGCATATCCCGCCTGCGTTGACACGCTGTCCCGAGATGATGGTCAAGCCGGTGCGTAACGGACTCGATCTCAAGGAACTGCTTGAAGCTGCCAGCGGCGTACTGATCGGTCCCGGTCTGGGCCAACAGGCGTGGGGCGAGGGGCTGATGCAGGCGGTGCTGAATACCGACAGACCGTGTGTCGTGGATGCCGATGGCCTGAATCTGCTCGCCTCTCGAGAGTCAGGTGCCTGGCGCGATAACTGGATTCTGACCCCTCATCCGGGTGAAGCGGCACGGCTGCTGGATTGCTCGACAGGTGAGGTGCAGCAGGATCGTCGGGCGGCAGCGCGCGCCCTGCAGGACCGGTATGGCGGTGTTATCGTGCTCAAGGGTGCGGGAACGCTGGTGGTCGGAGGTCAATCGGGGGATGAGTGCCTGCTCAGCCCATTTGGCAATCCCGGTATGGCTTCCGGCGGCATGGGTGATGTGCTGGGCGGCATGATCGCTTCGCTGCTGGTGCAGGGCTTGCCGCCCTTGCAGGCAGCAGCGACGGGTGTGGCAGTGCATGGCATGGCGGCTGATCGGGCGGCGGCTTCAGGTGGCGAACGTGGCCTGCTGGCAACTGATCTGGCATGCTTTGCGCGGCAGCTGGTCAACCCCTGACCGGCATGGCATGAGTCGGATATGCAGAGATTTGCACTCGACAACGAAAACGTTCAGGTCGCTTTCGGACGGGCATTGGCCGAGGCCATGGCATTCAGTGGTCATGTCTGGCTCGAAGGTGAACTGGGGGCCGGCAAGACCACACTGGCGCGTGGTGTCATGCGGGCACTCGGTATCACGGGCGCGGTGAAGAGTCCGACGTATACGCTGGTTGAGCCTTATGAGGTTGGTGAGCGGCAAGTGTATCACTTCGATCTCTATCGTCTTGCCGATCCGGAAGAGTTGGAGTTCATCGGTGCGCGGGAATGGCTGGATAGCGATGCGCTCAGCCTTGTCGAGTGGCCTTCCCACGGTGGTGATCGACTACCTTCGCCCGATCTGCGAATCCGATTGGCACTGGCCGGGCAGGGGCGTCAGGCGGATGTAGAAGCCCTGTCGCCGTATGGCATGCAGGCATTGAATAGTCTGCCGTCACTGTTTGAGCAGATTCGTATTTCCCTCGAAGGCGGTTCATGAAGCGTTATTCCCTTTCGGGCGGGCTGGTTTGCCTGCTGATGTTGTTACTGGTCCTGTTGCCTGCGATGGCGCAGGCCGCCGAGCTTGATGATCTGCGGGCATGGGACAATGGCGAACGTACGCGACTGGTGTTCGATCTATCGAGTGAGGTAAAGACGGATGTTTTTACACTCGATACACCTGATCGTCTGGTCATTGATTTTGCCGATACGGCACTGGATACCGAGCTGGGGAGTGCCATCAGTGGCAGTACTCTGATCCGCAGTATTCGTTCGGGTATTCGCCAGGGCAACGACCTTCGGGTGGTCATGGACCTTGCCAGACCGATAACTCCCCACGCCTTCAAACTTGCCCCCGGTAGCGGCAAGGGACACCGGTTGGTCGTGGATCTGGGCGGGTCATCGAAGGATCGGGAGGCGGACGAGTTGGCCGCAGGGGGCGATGGCGACCCCATCGAGGCGCTGATTCGTCAGCAGGAGCGTGACGCACGACGCAAGCTGGGGCGAAATTCGCCAGCAGCCGATACCGCGGTTGCCGGGCAAGGCGGTACCTCTGCCGCCCATCGGGCGGCCAAACCGCACCCCAGGCGCGATATCGTGGTTGTGATCGACCCCGGCCACGGCGGCAAGGATCCCGGTGCGCTTGGCGATCGCAGCAAGGAAAAAAATGTAGTGCTGGCGATTGGCAGGAAATTGAAGGCGAAGTTCGATGCTGCGCCCGGCTTTCGCGCCTACATGACCCGGGACAATGATACCTTCATCCCGTTACGAGGCCGTTTGCGTATCGCACGTGAGCGTCATGCCGACTTCTTTGTCTCGATTCATGCCGATGCCGTTGGCTCCAGTAGCCCGCGAGGGTCTTCTGTATATGCACTGTCGCAGCATGGCGCTACCTCGGAGACTGCCCGCTGGCTGGCCCAGACAGAGAATCGCTCCGATCTGATTGGCGGCTCCGGCGGCGATCTGAGTCTGGAAGACAAGGATCGCATGCTGCGTGGAGTTCTGCTGGATCTCAGCATGACGGCGACCATCAATGATTCACTGGCTGCCGGTGGTGATGTCATTCGCCAGATTGCCCAGTTCAATCGCATGCATCGCTCCAGAGTCGAACAGGCCGCTTTCGTGGTGCTGAAGTCACCGGACATTCCTTCTCTACTGGTTGAAACAGGTTTTATTACCAATCCTACCGAAGAGCGGCTGCTCAACTCTTCGGCGCATCAGCAGAAACTTGCCAATGCGATTTTCGAAGGCATCCGGGGACATTTCAGAAACAGTCCGCCGCCCGATAGCCTGCTGGCCTGGCAGCGCGATCAGCGCCGGGGTGGGGCGGCCGATGAGTATCGGGTCAGGGCGGGCGATACCCTGTCCGGAATCGCCAATAGTCACGATATATCGCTGGGTGCATTGCGTCGGGTCAACAATCTCGACAGCGATGTAGTGCGTGTCGGCCAGGTACTGACATTGCCCTGAGCGCATCCCGCCGGGGAAGCATTCAGGTTACAATACGGGCTTGATCATTCATCCCCGTCAAGCATCAGGAGGCCGTGTGAGCGAACGCCGCATTCAGGTTCTGGCCCCCCGCCTGGCCAACCAGATTGCTGCCGGTGAAGTGGTGGAGCGTCCGGCCTCGGTCATCAAGGAGCTGGTGGAAAATGCCATCGATGCCGGTAGCAACCGTATCGATATCGAGCTTGAGGCCGGGGGGAGCAAGCTGATTCGGGTACGCGACAACGGTGGCGGCATCGATCACGATGATCTGGGGCTGGCGCTGTCACGTCATGCGACCAGCAAGATCGGTACGCTCGATGATCTTGAAGGGGTAGCCACCCTCGGTTTTCGCGGCGAGGCGCTGGCAGCGATCAGTGCCGTGTCGCGGCTGGAGCTGTTTTCCAATACCAGTGAAGAGCATAGCGACGGCTGGCGGGCCGTCGCCGAAGGGCGCGAAATGACACCGCGCGTCTCGCCGGCGCCTCATCCCCGGGGCACCACCGTGACCGTACGTGATCTGTTCTTCAACACGCCGGCACGGCGCAAGTTTCAGCGTACCGAGAAAACGGAATTCGGCCACGCCGAGGAGGCCTTTCGGCGACTGGCGCTCTCGCATCACGAAATCGATCTGACGCTGAGTCACAATCGCAAGGTGGTCCATCAACTGAGCGCAGGCAGTGATCAGCTGACGATGGAAAAGCGTATCGGTCGGCTGCTGGGGCGCGGTTTTCTCGACAATGCACTGCATGTCGATATTGAAGCCAGCGGGTTGCACCTCTGGGGCTGGGTGGGGTTGCCCACGCATACGCGCGCCCAGACTGATCAACAGTATTTCTTTGTCAACGGCCGGGCAATCCGCGATCGGCTCGTGGCCCACGCCGTACGACAGGCTTATCGGGATGTGCTCTTTCACGGGCGTCATCCGGTATTCGTACTGTACCTGGAGCTCGATGCCGGTGGTGTGGACGTCAATGTCCATCCTACCAAGCATGAGGTGCGCTTTCGCGACGCCCGTCTGGTGCATGATTTCCTCTTTTCGAGTCTCCATCGTGCACTGGCAGATGTCAGACCCAATACGGAATCGGTATCAGCTGAGGTGCCTGCCGAGGATTCGCAGAGCGTACCGTCCGAGCGTGCCCGGGAAGATAGCGCCAGCTGGCAGCAGCAGGGCATGGCGTTGGCAAGGCATGCCGCGTCAGACCCCGGAAACGGGGGAGGGCATGAGTATCGCCCCTCCCAGGGGGAGCGTCCCGGTGAACAGCGCATACGCGAGTTCATGGCCGGCTATCGAGCCCTGCATCCCGAGCATGAATCCCGTCTGCTTGAGCCTCGTGGTAACAGTACGACCGTGCCGACTGCCTCGGATACGCCTGTTGCAGGTGGCGAGGTGGCCGAGCGTGGTCCGCAGGAAAGTGATGTGCCTCCGCTGGGATATGCCGTTGCTCAGCTGCATGGTGTTTATGTGTTGGCGCAGAGCGCGCGGGGCATGATTATCGTGGATATGCATGCGGCCCATGAGCGGATCACCTATGAGCGCCTGAAAGGGCAGTATCTGGCGGGAGGGGTTGAGTCACAGCCTCTGCTGGTGCCCATCTCGCTGGCGGTCAGCGAGGGTGAGGTAGAGCTGATCGAGCGTGAGCATGCCGCCTTCGAACAGGTAGGCGTAATACTCGAGCCGGGTGGGCCGGAGACGGTGCTGGTGCGCCAGCTGCCGGCGTTGCTGGCCGGTGCCGATTGCGAAGGACTGATTCGCGAAATGCTGGCCGAACTCGAACGCTATGGTCGCAGTCAGGCGATCGAGGCACATTTGCTGGAACTGCTTTCCACCATGGCCTGTCATGGTAGCGTACGGGCCAATCGTCGGCTGACGATCGAGGAAATGAATGCGTTGTTGCGTGATATGGAACGCACCGAGCGCAGCGGTCAGTGTAATCATGGTCGACCGACCTGGAAGGAGTTGTCGATGCGTGAACTTGATCGCCTTTTTGCCCGGGGGCAGTAGCCATGGTACAGCCCGGTTTCGGGGAGACACTTCCGACAGCCATTTTGCTGATGGGGCCGACTGCCTCGGGCAAGACTGATCTGGCTATCGAGTTGTGCGAACGCCTGGGTTGTGAACTGATCAGCGTCGATTCGGCGATGGTTTACCGAGGCATGGATATCGGCACAGCCAAGCCGAGCGCCGAGGAGCAGGCGCGTGCACCCCATCGGCTGATCGATATCCGGGACCCTGCCGAACCCTACTCGGCGGTGGAGTTTCGCAACGATGCCCTTGCCCATATCAATGAGATTGCCGCGCGGGGGCGGATACCGCTGCTGGCAGGCGGTACCATGCTCTATTTCCGGGTATTGACCCGGGGTGTTGCCGAAATGCCCGCCGCGCAGCCGGAAATACGTCAGGCGCTGGCAGACCTGCAGGCCGAACGAGGCAGTGCCGGGCTGCATGCGGAGCTGGCTCGGGTTGATCCGGAATCAGCTGCGCGGTTGCATCCCAACGATCCCCAGCGGTTGCTGCGAGCATTGGAAGTTTTTCGGGCTACCGGCCGCCCGATGGGAGAACACTGGCGGGCTCAGGTGCCCCCGGCGCTTCCGTTCAGGCCATTGAACATCGGGCTTGTACCGGGAGACAGACGCGTACTGCACGAGCGTATTGCCAGACGTTTCGACAGTATGCTGGCAGCCGGTTTTGTCGATGAAGTTCAAGCGTTGCGGGCTCGGGGTGATCTTCATGCCGAGCTTCCCTCGATCAGGAGTGTCGGTTACCGCCAGTTCTGGCAGGGCCTGGACCAGGGCCTGGGTCTGGACGCAATGCGTGAGCAGGGTATTGTCGCCACGCGTCAGCTGGCCAAGCGCCAGATGACCTGGCTTCGAGGCTGGCCGGAGTGCTACACCATTGATGCCCTATCGTCTGACATCCTGACTCAGGCCTTGAAAATCGTGCGCGATAACGGCACTTAGCGTAATATAAGTGGTCACATTTCAATGTGGCACGCCAGCCTGCCGAGCGCTGCCCTCAGAAGCAGCCATTCGGTACAGCGGACCCGGAATGCGGCGGATGAAAGCCTGAGTTCAGGCATCAAACGGCGCATTGCAATAAACGATAAACACCATGCAATAATTTTGGAGAACTACATGTCCAAAGGACAGTCTCTTCAGGACCCCTATCTGAACATTCTGCGCAAGGAGCGCATTCCGGTCTCCATCTTTCTCGTCAATGGCATCAAGCTGCAGGGTCAGATTGAGTCCTTTGATCAGTTCGTGATTCTGCTGCGCAACACGGTCAGTCAGATGGTTTACAAACACGCCATTTCCACTGTCGTGCCTTCTCGTAATGTGCGTCTGCCTGCCCAGGACCCGGGGCTGCAGAATGGCCAGGAAAGCTGAGGAGAGACGCTGATTGTTTTTCGAGCGTCCTGAAAGCGGTGAGACCGCGATTCTGGTGCATGTCGATTTCGAGGACAGCACCGAACGGGAGGATACTTCGGAGTTCCTGGAGCTGGTACGTAGTGCCGGCGCAGAGCCGGCTGCCCTGCTGACGGGCAGTCGACGCAAGCCCAGTCCGAAGACCATGATCGGAGAAGGCAAGCTCGAAGAGGCTCGCGCCATGCTGCGTGAGCACAAGGCCGAGCTGGTGATCTTCAATCATGCCCTCTCTCCCTCCCAGGAGCGCAATATCGAGCGTGAATTGCAGTGCCGGGTGCTTGATCGCACCGGTCTGATTCTCGATATCTTCGCCCAGCGGGCGCGTACCCATGAAGGCAAGCTGCAGGTCGAACTGGCTCAGCTGGAATACATGGCCACGCGACTGGTTCGCGGCTGGACCCACCTTGAACGACAAAAGGGGGGGATCGGGCTGCGTGGTCCCGGTGAAACCCAGCTGGAAACCGACCGTCGCTTATTGCGCGCACGTATCAAGTCGATTCACAAGCGTCTTGACAAGGTACGCAGTCAGCGCAACCAGAACCGGCGTGCCAGAGCGCGTGCGGAAATTCCCTCGGTCTCCCTGGTAGGCTATACCAACGCGGGCAAGTCGACGCTGTTCAATGCGTTGACGGCCTCGGAGGTGTTTACCGCCGATCAGCTCTTTGCCACCCTCGATCCGACGTTGCGGCGACTTGAGCTGGAGGATGTCGGCCCGGTAGTGCTGGCGGATACCGTGGGCTTCATCCGGCATCTGCCACACAAGCTTGTAGAAGCCTTTCAGGCCACCCTTCAGGAAGCGGCCGAGGCTACCCTGCTGGTTCATGTCATTGACGCTGCCGATGAAGAGCGTGAGAGCCATGTTCAACAGGTCAACGCGGTGCTGGCGGAAATCGGCGCCGAGGAAGTGCCTCGACTGCTGGTGATGAACAAGACCGATCTACTGAATATGGCGCCTCGACTGGAACGCAATGATGAGGGCCTGCCCACGGTAGTGTGGCTCTCTGCCCAGCAGCAACAGGGCTTCGATCTGCTGGAGCAGGCGCTGTCCGAGCGTTTGGCAGTCGATGTACTGGATACGCAGTTGACGCTGTCGCCGGCCCAGGGCTGGCTGCGAGCCCAGTTGTTCGAACTCGGCTCGGTGCGTGAAGAGGTTTTTGACGATGAGGGTCGCTCGCATCTTGCGGTGAGGTTGCCGCGCCGTGATTTCATGCAATTGCTGGCGCGTGCCGATGAGGATCCTGCCGATTATCTGGAGAGTCACGAACGTGACGATTCCAGGGTGCTGCCCGATTCCTCATCCTGATCCTGCCGAAGTGAATATCCTCGGCTACCCCAATGGATCAGACCGGTTTCAGGACATCCTGTTTCGGGGTATGTTACAACGCGCAACCTGTTACGGGGCATTCGAGCGGAATGCCCCGGTTCGTGAGTCGGCCGTGCGTCGAGCGCCAGCACTTCCTGCCCTTTTGGAGACGATGTATGGCTTGGAATGAGCCAGGTGGTAATAACAACCAGCAGGACCCCTGGAGTGGTGGGGGCCGCGGCGGTGGCGGGGGCGGTAATAACCAGGGCCCGCCGGATCTTGATGAGCTGCTCAGGAAGCTGAAGAATCGCCTCAATGGCCTGCTGGGTCAGCAACAGCGCCCCCAGCGGGCAAATGGCAATGACGGTGGTAATGGCAACGGTAACGGTGAGAAGCGCCGTAATACCCTGGTATTGCCGCTGATCGTCATCGTGGTCGCACTTGTGGTCTGGGCCGGTTCCGGATTCTATCTGGTGGATCAGTCCCAGCGAGGCGTCGTACTGCGTTTTGGCAAGTATCTGAATACCGTAGGGCCCGGACTGCACTGGAACCCGCCACTGGTAGATAATGTTCATCGGGTAAATGTCACTCAGGTGCGTTCGCTGAGCCAGACGGATTCGATGCTGACCAAGGACGAGAATATCGTGAAGGTTCAGCTTTCCTCGCAGTATCTGGTCTCCGACCCGCGTGATTACGTGCTTAATGTACGCTCGCCCGAAGTGAGCATGCAGAACGCCATGGATTCAGCGTTGCGCCATGTCATTGGCAGCACCGAAATGAACGATATTCTGACTTCGGGCCGTGAACTGGTGGCCTCTCAGGTGACCGAACGGTTGCAATCCTACCTTGATAGCTATCACATCGGCCTGCAACTGCAGACCGTTAACGTGGAGTCCACTTCGCCGCCTGATCAGGTGCAGGACGCTTTTGATGATGTCATCAAGGCTCGGGAGGAGCGTCAGCGTACCATTAACCAGGCCATGGCCTACGAAAATGCGGTGATGCCGGCAGCTCAGGGCAAGGCCCAGCGCATCAAGGAAGAAGCCCAGGGGTACAAGGAGTCTGTCGTCGCTCAGGCCCAGGGGGATGCCAATCGCTTCACATCGCTGGCCCGCGAATATGAAAAAGCACCTGAAGTCACGCGTGAACGCCTCTATCTGGAAACCGTCAGTGATGTGTTGAGTCATACCCGCAAGGCGCTGGTTGACCCGGGATCGAACAACAATGTGACCGTGCTGCCGCTGGGACAGCTGCAGTCGGCCAACAGCAGCGGCTCGAGCAGTAGTCAATCCATGAATGATCAGCAGGTAGATCAGCTCTCTCAGCGTATTGCCGAGCAGATTGCCACACAGAGCCGTCAGAAAAGTCTTCGGGAGGGCCGTTAATGTTTAATAACCGTGCCCTGGTCATCATTGTCGTGCTGGTTGTGCTCGGCTGGCTGGCCAGCAGCAGCCTGTACGTGGTCGATGAAACCGAACGAGCCATCAAGCTGCGCTTCGGCGAAGTGGTAGAGAGCGATATCGGCCCAGGCCTGCACGTCAAGGTGCCGGTTCTCAATACCGTGCGCACCTTCGATAGCCGCGTACTGACACTGGACGCCAGTGCCAGCCGTTATCTGACTGCAGAGAAAAAGGCGGTCATCGTCGACTCCTACGTCAAATGGAAGATCATCAACCCGCAACGCTTTTATGAGGCGACCACCGGCGATGAGCAGGTCGCCGAACGGTTGATCGAGCCGCGTGTCGATGAGGCGCTGCGTAACGAGTTCGGGCGTAATACGCTCTCGGAAATCGTCAGTGAACGTCGTGACGAGCTGATGTCCGCACCGACGAAGGCGCTCGACAAGCAGATGCGCAAGGAACTGGGTGTGGCGGTACTCGATATTCGGGTCAAGCAGATCGAATTGCCGCAGGAAGTTACCCAGTCGGTCTATGATCGCATGCGTTCCGAGCGCGAGCGTGAAGCGCGTGAATATCGTGCTCAGGGCCAGGAGCAGGCAGAGAAGATTCGTGCTCGCGTTGACCGGGAAAAACAGGTCCTGCTGGCACGGGCCAATCAGATTGCCGAGACTACTCGAGGTGAGGGTGATGCCTCAGCGGCGGCGATCTATGCTGATGCCTATCAACAGAGCCCGGATTTCTTCCGCTTCTACCGCTCGCTGCGCGCCTATCGTGACAGCTTTGGTGATGGCAACGGGCTGTTGGTGCTCAATCCGCATAACAACGCTTTCTTCCGGTATCTGCTCGATCCTCAGGGAAAAAGTGTCAATGGCGGTGCCACAGAGCTGCCTTCTCCCTGATCGAACAGGCCCGTGGGCTTCCTCCACGGGCGTTTCGTGATAGACTCCCATAACCGGGGACCCTCCCCGGTTTTTTTGTGGCCGTCCGCTGGCGTAGCGTTACCCGGCGCCGCAATGCGAACGGTCCGGCCGGATTCACTCACTCTCCTGGCAGGACGAATGCCATGACCATCGCTGACCGCTGGCTGCTGCCTGACGGCATGGATGAAGTGCTGCCGCCTCAGGCGCTACGCATGGAATCGCTGAGGCGCGCGCTGCTGGATCTCTATTACCGCTGGGGGTATGACATGGTCATGCCACCGCCGGTCGAATTCCTCGACTCGCTGCTGACCGGTACTGGTACCGATCTCGATCTGCAGACCTTCAAGTTGACCGATCAGTTAACCGGGCGTCTGATGGGGGCCAGCGCGGACGTGACCCCCCAGGTGGCACGTATGGACGCGCACTCGCTGCGTCGTGACGGTCCGGTGCGGCTCTGTTATTGCGCCCATGTCCTGCGTGCTCAGGCCGACGAGTATCAGGGCGGCCGAAGCCCGGTGCAGCTGGGACTCGAGCTGTTCGGACATGCCGGGTTGGAAGCGGACCTGGAAATCATGCAGCTGGTGCTTTCCAGCCTCGATCTGGCGGGTGCTCGTAATGTGCATCTGGCCATTGGCCACATCGGTATTTATCGTGCCCTGGCCGGCGAGGCCGGGCTGACGTCGGACGCCGAACACGCCCTGTTCGAGGCGCTTGAGCGCAAGGCCGTGGGGGAGGTCGATAACATTGTCGATGCTCACGTGCAGGATCCATCGCTGGCCGAAATGCTGCGGCAACTGCCTCGTCTGCATGGTGGCGATGAGGTACTCGAACGTGCACGCACAGTGTTTGCCGGCGCCCCGGCAGCCGTGGGCGAAGCACTGGCGCAACTGACAGCGCTGCGCACGTCGATCGGGCGTGATTTCGAGCATGTGTCGCTTTATTTCGATCTTGCTGAACTACGCGGTTATGAATACCACACCGGCATGGTGTTCGCCGCCTATGTGCCGGGTTATGGTCAGGCGCTGGCCAAGGGGGGGCGTTATGACGACACCGGCCGTGCCTTTGGTCGCCCTCGTCCTGCCACCGGGTGCTCGATGGACCTTAAACTGCTGGCGTCGCTTGATGAGCAGCAGGCCCGCCATGATGGCATCTGGGCACCTGCTGTCGAGAGCGAAACGCTGGCACTTCGCGTCAGCGAGTTGCGGCTGGCTGGCGAACGGGTGGTGCAGGCCCTCTCCGGGCAGACCACCGGGGCGCGGACCCACTTCTGTGATCGCGAACTCGTTGAGCGTGATGGCCACTGGCAGGTGTGCTCGCTCGAAGGCTGAGTCGATTTTTCATTCAGGTCTGCTGCCCTCGAGAGACGGGAGGCGGGCCGCACTACAGAGATGAAGGCAATGGGCAAGAACGTAGTCGTGCTCGGTACCCAGTGGGGCGATGAAGGCAAGGGCAAGGTCGTCGACCTGCTGACGGAATCGGCTTCTGCAGTCGTGCGCTTTCAGGGCGGCCACAACGCTGGCCATACCCTGGTGATCGATGGCGAAAAAACGGTACTGCACCTGATCCCCTCGGGTATTCTGCGCAGCGACGTGACCTGTGTCATTGGTAATGGGGTGGTGCTGTCGCCCGAAGCCCTGCTTGATGAAATTCGTGAACTCGAGGACAAGGGCGTG
Organism: Kushneria phosphatilytica; assembly: GCF_008247605.1. NCBI lineage: Bacteria > Pseudomonadati > Pseudomonadota > Gammaproteobacteria > Oceanospirillales > Halomonadaceae > Kushneria > Kushneria phosphatilytica. The sequence continues at coordinate 2,419,754 of NZ_CP043420.1, read as the reverse complement.
CCGGTACGCGAGCGACTGCGGTTGTCGCCAGCCTGTCCCCTGATCCTGCCTTATCACGTGCGGCTGGATCAGGCTCGGGAAAAAGCACGGGGTGTGGCGAAGATCGGCACGACCGGGCGTGGTATCGGTCCGGCCTATGAAGACAAGGTGGCGCGTCGCGGCCTGCGTCTGGGAGATATCCTTCACCGTGAACGCTTTGCCAGCAAGCTCGGGGAAGTGCTTGATTATCACAACTTCGTGCTGACCCGCTATCACGGCGAGGAGCCGGTGGATTTTCAGCAGGTACTGGATGAAGCCATGGCGATGGCCGAGGATCTGCGTCCGATGGTCTGTGATACCGTGTCGCTGGTACACGATATTCGCAAGGCCAATCAGAACATCATGTTCGAAGGCGCACAGGGCTCGCTGCTGGATATCGACCACGGTACCTACCCCTTTGTCACCAGTTCCAATACGACCGCGGGCGGTACGGCTACCGGTTCAGGGGTCGGTCCGCTCTATCTGGATTACGTGCTGGGCATTACCAAGGCCTACACCACGCGTGTCGGTTCGGGGCCGTTTCCTACCGAGCTGTTTGATGAGTTCGGCCGTCATCTGGCCGAGAAAGGGCATGAGTTTGGCGCTACCACCGGTCGCGCCCGTCGCTGCGGGTGGTTCGATGCCGTAGCCCTGCGCCATGCCGTCCAGATCAACTCCGTGTCGGGGCTATGCCTGACCAAGCTTGATGTTCTCGATGGGCTGGAGAATATTCGTGTCTGTGTCGGCTATCGCACCAAGGATGGCGATCTGATCGATAATCTGGTGGATAGCGAAGGCTACGAAACCATCGAGCCCGAATACCGGGATCTACCGGGCTGGAAGGAGTCCACTCTGGGTATTCGAGCGCTGGAGGATCTGCCGGACAACGCTCGCGCCTACATTTCCTTTCTGGAAGAGCAGGTCGGTACGCCGATCGATATCATCTCGACCGGCCCCGACCGTAACGAAACCATCGTGCTGCGCAATCCGTTTGCCGAGTGACAGGCTGAATGCAGCCGCTATCAGACGCCCCGGCAGCCATGGCTATCGGGGCGTTGTCCTGTTGATGGTGCTGGTTTCAGCGCTTGAGGAAGTTACTCTTCACCAGATCGACCACATCATCCATGCGGCCGTTGAGCATGGCCTTGGCCGAGTAGAGGGCGGTTGACGCCACTTCGCCACTTTCGACCTTCGGCGGCATGACCAGCTCCATGCGGTTGACACGGACATCGAGCAGGGCCGGCCCCTCATGGGCGAGTAGTTCGCTGATGGCACCGTCGAGCTCATGCTTTTGCTCGACCCGCCGTCCCCGCATGCCGATCGAGGCGGCCAGCTGACTGAAGTCAGGATTGTTGAGCTCGGTGTAGGCATCCAGCAATCCCTCGACCTTCTGCTCGATCTCGACAAATCCCAGCGACTCGTTATTGAAGATCACCAGTTTGAGGGGTAGCTGCTCGCGCACCACGGTTAACAGATCGCCCATCAGCATTGAAAGGCCGCCATCGCCGCACATGGCGATCACCTGTCGATCAGGCATCGCCTTGGCAATCCCCAGAGCCTGTGGGTAGGCGTTGGCCATGGTGCCATGTACCAGACTGGCCATGGTGCGCCGACGACCGTTGGTGCGAATGTGACGCAGCATCCAGACCATCGGGCTGCCGCCGTCTGCGGTGAAGATGGCATTGTCATCGGCGAGCCGATCCAGCGCCATGGTCAGCTCCTGAGGATGGATGAGCTCATCATCGCGGGAGTCATGCGCGGCGTGTGACAGTGCTTTGGCATAAGCCTCGCGGCATTCATCCAGCCAGCGGGTATCCTTGTGTGCCTCAACTGTCTGAACCAGTGCTTCACAGGTGTCGCGTACGCTGCCTACTACACCGATATCAACCGGGTGGCGCCGGCCGATCTGGCCGGCATCGAGATCGACCTGAATGATGGTGGCATTATCAGGATAGAATTGGGTCCAGGCAAAGCTGCAACCCAGTAGAATCAGCGTGTCGCATTCGGCTACCGCGCGATAACCGCCGTCCAGACCGAAGACCCCGGTCATGCCGACATCGAAGGGATTATCGTGTTCGATAAAATCCTTGGCGCGCGAGGTCCATGCCACAGGGGCCTTGAGCCGATCGGCCAGCGCCAGGACTTCCTCACGGGCCGAGGCGCAGCCATAGCCGGCGTAAATGGAAATTCTGCCACCCTGGTTGAGGCGTTCGATGATCGGTACCAGCTCTTCGGCACTGGGTCGAATAATGGGATCGAAGCGGTGAACCCGCCACGGTAATTCCTGTTGCGGCGCCTGGGTAAACAGATCGCCGGGCACGATCAGAACGGCGACTCCACCCTTGGCCAGGGCTTCCTGGGCCGCCAGAACGGTCATGCGTCGCGCCTGTTCCGGATTGACGATGTATTCACAGAAGACGCTGTACTGTTCGTAAACTTTTTTCTGATCCACATCCTGTGGAAAGCCAACGCCAAGTTCTGAAGTGGGAACCTGAGAGGCAATGAAGACCACCGGCGCGCCATTGCGATGCGTTTCGAACAGCCCATTGACGAAGTGCAGGCTTCCCGGGCCGCAGGTCCCGGCACAGGCTGCCAGCTCTCCGGTCAGTGCTGCCTCGCCGCCAGCGGCGAACCCACCCACTTCTTCGTGACGTACATGGACCCAGTCCATATCACTGCGTCGCACGGCATCAGTCAGCTGATTGATGGTGTCACCGACCACGCCATAGCAGCGTTGGGCGCCCGCTTCGACAAGAACATCGACCATGATTTCGGCCACATTCCGGCTCATTGCGCTCTCCCTTTCATCCATGAACATCAGTAGTACTCCGTTCAGCGTATTGCGCCATACGGGAAACACAAGTGATCAGCGCAGCGGCGGTCCACGGTAGATCGTTCGATACCATTGAATGATGACTATCAGGATGATTGGCGGTCAGGCAGCTTCACAGCCCGATGAATGAGGACTAAAATGGTCCGCAATAAGGAGGCAAGGAGGCAAGGGGGCGACATGCTGAAGCTGTCGAAAATGAGTGACTACGGCGCTGTGGTGATGGCGCAAATGGCGCGTCATCCGGAACAATCCCATGCTGCTGCAGAGCTCGCTGACAGCGTTGGCCTGCCTCGTCCCACAGTCAGCAAGACCCTGAAGTTACTGCTCAGGGCCGGACTGCTGGCCTCACACCGTGGTGCGCGGGGCGGCTATCGGCTGGCTCGTCCGGCGCATCTCATCACGGTGCGAGACATCATTACTGCCATCGAAGGCCCGATCGCCATGACCGAATGCGGTCATGTCGATGGCGACTGTGAGCTGATGGCGTCATG